>JBKJHI010000090.1:0-40882 GCA_046599085.1 Candidatus Limnocylindrales bacterium
TACCAGGATGTCTTCTCCGACTTCGAGCGGTACGCCCAGACCTCGCTCGATCGCGGCTATGTGCCCCTGTCGGTCAAGGACTACGTGCGCGACTACTTCAGCTCGCTCAACCCCTCGAACTAGCGTCGGACGCGGTCGCCACCAGCGATAGCGGCCCGATCGGAGGCACCATGGAAGCACCTGTCACCGCCGACCCGACCACGCGCCTGGCGCCCGAGGCGTTCGCCGAACGCGCCCAGACGATCGAGCGTGAGATCGGTCGCGTCATCGTCGGCCAGCGCGAGCTGGTGCGCCAGACGGTCACCGGCCTCCTTGCGAACAGCCACGTGCTGCTCGAAGGCGTGCCCGGCCTGGGCAAGACGATGCTCGTGCGCACGATCGCGGACGTCATCGATTGCTCCTTCAACCGCATCCAGTTCACGCCGGACCTCATGCCGGCCGACATCACGGGCACGAACATCCTCACCGGGGAGGAGGGTCGGGGGATCTTCCGGTTCCAGCCGGGGCCGATCTTCGCCAACCTCGTGCTCGCGGACGAGATCAACCGGGCGACGCCCAAGACCCAGTCCAGCCTCCTCGAGGCGATGCAGGAGCACCAGGTCACGGTCGCTCGCCAGCGCTATCCGCTCGATCCGCCGTTCTTCGTCCTGGCGACCCAGAACCCGCTCGAGATGGAGGGCACCTATCCCCTCCCCGAGGCGCAGCTCGACCGGTTCCTGTTCAAGGTCATGGTCCCGTTCCCGTCGGAGGAGGACCTCGTCACGATCATGGATCGGACGACCGGCTCGGAGAGCGTGACCGCCAGCAAGGTCTGCAGCGCGGCCGAGATCGTCGAGATGCAGCGCCTGGCCCGAGCCGTGCCCATCGCCCCGCACGTCACCGCATACGCCGTCAGCGTCCTGGCGGCGACCCACCCGGACCAGCCACGGGCGCCCGGCCTCGTCCGCGAGTACGTGCGCTATGGCGGCTCTCCCCGCGGCGCTCAGGCCCTCGTGACGGCCGGCAAGATCTACGCCCTGCTCGATGGCCGGTTCAACGTGTCCTCCGACGATATCCGCGCCGTCGCGCTACCAGCCCTGCGGCACCGCATCATCCTCAACTTCGAGGGCGAGGCCGAGGGGATCACGACCGAGGCCGTCGTTCGCACCATCCTCGACAGCGTCGCCGTTCCGACGGTCGAGTAGCACCCAGATGACCGAGCGACCCGGCCTCGATCCAGGGGGCCAGCCGCCCCCTGCCATCGTGGCGTCCGGGACCCGCCCGGCCTTCCTTCCGAGCGAGGTCGATCCGACCGTCTTTGACGAGGCGTTCCTGCGTCAGCTCGAACGGCTGCTGCTGCTCATGCGCTCACCTGCCCGTGGCGGCTTGAAGGGCGGCCGGCGGAGCGCCAAGCGCGGTCAGTCTGTCGAGTTCGCCGACTATCGCGATTACTCCATGGGCGACGACCTCCGCCAGCTCGACTGGAACGTCTACGCCCGCCTCGAGCGACTGTTCGTGAAGTTGTTCGTCGAAGAGGAGGACGTCACCGTCACGCTGATGATCGATGCCTCCGCGTCGATGGCGACGGGCAGCCCGGAGAAACTGCTCTTCGCCAAGCGCGCAGCGGCGGCGCTCGGGTACATCGGCCTCGCCAGTGAGGACCGCGTGGCCGTGAGCGTCCTGGCCGGCCGGATGGCGCGCCGGCGCTCGGCGATGCGAGGCTCGGGACGGGTCTTGCGACTCCTGGCAGATCTGTCCGCGGTCGATGTCGCCGAGGGTCCGACCGACCTCGTGGCCGCGGCTCGACATGCGGCTGCCCAGCTCAATGGCCGTGGCGTCATCGTGCTGCTGTCCGATCTGCTGGATCCCGCCGCCGACAAGGTCATCCGGGCCCTCGCCGCGACTGGTTCGGAGCTGATCATCCTGCACATCCTGTCGCCCGACGAGTTGGATCCGCCGCTCGAGGGCGACCTGCGCCTCGTCGACACCGAGACCGGCGACCGAGTGGACGTCACCGTCGACCTCGCGACGCTGGACGCGTACAAGGCACGCCTGGCCGAATGGAAGGCCGGGTTCGCCAACCTGGCCGCACGGCGTCGAGCGAGCTACGTGGACCTGCCGAGCGACGTGAACCTGGCGGAACTGATGTTCGCCGAGCTGCGGCGCCGTCGGGTCCTGGGGTAGTCGGGGTGCCGTTCACGAGTCCACTCGCGCTCCTGGGACTGTTGTTCATCCCGGTCGTCGTGGCGATGTACCTGCTCAAGCTGCGCCGGGACGAGGCCGTCGTGCCATCCACGCTGCTGTGGACACGCCTGCTCACCGATGTCGAGGCCAACGCGCCGTGGCAGAAGCTGCGACGCAGCCTGTTGCTGCTGCTCCAGCTGCTGCTCGTGGCGATCCTCGCGCTTCTCGCCGCACGCCCGTTCGTGGAGCGTCCGGCGGGCCTCGCCCGGGACCTGGTCCTGATCGTGGACACCTCGGCGAGCATGGGCGCCACGGACGTGGTGCCGGACCGGCTGAGTGTCGCGAAGGACGCCGCCATCGAGGCGCTGCGCGACCTGCCGACGGGCGGCAAGGTCAGCGTCATCGCGGCCGACCGCACGGCACGCATCGTGGTCAACAGCTCATCCGACCTCGCCCGCGTCCGCCAAGCCATCGAGGGGATCACCGTGTCGCCGGCCCGTGGGGACCTCGGCGACGCGCTGGAGCTCGCCTCCAAGCTCGCGGCCCGCTCCGGCGACGCCCAGGTCCTCGTCGCGACCGACGCAGCGCTGGCGGGCGCACCCACGACCGAGGTGCGTGCCCCGGTCAAGGTGCTGCAGGTCGGCCGCGACCGCAAGAACCAGGCGATCGTGGCGCTCGCCGTCAAGGTCGCCCCGTCCGGCGTGACCCGGTCGGTCTTCATCAGTATCGCCAACCTCGACGTGGAGCGCGCGTCGCGTCGGCTCGAGGTCTGGAGCGGCGACCGGCTCATCGAGGTCCGGGATGTCGTGCTCGACGCCCAGGCCCGCACGGACATCGTGCTCGATGACGTGCCCGACGACGTGGGAGCGATCGAGGTCCGGCTCGCCGGGGCCGATCCGCAGGTCACGACGGCACCGGACCAGCTGGCCATCGACGATCGGGCGTGGGCGATCATCCCGTCGGTCAGGACGCGCCTGATCCTCGTCGTCGGTGAGGGCGACCCGTACCTGGAGACGGCCCTCTCGTATCTCCCGAACGCCGAACTGTTCGGTGTCGCGCCCAAGGACTATGGTCCCGCGACCCAGCGCAAGGACGGCCTGCCATGGGACCTCGTGATCTTCGAGGGCTTTCTGCCGACGACCCTGCCCGATGCCCCCATCCTGGCCATCGCGCCGCCCCGGTCGAGTCCACTCGGCGCCGTCACCGGCACGCTCAAGAATCCCGGGATCGCGACGCTCGATCCGGATGAGCCGGTGCTGCGCTACGTGGATCTCTCAACGACCCACATCGCCGAGGCCACCAAGCTGACGACGCCCGAGTGGGCGCGAACGATCATCCCTGGACCCAAGGGGTCGCCGCTGCTCTACGCCGGGTCTCGCGATGGCCTGCCGACCGCGGTCCTCGCCTTCGAGCCGCGGCAGAGCGATCTGCCGCTCCAGGTCGCCTTCCCGATCCTCGTGGCGAATCTGACCGGCGAGCTGCTCGGCGGCTCCACGGCACCCACGGACGCCATCGAGCCGGGCACGCCGGTCGCCCTCGTCATCCCGCCCGGCGCGAGCGGCCTGATCGTGACCGCGCCGGACGGGACCGTCACGGAGTTCGTCCGGGCGTCATCGACCGATGCCGCCGTCACGTACGCGGGTGCGGTCCAGCCGGGCATCTACGTCGTGACGCCCATCGTTGACGCCACGGATCCGACCCCATCGCCATCTGCCGGATCGTCCGGATCCGCGTCGCCTGCGCCATCGGGTAGCGGCGCTGCCAGTGGGTCGCCGTCCGCCGCGCCGGGGGCCAGCGGTGCGGCGCCGCCGATCGATCCGTTCGCCCCGGTGCGCTTCGCCGTCGACTTGTTCGACGTCGGTGAATCGTCCATCGCGCCGGGCTCGGCGGCCGCCATCGAGGCGCTCGGACGTGCCCCGGCGGCGTCGCCATCGCCCGGTAGCGGGACGGGTGGCGGGGCTGGCCCCACGGAGCGCCCGACCACGCGCGATGAACTGTGGATCCCGATCGTCCTGCTGGTCCTGATCGCGCTGTCGGCCGAGTGGGCGCTGTACCACCGCGACGGCGTCGCCCGCATCCGTCGCGGGATCGCGGTTCGCCTCGGGCGCAGCGACGGCACGGCCGCCTGATGGGCATCTCCTTCGACGCGCCTCTGGCCCTCCTGCTCCTCGTCCCGGCGATGGCGCTGACCGTGGCGCTCTACCTGGGAGCCAAGCGCCGGGTCGGCGTGGGCCGACGGCGGCTGGCTCTCGTCGTCCGCACGATCCTGCTGACCTGTCTTGTGCTGGCCCTGGCTGGGTTCCGGCTCGTCCTGCCGGTGGATCGGCTCGCCACCGTGTTCGTCGTCGACCTGTCCGATTCCGTCGGCAACGATGGCCGGGAGGACGCGCTGGCGTTCCTGCGTGACACCCTGGCGGTCATCCCGGACGGCGACGTCGCGGGGATCGTCGCCTTCGGCAAGGACGCGCTCGTCGAGCGCCTGCCCAGTGACCTCGAGGACATCGACCGGATCGCGTCCACCCCCATCCGCTCTGCGAGCGACATCGGCGCTGCGCTGCGCCTGGCGTCCGCGCTGTTCCCGGACGACGCCCAGAAACGGATCGTGCTGCTGTCCGACGGCAACGACACCACCGGCGCCGGCCAGGCGGAGGCATCGCTCGCCGCGGCGCGGGACATCCGCATCGAGACGCGGCTCATCGGGCTCGGCAACACGGATGAGGTGCTCATCGAGCGGATCGTGACCCCCTCCACGTCCAATCTCGGTGACTCGATCGAGGTCGTGGCCGACATCCGCTCCTCGGTGGCCCAGCCGGCGACCGTCCGTCTGTTCGCGAACGGCGCCCAGGCCAGCGAACCGAAGCGCCTCCAGCTCGAGGTCGGCCTGAACCGGGTCGTCTTCGACGTCACCCCGTCGGAAGCGGGTTTCCTTCGGTTCCGGGTCGTCGTCGAGGCAGCCAGGGACACGTTCAACGAGAACGACCGGGCCGACAGCAACACGATCGTCAAGGGCGAGCCGCGGACGCTCGTGCTGGCCGGCGACGCCGATGCCGCCCGCGAACTCGTCGCAGCCCTGGAGGCGCAGCAACAGCAGGTCGATGCCATCGTCCCGGAAGCGCTGCCGACCGACCTCGCGTCACTCTCGAACTACGACAGCGTCGTCCTTGTGGACGTGCCACGGACGCGCCTGTCCGATCGACAGCTCGCGGCACTGCAGGTGTACGTGCGTGATCTCGGTCGAGGCCTCGTCATGGTGGGTGGGCCCGACAGCTACGGCGCCGGCGGCTACCAGAGCACCCCGCTCGAGGAGACGCTGCCCGTCGACATGGGGGTGCGCAATCGCGAGAAGCAGCCGGACATCGCGCTCGTCGTCGTCATCGATCAGTCGGGCTCCATGGATGCCTGCCACTGCAACACGTTCAACCAGGGCGGCGGCACCGGCATCGGCGGCGTGCGCAAGGTGGACATCGGCAAGGAGGCCATCCTGCGGGCTGCGGCGGCCCTCACGGCACGGGACGAGCTCGGGGTGGTCTCGTTCAATGAGCAGGCCCACTGGGTCGTCAAGACCCAGCCGCTCGGCAACGTAACCGATCTCGAGTCCTCGATCGCGGCCATCCAGCCGGTCGGTCAGACCAACATCGTCGCCGGTCTCGAGCAGGCGGTCGAATCCCTCGAGGGTGCTTCGGCGACGAGGCGCCACATCATCCTGCTCACGGATGGCTGGTCGAGCTCGGGCCAGTACGACGCCATCCTGGCGCGGATGAAGGCGGCGGGCATCACCCTGTCGACGGTCGGTGCCGGCGGTGGCTCCAACCCGTTCCTGGAGGGCCTCGCGTCCAAGGGCGGCGGCCGCTTCTACGATGCCGCGAACCCGGCATCGATCCCGGACATCTTTCTCAAGGAGACGCAACAGGTCTCCGGTCAGCAGATCGTCGAGGAGGCGTTCTTCCCGATCCTGACCTCGTCGTCGCCGATCCTGCGCGGCCTTGACGGCGGGTTCCCCCAGTTGCGCGGCTACAACGGGACCACCGCCAAGCCGGCGGCCCAGACGGTCCTCGTGACCGCGCGCGACGATCCCCTCCTGGCCCAGTGGCAGTACGGCCTGGGACGCTCCGTCGCCTGGACGTCGGACAGCACCGGTCGCTGGGCGAAGGACTGGGTCGGCTGGGAGGGCTTCTCGCGCTTCTTCAGCCAGCTCGTGTCGTGGACGTTCCCGGGCGAGGAGACCGGCGGTATCGAGGCATCGTTCGACGCCCGCGGCGGCAAGACCACGCTGCACGTCGAAAGCGTCGACGAGGATGGTTCGGCCCGTGACTTCTACACCACCACTGCGGTCGTGGTCGGGCCGGACCTGACGGCCACGGAGGTGGACCTGGTCCAGATCGCCCCTGGCGTGTACGAGGTCCCCCTCGGCGAGATCGATGCCGGCGCCTACGCGGTCCGCGTCACCCAGACCCGACCGGGGTCCTCGCCGCTCGGTCGGACGGTCGGACTGGTCGCGCCGACCGCCGCCGAGTACCGCCAGCTGGGTGCCAACGAGCCGTTCCTTGCCGCCCTGCGGAGCGCGACCGGCGGATCGGTGGTCCTGACGCCCCTGGACCCGTGGATCCACGATCTGACCGCCACGAGCCAATTCACCGATCTATGGCCGCTGCTCCTCGTCCTGGCCCTGCTCCTCTGGCCGCTGGACATCGCCCTCCGTCGCGTGTCGGTCGGGCGTCGCGAGTTCGCTGCGGCGGGCGCCTGGGTCCGGGGCATCGGCCGTCGAGGCGGTCGCGCAGCCCCGCGCAGCGCCACCGGCGCGAGCCTGCTGGCGGCTCGGGAGCGCGGGTCCACCGCCGCGCGCAGCGCACTGCGGCCCAGTGGATCAGGCCCGCTCATGGGCGATGGATCCGAGGCTGCGGCGGCTCCGGCTGGGGCGCGTCCACCGGCCAAGGCTTCGGTTGCTCTCCCGGCCCCATCGGCCCCCGTCCAGCCGCCTGCCAGGCCGGCCGCGGGACCGCGACCCGACACGACACCCGACCGGCCAGCGCAGCCACCCGCGGCGCCCGACTCGGGCGGCGACGACACGATGCAGCGGCTGCGCGACGCGAAACGGCGAGCGCGGGGGCGCTGACCGCCCGTCAGCGCCCCTCCGTGCTTTGGTGGCCCGGCGGCAGGTCCTGGATCACCGGGCCACCGTCGTCGGGCCACGGTCCGTCGTCGGGCCACGGTCCGTCGTCGGGCCAGGGTCCGTCGGCCGCCCGGCGAGCGTCGGCGGGCCTGATCGTCTGGCGCGGCCGGCGCGAGCCGACCACGCCGCTGATTCCGGCGGCGACCAGGAGCAGCATCGCGATCACCGCCTCGATCGGGATCTGTCGGTAGTCGATCCCGCCGATGACACTGAGGTCCCGCGTGGTGACATTCCCCGCAGCATCCGTGGCCGTGAGGCGGAATGTCTGCGGCCACGGCGCCAGGGTGGTCCTTATGACGAAGCGCCCGCGACGATCGAGTTCGATCGTCTCCCCGCCGTCCAGTCGCACCGTCGTACCCGGCTCCGCGACCCCGTGAAGCTCGGTCTCGGCAGGCCAGATCAGGCTCGTGAATGGAACGGCGACGTCAACCTGGGGAGCCGCCACGTCGCGGGCCACGGCGCCGGACGCCCCGCGGCCGACCTCACCCCAGTCGTTGATCGGCACGACCGTGACTCGCCACGGCCCGACGGTCCCGGCGTCGGCCCCAAGGTCTACCCGGGCGAACCCGCCGTCCCGCCCAGCCTCAAGGCCGGGGGCCACGTGGATCCGCGCGACGACGCGCCGTTCGCCGGGCCTCTCGGCACTGCGCAGGGCGAGCAGGCCCGAGCCGTCCGCCGGAGGGTCCTCCGGACTCGTGATGCGCACGAACAGCCGGGTACCCGTGAAGCCCGGCAGATCCACCGTCCCGGACGGTCCGGCGGTCCGGTCGACCGTGGCTTGCGGGACCGGGAACTGCCGGAAGTAGGTGGTGTCCGCAGCGCGCGCCTCACCCAGCACGAATGGCGCCGAGGGACCGTGCCGCCACCATCCTGCAGGGCCTGCCGCGGCAGGCGACGGGGTCCTCGGCAGGCCACGATCGGGCCACTCGATGCCGGAAGCGACGAGTAGGCGACGGTCCGTCCCGCCGCCTTCGATGGCCAGGGGGCGCGTGGCAGTCCAGGCGGCGCCGTTGCGAGGGGCGGAGCCGTCACACGACACGATCGCGCCGGTCACGAACAACTCCGGGCAGCCATCGGGGAGGATCCGCGCAGCAAAGGCCACCGGTGGTGACCCGTCGGCGGCGCCTGCGGCGATCGACTCGACGAGCTGGTCCCACCGGTCGGCGCCAAGGTCGTCGCGCAGCAGCGACGGCTGGAGAGCGACGCCAGCGTAAAACACCGATGCCGTGATGGATGGCCGGCTGCCTGTCGCGTCGATCCAGACGACAGTGGGGTGTTGCCATCCCTGGACTGCGCCGACGGCCGCCAGCGGCTGGGCGGACTGGCCGGCGATGAACGAGGTCGTCCACGCGCCGTCCCAGGTGATGAGCGATAGGCCCGAGCGGCGGGCGACCAGCCCATCCGTCGACAGACCGGGCCTGGCCAGACGGATCGGCGACCCGAGGAAGCCGACGTCGATCGCGACGGGCTCGTCGTACGAGATCGATCCATCGAGCAGGCGAAGCCCGACGAGGCGGGCTTCACCGGGCAGGTCGGGGCCGGCGGGGCAGTTGGGGTAGGCATACGCGAACAGGTCGTCGCCCGGAACGCCGTCGAACGGGCCGATCACGCCACCGGCGAGCCGCAGGTCGGGGAGATGGAGCACGGCATCTCGCGTCAACGTCCGGGGATCAAGGACGTGGACCGTCGTGCCCTGGCACGTGGGACCCTGGCGTTCGGTCCGTGAGGTGGCGACGACCAGGGACGGTCGGCCATCACCGCCGATATCGGCCACGCCCGCGTCGTCGATCTGGAACGGCAGCCGGACGGTGGGGCCAGACTCCAACTGCAACCCGTCCGGCCGTTCCAC
The DNA here is from genome assembly GCA_046599085.1 of Candidatus Limnocylindrales bacterium. Classification (GTDB taxonomy): domain Bacteria; phylum Chloroflexota; class Limnocylindria; order Limnocylindrales; family CSP1-4; genus SPCO01. The sequence goes on from JBKJHI010000090.1 coordinate 9,183, forward strand.
GATCTCGACCCGCGTGACGTAGGACGCCGCCTCCATCCCCCCGTTGGCGATGATCGCGACGGAGCTGTCGTCGATCGACAGCATCCAGGGCGGATCCATCGCGTCGGTGGTCCGGACGGCACCGGCGGCATCGGGGCGGAGTGCGATCGATCCGCTGGCCGTCTCGGACCAGGCTTGCTGCCTGGTGAGGACAGCCAACCGCGCGACCCCGGGCGTCGGCGCGGAGGCATCCATGACCAGCAGCCGCGGGATGTCCGACCCAGCCGCCGGGGTGAGGAACCGGACATCGATCATCGGTCGCTCGATCCGGCTGTCGGTCGCGCCCGTCGGTTCGAAGGTGGCTCCAGCGATGGGGCGCGTCGTCGTCCCGAGCGTCGCCAGTGTCGCCAGCGTCCCGATGGCGACGATCGTGACCAGGCGGGCGATTCGAGATGCGGCGGACCTGGGTGGCACGGTCGCGAGGCCTCAGGCGGGTGGTCATCGTACGCCCGGCGACGCCTTCCCAGGCTCGGTGGTAGCCTCGCCGGCGATGCCACGGATCCCCCACTCCAGCCCTCGCTCGCGACGTCGGTCCAGGCCCGTGCTGGCGGCGCTGCTCCTCACGGTCGCCCTCGGCGGGTGCGGGACGATCTCCACGTCGCCGCCCGCCCCGACGCCCGGCGACTTCCAGGGCATCGCAACGGAGCTGACGAAGCGCGGGATCGTGATCGATTCGATCGTGTCGGGTGACGCCGGCTGTGTCGATCCGGTCCTCGTCCCGACGTCCATCGGATTCGATGCGAAAGGCCTCGACCAGGCGGAGCCGGTCCGGATCCACCTCTACGTCTTCCGCAATCGCGAGGCCTTCGAGCGGCTGCGGGCGAATGTGGATGGCTGCGCCGCGTCGTTCGTGACCGACCCCGAGACGTTCGAGACGGCCGAGCAGTCACCGTACGTCGTCGCCGGCCAGGGGCCCTGGGCGCCCGGTTTCGAGGCCGCAGTGCGCGACGCGTTGGAGGTCGCCGCCGGCACCGGCGAATAGGGCCCGGCGACTGAGTGCCGGCACCGGCACTGGGGTCCCGGTGCGGTCCGCTGCGGTCTGCGGCGGATGGATGGGGAGAGTCAGGCGTTTGCCCGCACGACCTTCCCATGGGCGACGGGACGTCCGGGCCACGGACGCGGGGCGTCTCCGGGTCGATGCTCATGGGGATGGCATCCCACCTCCGTCGACGCGCCGATGTCGCCGGCCTCCTTCTGATCCTCGGGCTCATCGCGGCCGCTCTGCCGGGCGCCGTCGCCGGGTCGTGGCTGACACCGGTCGACTCCGAACCGCTGGCGACGGTGACGTCTATTGTGCCCATCGCGGCGTCGCGGGTCGTGGTCCCGCGCGTGGGCGTGAGCTGGCGCGGAGGCCAAGCCGTAGGCGCGGCTGCGACCACGGTCGGCGCGGCGACGAGGCCCGCCGGTTCCAGGCCCGCCGGTTCCAGGCCCGCCGGTTCACCACAAGCGACCGGCTGGATCAGTCGATCCGACGTTGCGGTCCCGACGGCCCGTTCGAAATCGGTCTCCCCGTCCCAGGCCTCGTCCGGGACCTACGCGGGGCGAAACCACGTGTGGATCCCGGCTCTCGGGATCAACCGGTCGGTGGGGTTCTTCTCGTGCACCTCGAGTGCCTATCCCGGCAACGTCGTGTACCGCTGGGGATGCGCTGGGAGTAACAACATCTACCTGTTCGGTCATGCGCACAGCGTGTTCAAGCCGCTGCACGATGCCTACGTCCGTGGAGCTCTTCAGAAGGGCATGCAGGTGATCTACGCCGACGGCGCCGGAACGGTCAGCACCTACGCGGTGAGTTGGTGGAAAGTGACGACGCCGGACAAGGGCGAGTTCGCCTACGCCGCCCAGGGCACGCCGAGCCTGACGCTGCAGACGTGTGTCGGTGCGCAGAGTCAATACCGCCTGATCGTGCGCCTCACGAAGGTGGGCTGACCGAGGCACAGGCCCGTCCCAGCCAGGGTGCGACTCGGCGAGTGCCTCCCGGTTGACGCCACTTCTCGACCCTCGCAGCGGCCGCCGATCCTCACCGGCTGCCGGTCCTCGCCGGCCGCCGCTCCGCCCGCCGGTCCTCGCCGGCCGCCGCTCCGCCCGCCGGCCGGCAACGCCGCTCCCACCGGCCGCCGCTCCCACCAGGAGCGCTGTTGCGACAGGTCCCTCGTGAGCCCATGCCCAGATCGCACCTGCCTACAGTGTGGGGACACCTTCACGAGGAGTCTGTGCTGCATTCGCTCCCTGGGGGAGCGGACCCCGGGGTCGCGGACCCGGGGTTGAGCGGACCCGCGTTGCGGACCCGCGTTGAGCGGACCCGGGTCGCTCCGGACCGGCACTGAACCGGTCGCCGGCCGCGGACCGGGCCCTACAGCACCCGCAGATCGAGGATGCGTCGAGCGATGACCAGCCGCTGGACCTGGCTCGTCCCCTCGCCGATCTCGGTCAGCTTGGCGTCGCGGAGATAGCGCTCAACCGGGTAGTCAGTCACGTATCCATAGCCGCCGTGGACCTGGATCGCCGCGTTAGTGGCCCGTGACGAGACCTCCGATGCGAACAACTTGGCCTCGGCCGCGACCAACCCGAAATCACGGCCCTGGTCCTTGAGCCAGGCCGCCTTGTGGACCATCAGCCGCGCTGCCTCGATCTCGGTCGCCATGTCGGCGATCATGAACGCGACCCCCTGGAACGTGCCGATCGGACGGCCGAACTGCTCGCGCGTCTGGGCGTACGGAACGGCCGCATCGAGCGCGGCCTGGGCAAGCCCGACGGCGAGTGCGCCGATCGAGATCCGGCCCCCGTCGAGGATCTTGAGGAACGTCCTGAAGCCTCCACCCTGCTCGCCCAGCAGGTTGGCGGCGGGGATCCTGGCCCCCTCGAACCGCAGCTCGCCGGTCGCCGAGGCGTGCAGCCCCAGCTTGTCCTCGAGCCGTCCGACGGAGAACCCCTCCGTCGATGCCGGGACGATGAACGCGGAGATCTCCGCGGTGTCCCGGTCCGTCGTGCCCGTGCGCGCGGTCACGATGTACGTCCCCGCCTGGCCGGCGTTGGTGATGAACCGCTTCGACCCATCGATCACCCACGAGCCGCCATCCACGCCGTCCTCGAAGCGCGCGGTGGTGCGTGTCCCGCCCGCATCCGACCCGGCCCCCGATTCCGTGAGGCCGTAGGCGCCCAGCACCCGTCCGGATGCCATCGGGACGAGGAATTCGGCCTGCTGCGCAGGCGTGCCGGCGAGATGCAGCGGGCCGCACCCCAACGAGGTATGTGCCGCGACGATCAAGCCGAGCGAACCCCACACGCGGCCGATCTCTTCGATCGCCACCGCGTACGCGAGGGTGTCCATGCCGGTCCCGCCCTCGTCCTCGGGGATCGGGATGCCGAGCCAGCCGAGTTCGCCGATGCGACGCACGATCTCGACCGGGAATCGGCGCTCGCGTTCGTGCTCGTCGATGACCGGCGCGACCTCGGCCAGCATGAAGTCGCGGATCGTGTCGCGAAGGAGCGCGTGTTCAGCCGGGAGGTCGAAGTCCATCCGATCGGCAGCCTACCACTGCCAGCGCCGCCGAGCCTCCGGTGCTAGCCTGCAAGCACCATGACCGAGCCGAGCCCGATCAATGGGCCGTCCACCGTGCGGCGTGAGCTTCTGCTCCGCCTCCGGCACGACGGACCGAGCACGCCCGAGGCGCTCGCCGGCAGCCTTGGCCTGTCGCGGACCGGTGTCCTGCAGCAGCTTCATGCCCTGGAAGCCGCGGGTCTGGTGAGCCGCCGGGCGATCCGCCACGGCGTGGGCCGGCCCAGGCATGAGTACGACGTCACTGACGCGGCGCAGGACCTGTTCCCGACGAACTACGACGGCCTTGCATCGGGCCTGCTCGCGGCCATCCGCTCACTCGGCGGCGATACGCTGCTCGAAGGCGTGTTCGACGAGCGGCGACGGCTGACTCGCGAGCGCGTCCGGCAGCGCATGGCGGAGCGCCTTGCACCCGATGCGCCCCTCGCCGACCGCGCCCGAGAGCTCGCGGTCATCCAGGACGAGCAGGGGTACCTGGCCGAGGCCGTCGTCGGGGCGGACGGCGTCATCCGCCTGGTCGAACGGAACTGCGCCATCCACCGGGTCTCGACGGAGCATGCCGCAGCGTGTCAGGCGGAGCTCGACCTGTTCCGGGAAGTGCTGGGCGCAGACGTCGAGCGGGAGTCGCACATCGCCGCCGGAGACCGCTGCTGCTCGTACCGCATCGGCGCCGGCACGGGGACCGAGGCCTAGGCTTCCTCGCGCTCCACGACCACGCGTCGGGCGGGTTCGTGCACGGGCGCCGGCACGTCGCTCACGTTGGGTACGAAGGACGACGCCATCGATGTCGCCGCAGCGTGCTCCTGGTCGGCGACCGTCAGGATGCCGAGCCGTCCGAGGGTCGCCATCTCGTCACGGATGTAGGTCTTGAGCATCTCCGGGCCGTCGGTGTTGATCGTGAACCGCACGTCGTTGCGGCGGAACGTGTCGAAGATCCAGCGGAACTCGTCCCATCCACTCACGACCCTGGTGTTGAGGTTGGACGTCGGGCAGATCTCCAGGACGATGCCGCGGTCGCGCAGCATGGCCATCGCCCGCGGGTCGTACGCAGCCTTGACGCCGTGCCCGATCCGATCGGGCTCGAGCAACTCGATGACGCGCGCGACTTCGTCGGCGGGTCCGGATTCGCCGGTGTGCACGGTGAGCCCCAGGCCGAACTGGCGGACCCGTCGAAAGAGACGCCGGTAGTCGGCGACGCGGAAGGTCGCCGATTCGGGCCCGGCGATGTCGACCCCGACCACCCCGCGATCGCGCCACGCGATGGCCTTCTCCGCGATGATCTCGTTGAGTTCATAGGGAAAGGCGCGGTCCAGGCAGAAGATCAGCCCCGGCTTGACCGGGTACTCCAGTTTCGCCTTGTCCATGCCACGGACGGCCGCCGCGATGATGTGGTCCAGGTCCTGTTCGCCGCCGCGGTTGCGCTTCATCGGGTTGAAGCGCAGCTCCATCGTGGTGACGTTGTTCTTGCGATAGGCGCCGCCGATCACCTCGTACACGGCGCGCTCCACCGCGAGGGGCGAGCTCTGGATGAGCTCCGTCCAGTGGAAGAGCTGGAGATACGCATCGAAGGACCGGGTCCGGCGCGACACCGTGATCATGTCGCGGAACTCCCAGTAGTCCTTGGTCGGGAGCTTGATCCCCTGGGAGTGGGCGATGCCCCACATGATCGATGGGGTGACCGCGCCGCCGAGATGGCAATGCAACTCCGCGAGCGGGATCCGTCGATCGAGCTGTCGTGCCATCGCACGGAGCATACCCGACCGCCCGTCACGGCACGGGTACGTGCTCCCAGCGGCCGGGCAGGGCCAGGTCCAGGTACTGGATCCCGGTCGTCGTCAGGAGTTCCAGGCGGTACAGCCCCGTCTGCCATGCTGGCGGCTGGACACTGTCCACGACCGGCGGGCCGAGCAGGAACACTCCGGTCATGGGTCGCGGTTCGAGCGGCATGGGCTCGAGCGCGACCCATGTGTCCGCGGCCACCGCGCGCCAGACCTGGACATACATCAACAGGTCATCGGATGGGTTCGTCACGGCGAGCGCCAGGACGCGCTGCTCACTGGCGAGGATCAATGCGTCGCGGGGTTCCTCGCCGTCGCGCCAGATCGCATCCGCAGCCGGGCTCCAACGCTCGACGACGGCCAGGGCATGATCGTCGAGGTCGGCCGTGGGGCTGGCGGGGACGACGACCCGCACGCCCCATCGATCGTGCGGTCGGACAGCGGATGCGGCGCGCGCCCAGGTGATCGGCGTGGCGATCGTCGCGCCCCTTCCCGTGGATGGCGGCCGTGCGATCGGGGTGGTGTGTGCGGCGACGTCCTGCTGCGGCGCGGGGGATCCCGAAGCCTCGGAGTCTCGCGGCCCGACGGCGCCACCGTCCCACGGCTTGGCGACCGCCAGCCCGAGTGCGACGAGGATGATCCCGGCGACCAGCCACGCCGGGTCGGGACGCCCACCGCGCGGTGCCAGGACGGTCGGCTCGAAGGCGGCGGAGGTCGGTTCGCGACCGCTCATCGGGGGATCGTGGCACGAACCTCGATGTCGCGCTTTGCCGGACGCGGACGCGCCTTCGTCACATGCAGAACGGCAGGAGCTTGGGGCCCAGGTGGCGGATGAGGCGGACCGAGAACCCGGCGGCCGTGGTGAAGGTGCCATGATCGGGATCGGTCAACGTCAGGATCCCGGTCGTGTCATTCACGGCCTCGCCAGTGTCGAATGCGATCGGGCCGACGGGATGCCAGTACGAGGCGTCTACATCGATCCCGCTGAAGATGCCGCAGTGGCCGAGCTGGAACGCACGTGGACCGGCGATCCCGTCCGGCGGCGACGCGGGTGGCACGCCGATGCCCATGGCCGCGTCGCGCGTCGCCGTAAAGGCGCCGTCCGGCGTGACGACGAGATGCACGTTGATCCCCGTCCCACCACCGAATTCGATGACGACATCCCCTTCCGGTCGAGTCAGAAGGCTGGTCGGGCAGGGATCGCCGTCCGCACACGAGAACGGGCCGACCTGCACGTAGACGACGGCCGGATCGCCCGCCTTCAGCACGGTCGCCGCGAACGCCCGCGCACGTTCGCAGTCCTGTGGCCCCAGCGTGATGCACCCGGTCGGCGTCGTCGCATCGATCACGGGGCCGCTGTCCGGTGGATCGCTCGGGAGCGGCGTCGCGCTGGTCGATGGTTCCGTGGTTTTCGTTGACGTCCCCGTCTGGCTCGGGTGGACCGTCGCGCCGGCGCCGTCGCCCGGGACGGCACATGCGGCCACGGCCAACACCAGGGCCAGCGCGGTGACCAACGGTCGCGCGGATCGGCGGCACAGGTCGATCATGGCGCCGGGACGCCCTCGGCGCGAGGCAGGTTCCGGTGCCGCGTCAGGTCAGCTGGCGACGGGGACGACCCGGCCCTCGGCATCGATCGTGGCCGCGCGGCGCAGGCGCTTGAGCTCCGCGCCGGGTACCTGGTCACGAGCGTGGTAGCTCGATCGGACGAGCGGCGCCGATTCCACGTGCTTGAACCCGAGATCGAGTGCCGCGGTCTTCATCTCGACGAACTCGTCGGGATGGTAGTAACGCTCCAGGGCCAGGTGCTGGAGCGACGGTCGCAGGTACTGGCCGATGGTCAGGATGTCGACGTCGTTGGCCCGCAGCGCCTCGAACGCCTCCTGCAGCTCCTCGCGCGTCTCGCCCAGGCCGACCATCAGGCTCGACTTCGTGTGGACCGGGTAGCCGATCTCGACCGCCATCTCCTTGGCCCGCTGCAGCACATACAGCGAGCGGTCCCAGCGGGCCCGCTTGCGCACCGGCTTCTGGAGCCGCCGCACCGTCTCGAGGTTGTGGTTGAGGATGTCGGGCCGGGCGTCCATCACCGTGCGCAGGCGGTCGTCTGAGCCGTCGAAGTCCGGGATCAGCACCTCGATGCCCATCCCGGGGCTCCGGTCACGCATCTGACGGATGGTCTCGGCGAAGATCCCGGAGCCGCCGTCCGGCAGGTCGTCGCGCGCGACACTGGTGACGACGACGTGCTCGAGGGCCATCACCGCGACGGCCTCGGCGACGCGGCGAGGCTCGTCCGCATCGAACCAGGTGGGCCGGCCGGTCTTCACGGCACAGAACCCGCAGGCCCGGGTGCAGGTGTCGCCCAGGATCATGATCGTGGCCGTGCGCTGGTCCCAGCACTCCCCGATGTTTGGGCAGCGGGCTTCCTCGCAGACCGTGTTCAGGTCCAGGCCGCGCAGCAGCCCCTTCAAGTCGTGGAAGTTGTCTCCGGACGGCATCCGGGCGCGGATCCAGTCGGGATGTCGGCGATGGGTGACGCTGCCGTCCGCTGCCGGTAGACCCGCCAGACCGCCACCGATGGTTATCGGGAGGTCCGCACGGTCCGCACCGTCCGTCGCGTGGTGAGACGACCCGCTCAGGTTCGGCGGTTCGTAGATCGGGAGCTCTCGGGCCATGGTCGGAGTGTAGTCGGTCGCCTCAGAAGGCGACGATGCCGCAACACCCGCCGCTCCCGCCCGGCGCTCCCACCAGGAGCGCTATTGCGACAGGTTCCTCGTGAGCCCATGACCAGATCGCACCTGCCCGCAATGTGGGGATACCTTCACGAGGAGTCTGTGCAGTTTTCGCTCCCAGCAGGAACGGACCCGGGGTTGCGCGGACCCGGGTTTAGCGGACCGGGGTTGGAGCGGACCCGGGTCGAGCGGACCGGGGTCGCGGACGGACTGAGCGGGCCTGAGGGTCAGCCGGTCGGTACCGCCGGCGCACGTCAGAAGGCGACGACGTCGCGAGGGGCACCGAACCGCGATCGGATGGCACTCACCGCCCGGTCCCCATCGACCTCGACGAGCAGCAGGTACCAATCCTCTGCGGCCGCGAAGTCGGGCCAGCCGTCGCCCGCGAGGGCGTCGATCGGCAGGTCCACAGTCAGACCTTGCCTGCTCGAGTACGTCCCATATCCATGGCATGCGACACCCGGGTCCCAGCCGACGCGTGCCGCGCCCGGCTCGGGCAGGAGAGGTGGATCGGCGTGGCAAAGGTAGACCGCCGTCGTGGGCGCGAACCAGCCGTCGGCATCCACTTCCACGGTCGAGCTCGTCGCGACGACGCGGAGATCAACGACGATCGGTCCGTCCAGGGCGGCACCCTGGAGCATGCATCCGCCGGCGGCCAGGGCAACGGCCGCCCCCAGGGCCAACGACCGGGCCCGCGCGAAGCCCGCCCGCGCGAACTGCCGCCACACGGACCGCCGCCACACGAGTCGCCGCCGCACCCTCAGTCCTCGCCGAATGCAGCGCGGATCCCGCTCGCGAGATCGCGCGGTCGGTAGCCGAGTTCCGTGGCGGCCTTCGCCGACGACGCCCAGTAGGTGACACCGATGGTGGATCGCGCAACCTCCCCGAGGTCGTCCGGGAACCCCGCCGCGCGCGCCAGGAACGCTGGGGCGTGTGAACCCAGGCGGATCAGGGCGCTCGGGATCTCCAGCCTGGGACGACCCTTGCCGCCGACCCGCGCCGCGACGGCCATCGCGTCACGCATCCGCACGTTCTCGCCGCCGAGGATGTACGCCTCGCCGATCCGCCCACGATCGAGCGCCCCGAGTAGCCCCGCAGCGATGTCCTCGACGTATACGGCGCTGATTCCCGTGTCGCCGACGAAGATGACGGGTGCAGTGCCGAGATATGCGCTCCGCAACTCCGCGCCGATCGACGAATGGTCGCCCGGGCCATAGGTCACCCCGATCATCGCGATGACCACCGGCAGGCCCGTCCCGATCCGCTCCTCCACCGCGCGATGGGCCAGGAACTTCGTCTCGTCGTAGGCCGACAGGAATCCGTCGGCAAGATCCCGCCGAAAGCGCTCGTCCACGATCCGTCCCCCGGTGTCACCGAAGACGTTCACGGTCGAGCCGTGGACCATCCGTTCGATCCCCGATGTCGCCACGGCGTCCAGCACACGGTTCGTGGAACCGAGGTTGGTCTCGAGCATCGCCGGCCGCTCGCTGGCCTTGATCCCGACGCGATAGTCGCCGGCGAGATGGATCACGGCGTCGCAGCCGCGCATCGCGTCCACGATGGCCGGGACGCGGGTCAGGTCACCGCCGCGCACCTCGACCCCGAGGTCGTGCAGGGCCCGTGCTCGATCCGGCTTGCGGACGATGGCAACGACCCGGTCGCCGCGTGCCACGAGTTGTCGGACGACCGCACCACCGATGAAGCCGGCACCACCGGTCACGAGCACGTTCATCGACGGGACTCGAGCGGCATCCCGGCCAGTCTACGGGAGGAGTGGGCCGCGCGCGAAGATCGGCCCACCGGCGACCCATCCCGCCGCGGCATCGCCAGGCGACCCGTCGCCTCTGTCCGGGGTGGTCACGACGACCAGCCAGCGCTCGGCGGCGTCGAAGCGCGTCGCATCGTCGGCGTCGAGCTCGGCGAGGTCCACCACCCACGTCGGCCGGACGCCGGACGGATCGCGAACTGCATCCAGGCAGCCACTGCCGCGGATGCGCTCGCGGACTCCCGCGGCGTCGGGTGGGCCTGGCAGCAGTCCAGGACAGAGGGAGACTCGCACATCTGGGCCCTCCTCCCGGACGAGGCGGATCGTCATCAGCAGCTCGTCCCGGGTCGCCTCGAGCGCCGCGTCGGCGAGGCCCGCCGGCACGTCATCGATCGACGGCGAGGCCGACCTCGACGTGAGGATCGCCCCGATGACCAGCACGACCAGGACCGCGAGGAGCCCGAGCAGCGCCAGCGCGACCGGTCGGGATGCAGTCGGTCGCTCGGGCTGGACCGCCCGGGCGCGTCGCGGGGTGCCGGGCCGGAGGCTCAGAAGATCGGCGTGTCGGGCCCGACGGCTTCGAGCGTCTGCTTGACGACCTTCAGGAAGGCCGCCGCCTGTGCGCCATCGTTCGCTCGATGGTCGATGGCGAGGACCATGTTCATCATCGGTCGGATGGCGATGACGTCGCCGTCGGCCGTCTCGATGACGACGGCCCGCTTGGTGATCGCCTCCATGGTCAGGATGGCGACCTCCGGCACATTGATGATCGGCATCGTCAGGTTGGAGCCGAACCAGCCGGTGTTGTCGATGGTGAAGGTGCTGCCGCCGTAGTCATCGAGCTTGAGCTTGCCCGCCCGGGCACGGGCCGCCACGTCGGCGATGGCCCGGTTCAGCCCGCTGATGCTCAACTGGTCCACGTCGCGCACGACCGGCACGAGGAGGCCGTCATCGACCGCGACGGCGACGCCCATGTGGATCCGCCGCTTGGCCATGAGGCCGGCTTCGGTCCAGAGGGCGTTGAAGGTCGGGTACCGATGCAGCGCCTCAACGGACGCCTTGATCACGAACGGCACGTAACTGAGCGAGATGCCTTCGCGCGCCTGGTAGTCGCGCTTCGCCCGTTCTCGGACCCGCACGAGGTTCGTGACATCGACCTCCATGTGCACGTACGCGTGCGGCACCTGGAGCGATCGGGTCATCTGGGCGGCGATGCCCTTGCGCATCTGCGTCATCGGCAGGAGGACTTCGTCAGCGCCGTCCGGGAAGGCGATGGGGGTGCCGCGTGGTGGCGCCGCGGTGGCGCGCGATGTCGACGGCGCGGGGGCAGGGGCCGCAGATCCCCCACCGGCCGGCGACGCACCGGGCGCGGCCATGACCGCGACGGGCGCGGAGCCACCAGTTCGGATCGTCTCGACGACAGCCAGCACATCGTCCCGAGTGATCCGGCCGCCTCCGCCGGTGCCGGGCACCTGGGCAGCCGTCAGGTCGTGCTCGCGCAGGAGTCGGCGCACCGCGGGTGTCATCCGGGCGTCTGGATCGGCGCTCGCGGGCGCCGCACTGGCGACAGGTGCCTGGAGTGCGCGGTCGGGCGTTGGCGTCGCGGGCGACGCAGGAGCCGCCGCCGGCGCGGCGTTTGCCGCCGGCGCGGCGTCCGCGGCCGGCGCGGGGTCTGCGGCCGGCGCCGCATCTGCAGCCGACGCCGCGATCGCAGGCCGGTCTGGCGTCTCATCCGAACCGGCCGGTCCGGCCGCGACGGCCTGGGGCTCGGCGGTCGGCGTCGTCCCGGACCCGTTGGTAGCGCTCGCGCCCTCGTCCGCTGTCTCGATGATGGCGATCTCAGCGTCGTTCAGGACCGTCGCTCCCTCCTCGGCGAGGATCTCCTTGAGCACACCCTCGAACGGCGACGGGACTTCGGCGTTGACCTTGTCCGTGATGACCTCGAGCAGCGGCTCGTACTTGGCGACATGATCGCCGGGCTGCTTGAGCCACTTGCCGATCGTGCCCTCGGCCACGCTCTCGCCGAGCTGGGGCATCGTCACCTTTGCCACGTTGGGTGCTCCTTCGCGCGTACTGTCTCGCTGGGTCGTGGCCGCTAGTGTCTCCCATCCGGGCCGCGCGGTCGAGCGCTTCGCCACCGTCCACGTGACGACTCTCCTCAGCATCCATCGGGCCGATCCCGAGGCCGATCCCGAGCCCGATCAGCCGTGGCGCTATCGGACGCGCGACCGCTGACCGCCGGTCGGGCGACCGACCGCCCAGCCTTGGCCTTGGGCTGGACTCAGTACGCCGCGAGCGTCCGGATCCCGTCGGCGATCTTCTGCGGGTTGACCATGAACCAGTCCTCCAGCACATGGTTGTACGGCACACCGGGGACTTCCGGCCCGGCGATCCGCGTGACCGGCCCGTCCAGGTAGTCGAACGCTTCCTCGGCGACGATGGCCGCCACCTCCGCGCCGTATCCACCGAACTTGTTGTCCTCGTACACGATCAGGCACTTGCCGGTCTTCCTGACCGACTCGAGCACGGTCTCGCGATCAAGCGGCCGAAGCGTGCGCAGATCGACCACCTCGACGCTGATCCCCTCGCTGCCGACCACATCCGCCGCCTCGAGCGCGTAGTGCGCCATCAGCCCGTAGGCGATGACCGTCACCTGCGAACCCGGATGGGTGATCGCCGCCTTGCCAAGCGGCACGATGTAGTCCGTGTCCGGCACCTCGCCGCGGACCGAGCGGTACATCTTCTTGTGCTCGAAGAAGAGCACAGGATCCTCGTCCTGGATGGATGCCCGCAACAGGCCGCGGGCGTCGTACGGCGTGGACGGGATCACGACCTTGAGGCCGGGCACGTGGGTGAAGAACGCCTCGACGCTCTGTGAGTGATAGAGCGCCCCATGGACGCCACCACCGAACGGGGCACGGATCACCATCGGCACGCCGTAGCCGTTGTTCGAGCGGTAGCGCATCCGCGCCGCCTCGGACACGATCTGGTTGAACGCGGGGAAGATGAAGTCCGCGAACTGGATCTCGCAGACCGGCCGCAGGCCATTCACGGCCGCCCCGATCGAAGCGCCGACGATCATCGATTCTGACAGCGGCGTGTCGATGACGCGCTCGTCCCCGAATTCTCCCCACAGACCGTCGGTGGCCAGGAACACCCCGCCCTTCTTGCCCACGTCCTCGCCGAGCACGATGATCGACGGATCGCGCCGCATCTCCGTGGCGAGCGTGTCGCGGATGGCCTCGATGAACGTGCGGATCGCCATCAGTCCACGTCCTCCGCATAGACATGCAGATGCGCCGTCGTGGGATCGGGATCCGCCTCGGCCTCGGCGAAGTCCGTGGCATCCTCCACCGCAGCCCGGATCTCGGCGGCGAGGCGCTCCTCGATCTCGTCGGTCAGGACACCGGCGTCGTGCAACTGGTTGCGGAAATGCGGCAGCGCGTCATGGCCACGCCCGGCCTCTAGGTCCTCTTCCGTGCGGTATTTCGTCTGCTGGTCGTCCGATGAGTGTCCCGTCAGGCGGGTGACCTTGGCCTCGATGAGGGTCGGGCCGTCGCCCGCCCGTGCCCGGGCGACGGCGTCGCGAGCTGCCGCATAGCAGGCCAGGACATCTGCGCCGTCGACCACGATGCCGGGGATGCCGTAGCCGGACGCCCGGTCGGCGACGTTCGGGACGGAGACCTGTCGCGCCGCAGGGACGCTGATCGCATATCCGTTGTTTTCGACGACGAAGATGAACGGCAGCTTGTGGATCGCGGCGAAGTTGAGGCCTTCATGGACGTCGCCCTGGTTGCTGCTCCCCTCGCCCATCGTGGCCATCGCCACCTGGCCGGTCTTGCGGACCTTGGCGGCCAGCGCGATGCCGACGGCGTGCAGCAGCTGCGTCGCGACCGGCGAGGACACGCTCACGAGGTTGTGCTCGCGTGAGCCATAGTGCCCCGGCATCTGGCGCCCACCGGAGGATGGATCGGCCGCGGTGGCGTACTGGGCGGTCAGGATGTCCCGGGGGTGCATCCCGAACGTCAGGCACGTCGCGATGGATCGATAGAACGGCGCGATCCAGTCGTGGCCCTTCTTGAGCGGCCACGCGATGCCGACCTGTGCGCCTTCATGACCCTGACCGGAGATGACGAAGGGGATGCGGCCGGCGCGATTGAGGATCCACATCCGCTCGTCCAGGGCCCTGGCGAGCGCGACCATGCGGTACATCGCGATGAGGTCGTCGTCGGACAGGCCGACGGAGGCTCCGAGGCTGGCGCGCTTGCGTTCGATCGTGGCCATCGCTCGAGGCGGGCCCTCCCTAGAAGTTGATGGATCTCCCGTCGACGGCCATGGCGGCCTCGCCGATGACCTCCGAGAGCGTCGGGTGGGCGTGGGTCGCGGCGCCGATCTCCCATGGCGTCGCCTCGAGCCCGAAGGCGAGCGAGGCCTCGGCGATGAGGTCCGTGGCGTGGGGCCCGATGATGTGGACGCCCAGCGTCTCGTCGGTCTCGCTGTTGGCGATGACCTTGGCGAAGCCCTCGTACTCGCCCCCGATGATCGCCTTGGCGACCGCCTGGAACGGGACCTTGCCGACCTTGTACGGCGTGCCCGCAGCCTTGACCTGCTCCTCGGTCAGCCCGATCGAGGCGATCTCGGGGCGGCAGTACGTGGCCCGGGGCTGGCCCAGGTAGTCCATCTCGTGGACATCGGACTCGCCAGCGATCACGTGCGCGGCGGTGATGCCCTCGTGCGCGGCGGTGTGCGCCAGCCACAGGCCGCCGACGATGTCACCGATGGCGTAGACGTGGGGCTCCCGGGTCCGCATGTGCCCGTTGACCTTGATGATCCCTCGCTCGGTCTCCACCTTGGTCGTCTCGAGGCCGATCTCCTCGATGTTGGCGGCACGGCCCGTGGCGACGAGCATGACCTCCGCCTTGACCGCTGCCGCGTCCTTGCCCTCAGGGCCGACGGTGACGGTCACGCCGCTCTTCGACGTCTTGACGCTCGCGGCGTCGAATCGCGCATCGGTCATCACCGTGATGCCGCGCTTGGTGAAACTGCGCTCGAGCACCTTGCTCACCTCGGCGTCCTCCAGCGGGACGATCTGCGGAGCGTATTCGAGCAACGTCACCGGGACGCCGATGTCGTGGAACATGCTGGCGAACTCGACGCCGACCGCGCCGGCGCCGACGATGATGATGTCCTTCGGCAGGCTGGTCATGCGCAGGACGTCGTCGCTGGTGACGATGCGCTTCCCGTCAGGATCCAGGCCGGGCAGACTCTTCACCCGTGAGCCCGTGGCCAGGATGATGTCCGTCGCCTGCAGGACGCGCTCGCCGCCGGCGCCCGGGGTGCCATCCTCGCCGGGCTGGCTGACCCGCACCTTGTTCGGCCCATCGAGGCGGCCGCGGCCGTCGATCCAGGTGACCTTGTTCTTGCCGACCAGGCTCTTGAGCCCGGTCCACATGCGCTTCACGACGGCGTCCTTGTTGGCGGCCATCGCGGCGTAGTCGATCGTCGGCTCGCCGGGGAGGGTGATGCCGAACGCCTTGGCGTGGCGGATCCGGTCCACGAGGCTGGCCGACTCGAGCAGGGCCTTGGTCGGGATGCAGCCGCGATGGAGGCACGTGCCGCCGATCTTGTCCTCGTCGACGAGGGCGACCTTGAGGCCGAGCTGGGCAGCTCGGAAGGCAGCGGTGTAGCCGCCGGTGCCGGCACCCAGCACCACAAGGTCGAAGTCATTGGACGAGCCGACAGCCATGGGTCAGGGTGCCTCGGGAAGCCTGGCGGGCGGGCGCGACGGACGGTCGTCGAGGGCCTTCGCAGGCGGATGGGTCATCGCCGTCGATGGTACGCGCGCCATCGTTCGGTGCGCAAACGCGGGAGGCACGGGACTGGCTCGCGCCGGCTCGCGCGGGCTCGTCGTCGTCGCCTGGCCGGACCACGGCCGGTGCTAGACTCGCCGTCCTGAGCGCGCCGGGTGGTTCCGGTGTCCAACAAGTGTCGATCGAGGTCGAGTCGAGCGTGGAACCGGCGATCGTCGTGCGCACGATCGGACTGATGCTCGCCGCCTATCTCGCGGGGTCGATCCCGGTCGGGTCGCTCGTCGCGCGCCGCGTCGGCGGGCCGGACCTGCGCTCCATCGGCTCAGGACGGACAGGTGGTACGAATGCGTTGCGGGCCCTTGGCCGCAAGTGGGCGGCGGTCGTCGTCCTCGGCGATCTCGCCAAGGGTGCAGTCCCGGTGCTCATCGCGCGTGCGCTGACCGGCGATCCCCTCGTCGAGGTGCTGTGCGGCGGCGCAGCGGTCGGCGGCGCGATCTGGAGCATCTTCGCCGGATTCCGCTCCGGCCGAGGCGTGGGGAGCGGCGTCGGGACGATGCTCGTCATCCAGCCCGTCGCGGTGCTCATCGCGGCACCCGTGTTCGTGCTGGTGATCCTGGTCACTCGTTACGTCTCGCTGGGGTCGCTGCTGGGATCCGCGGCAATGGTCCCGACCATGCTGCTGTTCCTGCTGCTGGTGCCGGGCACACCACTCCCCTACGTCCTGTACAGCGCGGTCGGGGCCGCGTTCATCTGGCTCGCCCACACCGACAACATCGACCGTCTCGTGCATGGCACGGAGCGCAAGTTCGACCTGGAGCTCCTGGGGGGCAAGCGGCCGTCGGGCTGACGCCCGGCAGGTTCCGTGTCGCGGCGCCGGTCACCGTCGTGCGCTCGCTGGCGTGCCCGCTGCCCGCCTATTCCCGCTCGCGCGGGGCGTGCATCGAGCCCGACGCTCGCTTCCGACGGCGCCCGCCGCCGCGGGACACCGGGTCGAGCTGGTAACTCCAGCGCCGTGACACAGTGCGAGGGCATTCACAGTTCGCCTGGTAGAGCCCGTCATGGCAGCCGGCAGAGTAGGCTGAGGTGGAAACCCCTCGGGGACGAGATGCGCACCGTCTACGACTCGGTCCATGGCCTCGTCATCAACGACCCAGAGTCCGTCCGGGATCGCCTCCGCGCGTTCCTTTGGTCGTATCGACCGGAACCGAACGCCGAGGCCGTCGATCTGATCGAGGACCTGATGTTCTGGCACCCGGACGAATTCATCGACAGGTTGGAGTCGGTGACCCACGACTGTGCCAACGTCCGAAAGTTGGTCGCCGAGGCACATGTGGGTGGGCGAGCGGTTACGCCGGGTCTGGGGCGGTGCTACACGCTCCAAGAGACTTGCCAGCGGGCGTGACTGAGCGGCGCGCTCAGGTGCATTCCCGGACACTTTGCGACTGGGCGACCCTGTAGCCTGTCTGCATGGTTCGACTGCCACATCGGCCTGGGAGGCAGCGCGGCGACCTATCGGTTGCTGATCAGGTCAGACGTGGCCGCACCGACAAATTCGACGGCTGGTGGATCTCCGATGTGCTCGACAGGTTTCACTACATCGAAACGGATTTCGGGTACCGGGTCGACGAGGTGTTCCTGCACTTCCGTGGCTCGCATGTGCGCTTCGCTGGCGACGTCTTCGATCTGGTGGTCGGCTACGACCCACAAGACACGGGCCGCATGCACGCCGAGCTGTGGAGCCGCGTTGACTTCGCGAGCGAAGTGGACCATCCGCGTGCGCTTGCTCTGAACGACGTTCTGGCGGTCCGCGACCCTTCGGCGACGCTGCCCGACCCACTCCGGGGCAACTTCGAACGCTCCGAGGTCCTCAGCGCCATCTCCACGTGGGCAAGGCTGCTCCGCGTTCAGGCGCCGGACGTGCTCCGTGGCGTCTGGCCGGAGGGAGTTCCCATCACGTATCTCTGGTGACATTTCCGCAGCGCGCATTCGACCTGTCGCGGTGGGTACTCAGCGAACGCCCCGGCTATCGCCGTCACGCCCGTGTTCGTGCCAGGCTCGCCGCGACCCGCCGGACAGCGAACGACCCGGGTCGGCTGACGACCCGGGTCGGGGATCTAGGCTGGTTCGGCGGGCTGTTCGTCAGCCCGCGCCGAGAGGATGAGGGTCAGCCGCCGCGCTGGCTGCGGAAGCAATCGCTGCAGTAGACGGGCTTGCCGCTGGTCGGGCGGAACGGGACCTGGGCCTCGCGGCCGCAGGACGAGCACGTGGCCGCGAACATCTCGCGGGGTCCGCGGTCGGGGAAACCACCCCCACCGCCGCCACCGCCGCCGCCATATCCACCGGCGCCACCACCGGCCGAATACCCGCCGCCGGCGCCGTAGCCACCGTACGAACCGGCACCGGCACCGGCACCGCCACCCTCGCTGTTCCGGGCGGCCTTACGGCTCGCTCGGCACGACGGGCAGCGACGCGGCTCGGTGAAACCGCGCTGCGCGTAAAAGTCCTGCTCGGAAGCAGTGAACACGAATTCCTGTCCACAATCCGCACAGGCTAGGTTCTTGTCGTTGTACACGAAAACGAAACTCCTCTCGGTAGCCGGCGCGATCCCATCGGGTTTTCTCGCGTCAGCCGTGAGAGGAGTCCGAGTTGCGTCTAGCTACTGTTCTGGCCACGGACGCTTCCGTGGCGTTTGCCTGCGGGATGGTACCCCGATGCGGCGAGCCTTGTATAGCCCTGACTTTCGTGCGTGGATCACGCTCAGAAGGTGGCCGTCGCGAACAGGTGGCTGAACTGCTTGCACCAGATCAGCGCACTGCGGAATCGGGCAGGATCGATCCCCTCGGGCAGGTCGTAGCCGAACGAGCCATCCGTGGCCTTGAGCAGGCCCACCTCAAGGGAGTCCTTCGTGTAGCCGTTCGCATCCGGCGAGAGGTAGACATACAGGTCTGGGCCGTTGCGCACGGAGAAGTCCTCAAGGCGCAGGTGGAAGCGGCCGGGCTCGATCTCGATGATGGACGCGGTCCCGCTGCCGAAGTGAAACTCGTCCGTGCCCTTGAACGGGCCGGTGGCCACTGTTGATGCCTCGAACGGCGTCGGGGTGGCGCTCGGCACGAGGGTCGGCGTCGTCGTGGGCGCCGCGGATGCCGGGAGGGGCGTCGGGTCCACGGCAGGCGGAGGCGAGGTCGCAGGCGGAGGCGAGATCGACGGGCCGATGGCGCCGATCGGTGCCGGCTCCACGAGCTCCGTGCGGATGAAGATGGGCGCGGCGAGATACCAGGTCACCGGCGCGAGCACGACGACGGCGAGCGCGGCCGCGAGCGCGGTTCGCCGCGGGTGACGAGCAGCGGCCGCGAACCAGCCGAGGCGCTGCGCCACCACGATCAGCGCGACGGCGCCGACGATCGACAGCACGGCCACGGCGATGCGCTGCTCGTACAGCGCGGCTGCGACATCGTTGGCGAGGTCACCGATGGACATGCCGGCCATGGTGGCGGCCGTTCGTGACGTTCGCGCGTCAAGACGGAGACGGCGGGCCGGGCCGGGTCAACCGACACGGCACATGCCCGGCTCAGGCGGGCGGCGGCACCCCGAACTCACGCTCCGCGCCGGCGAGGTAAAGCGCGCATTCGCGGGATTGCCGGTCAGCATCCCATCCGAGCTCCGCACCCAGGATGGCCGCGACCCTGGGCGCGATCGATGCACCCCGGTCCGGCAGTTCCATCGCCACCCGCAGGCGCCGGCTCAGTACGTCGTCCAGCGACATCGCTAGTTCCCGGCGAGCGGCCCACGCGACCTCTGCCTCCAGGAACGGGCGGCCGACGATGAGTGCTCGGACCAGGTCGAGCTCCGCACCCAGCGCGAGCACGTCTCCCGCTTCCGTCCCGAAACGGGCGACGAGGCGTGGAGCGGCCTCGGGGTGCACGGCGGCGAGCGCCGGGTCCGCGGCGAGTGACACGGTCAGCTGCTCCAGCTCGTTTCGCGGCGCGGCACCGACGAGCGCCTGGTCGGCCGTCGCCGAGGGGCCGATGCCGTCTGCGGTCAAGCCCGTCCCGCCCACGGCGGCATCGATCACGTCGCGAGCCATGACGCGGTACGTCGTGTACTTGCCGCCACCGATCCGGATCAGGCCGTTGTCCTCGGACGTGACCCGGTGTTCGCGCGATGCCTTGACGGTCGAGCCACCGGGCGGAGCGATGAGTGGCCGCAGGCCCGCGTACGTGCCGACCACGTCGGCCCGCGTCAGCCCCACATCGAACGTCTCGTTGACGGTCGCCAGCAGCTGGTCCACCTCCCATGGTGCGGCCGTCGGGCGGTCCGGCGGTCCCTCGAACGGGGCATCGGTCGTGCCGATGAGCCAGTGATCCGGCCATGGGACGAAGAAGATGATCTTGCCCGGCACCCGGATCGTCATGCCGGCACTGGCCGGGATGCGCTCGCGCGGGACGACAAGGTGCGTTCCGCGGCTGGGCAGGATCCGCAGCCGCGGGCTGGCGAACGGATGGTGCTCGTCCGCCGCCCACACGCCCGTGGCATCGACGACTCTCCGGGCGTCCACCTCCACGACCGTGCCGGAGATCAGGTCCTGGACGGTCGCACCGCGGACGATGCCGGAACGCGCATCCGTGCGCACGGCCGTGGCGCGAACCCTCGTGAGCGCCAACGGTGCTGCCGGGCTGGCGAGTGCGGTACGCAGCACGCCGAGTGTGAACCGGGCGTCGTCCTCCATGGCGTCGTGGAACAGCAACCCACCGCGAAGACCCTTCGTCCGAAGCGTCGGCGCGATGGCCAGGGTCTCGCCAACGCTCAGGCGTCGGTGCCAGCCGCCGTCGTGCCGGGCACCCAGGATGTCGTACAGCGTCAGCCCCGCGTCGTAGAAGGCCTTCGTGATGAACGGCAGACCGTAGATCGGGAAGAGCAGCGGCTGGAGGGTCACGAGATGCGGGGCATTGCGCAGCAGGCGGCGGCGTTCGGCTAGCGCCTCGCGGACGAGTGGGAGGTGGAGCTGCTCGAGGTAGCGCAGGCCACCATGGATCAGCCGCGAAGAGCGTGACGAGGTCCCGACCGCGATGTCTGCCTGTTCCACGAGCGCGGCACGCAGACCTCGCGACGCAGCATCGAGCAAGGCCCCAGCGCCGACGATACCGCCGCCGATGATCAGGACATCCCACGACTCGCGGCCAAGCCGTTCGACGTCGTACGTCCGCGTATCCAGCGGCGTGCGGATGGCGCCGAACGGCGGCGCGACCGACGCGGCGTCGTCTGCCGCGGTCACGAGCGAGGGCGAGCGATCCGCCACAGGAGCCAGGCGGTCCCGATGACGAGCACGACGATGAGTACCGGCCCATGGAAGATCACGTCCTGCGCGGCCGACGGCAACAGGCTGGTCAGGACGGCCGCGCCGAGCACGACCGCGACCACGACCGCGGCGACCAGCAGGACCTGGCGCAGACCCGGCTGGGGGCGTGCCTCAACCACGGTCAGCCTCGACCGGGATCCCGATCGGTGCCACGAGGACCTTGCCCGTGTGCGCGCGACCTCGCCGCGTCAGGAAGCCCGCCTTGGGCCGGTGGAACGTGACGGTCAGATCGGCCCGGACCGCCGGATCCGACGGCTCGCCGCTGGACAGGTCGACGGCGGTCGGCGTATCGACCGCGACGATGGGCACCCCCGCGGCGCGGGCGCGTTCGATGAGCACGACGGCCGACCGGATCGGCTCGCGCAGCGGACCGGCCACGCCGGTCCCGAGCAGCGCATCGACGATGACCGACGCCTTCTCGATGCCCTGGCCGAACATCGCCACGTCGCGAGCGACGGGCGCATGGACCTTGGTGATCCCCTCGTCGCGGGCGATGCGGTCCCAGTTCCGGGCCGACGTCGCGTTGCGTGGCCGGGCATCCGCCGCGATGACAGCGACAACGACTCGGCTGCCAGCCAGGGCGAGGCGGCGTGCGGCCACGAACCCGTCCCCGCCGTTGTTGCCCGGACCGCACAGGATCACGACCGGCCCGCTCCCCCACCGCTCGAGATCCGCGGCGAGCGCACGGACCGCGGCGGCGACCGCCGTGCCAGCGTGTTCCATCAGCCGCTCTTCGGTCACGCCCAGAGAACGCGCGCGCAGATCGGCCCCGGTCATCGCCTCGGCTCCGATCGGAGTCATCGCCGCACGATCCGCCCAGCGGCGGCGAAGGCCGCGGAGATCGAGCGTGAACAGGTCCGGATCGTTCGCGGGCAGTGGCGCGGGCGCGCTGGCGTCCTTGGCAACGGTGTCTGGGGTCGACGGCATGGTCCTCCCAGCGTAGCCGAGTGCGCGGACGTCGGTCGCCTGTCGCGTCAGGCCGACCGAAGCCTGGCCCGGCCGTCGTCGTGCAGCTCGATGAGGCCGTCGTGGGCGAGGTCGCGGAGTGCGCCGCGGATGGCGGCCGCGTCGTGCACGCCGAGTGGAGCCTCGATGACCGCCCAGCCCGGGTCGGCCTCCGCGCGGAGCCGGGTCATGAGGCGGCCGCGAAGCCACCGGTTCGTCGCCGGGAACGGCACGGTCGCCTCGCGCGCCGCGTGGCGCGCGGGCGCCTCGTCCACGCTCGCTGGTGACGTCGCATACCGGCACCACGGACGGGCCGGGCACTCGCCGCAGCGCGGCTTCCGCGGCCGGCAGACGGTCGCACCGATGTCCATCAGGGCGTGCGTCCAGCCGCCGGGATCGTCCGGGGGCACGCTGGCATCCGCCAGGTCTTGCATGGCCGTCGCAGACAGGACCGTGGCGTCGCCAGCAACCATCCGCCCAAGGACCCGACGCACGTTCACGTCCACCGCGCCGACGACGGCACCGAACGCCAGAGCCGCCACGGCACGCGCGGTATACGGCCCGACGCCCGGCAGGGCCTGCAGCTGGTCCAGGTGGTGCGGGATCCGTCCGTCGTGCCGATCGACGACGATCTGCGCGGTGCGCCACAGCGCCAGCGCACGCCGGTCGTAGCCGAGGCCGGCCCACTGCCGCAGGACATCGGACGGGGGCGCCGACGCCAGCGACTTGACCGTGGGGTAGCGGACCATCCAGCGCTCCCACGCCTCGGCGGCCCGGGCGGCCTGCGTCTGCTGGGCCATCGCCTCCGAAACGAGCACCGCGTACGGATCGCGCGTCCGCCGAAATGCGAGCGGCCGCCCTCGCTCCGCGTACCACGCAAGGATCGCGGTCCGGGCCGCTTCGCCGACCGCCGGTGGCGGAGCGTGATCGTCCATGCGCGTCAGGATAGGGTGGGGCGCCTCAGGACATGGAGACTCGCGGCGCGCTGATGAGCGGCGCTCCGGCCGCGGGGTCGCCAGCCGCCGGCACCCAGGTGCTGTGCGCCGTCTGCGCGAGTGCCTCGATCAGCCCGGGGGCATCGTTGAGCGAGCTGATCCGGGCGAACCGAAGGCCCGCTGCATCCGCTTGTTCTCGCGCCCCTACGTCGACGTCGTACAGCACCTCGAGGTGGTCGGACAGGAACTGGATGGGCGCGACCAGCACGGACTCGTGTCCGGCCGCTCGCAGTCGCGGCATGAGGTCCGCGAAGTCGGGTGACATCCACTCCCCCGGTTCGTGGCCAGCACTCTGCCAGCAGAAGGTCCACTCCTCGGGACTGAGGTCCGCCGCTGCCGCGATCCGGCTGGCGCTCTCCGACAGCTGCTCCAGGTAAGCAGGCTCGGACTCGGCGACTCGCCGCGGCAGGCTGTGCGCGGTCAGCAGGACCGGGGGCTTCGCGCCGCCGTCGACAGTCGCCGTCCGCAGTCCCTCGCGGATCCGCGTCGCCATTGCGCCGATGAACGACGGGTCCTTGAACCATGCGCCGGCCACCGTGACGCGTTGTCGTGCTCCGGGCAGTGACTCCTGAGCCGCATCCAGATCCCGGCCGTACCCGCCCATCAACAGCGCCGAATACTGCGGCGACAGGATGATCGCGACGACGTCTCGAACGCCCGCGTCGGCGAGTGCGGCGAGCTGCATTGCGATCGACGGCTCGGAGAACCGCATGGCGGCGCGCACCAGCCAGCCCGGCCCGAGTACCGCCTCGACCGCCGCAGCCTGGGCGATCGTGCGTTCGATCAGCGGCGAACCACCGATGACCTCGTAGCGGCGCGTGAACTCCACGATCAGATCGGCCTCAGGCGCCCGTCCGCCCCGCACCGCAGTGAGATAGCGCGGCACGTCCGCGGCCGAGCTCGGGGACCCGTAGGTCATCAGCAGGACGCCTCGCGGCATCGCTCCGTCGGCGTCTTCGATCATGCGATGCCTCCTGATCCGGCGATGGCGAGGGCCGCGGTCCGGTCATGCACCAGGTCGACGATCTCGGCAAGGCGAGCCGTCGGCGTGTCGGCCGGGACGGCGTGGCCGGTGTTGACGATGTGGCCGGGACG
Organism: Candidatus Limnocylindrales bacterium; assembly: GCA_046599085.1. Classification (GTDB taxonomy): domain Bacteria; phylum Chloroflexota; class Limnocylindria; order Limnocylindrales; family CSP1-4; genus SPCO01. The sequence goes on from JBKJHI010000090.1 coordinate 33,251, forward strand.
ACCGTCGTTGGCGCGAAGCAGTCGCTCGACGGCGTCGCGCACCGTGGCACGGTCCCCGCTGAGTCGCGCCGGGTCGAGGTTGCCCTGGACCGCCGTCGAACCGAGTCGAGCGCGCGCGAGATCGAACGGCTGCGCCGCGTCCAGCGACACGACATCGGCGTCGATCGCCAGCCGCTCCAGGAGGTTGGCTCCGGCCGCGACGAAGTGGATGGCGGGAACGCCGGCGTGCCGGATGGAGCGAAGGACCCGCCGCGACCAGGGGGCCACCCAGGCGTCGTAGTCTTCCGGCGCCAGAACGCCCGCCCACGAATCGAATAGCTGGATCACCTGGGCTCCCGCGCGCACCTGGGCTTGCACGTAGGCGCAGTTCACCCCCGTGATCAGGTCCATCAGCCGTGCCCACAGCGCCGGCTGGGTCACAGCCAGTCGACGCGCCGCGAGCAAGTCACGCGACGGTCCGCCCTCGATGCAGTAGGCCGCCACGGTGAACGGGCCTCCGGCCAGGCCGATGACGGCCGCCGCACCGTCGAGGTCCGCACGGATCCGACGGACGGCTTCCAGGACGAACCCGAGGTCGGCCTCGACGTTCACCGGGCGCAGCCGATCGACATCGGTATCCGAGCGGATCGGCCGCTCGAGGCACGGGCCGGCGCTGGTCAGCTCGAGGACGACGCCCATGGCCTCCACCGGGAGCATGATGTCGGCGAAGAGGACGGCCCCGTCCGTGCCGATCGCCCGTTGCGCCTCGAGTGCGACCTCCGCCGCCAGCGCCGGGGTGTGGGCGATCTCCAGCACGGAATGGCGGTGGCGCAGCGCTCGATACGCCGCCAGCGATCCGCCGGACTGGCGCATGAACCAGACCGGCGAGGCATCGACCGGTCGCGAGGCACAGGCCGCAAGAAGCCGCTCGGCGCCGGTCATGTTGCCGTCTCGCTGTGCACGAGATCGACCAGGCGCGCCAGCTGGTCCGGGTCGGTCGGTGGCAACACGCCGTGGCCGAGGTTGAACACGTGGCCGGGTCGACCGTTCGCCTCCGCGAGGATGGCGCGAGCCTGCGTTTTCACGGGGCCCCAGGGGCCGAGGAGCACGTGCGGGTCCAGGTTGCCCTGGACCGCACGCTCCCCTACCGCCGTTTCGATGCGATCCCAGCCAGCCGCGAGCGACACGCGCCAGTCGAGCCCGATGGCGTCACCGCCGGCCTCAGCCATCGCCTCCAGCAGCCCGGCCGTCCCCGTTCCGAAGTGGATCACCGGGACGCCGAGATCCGAGACGCCCTTGATCAGGCGCCGCACGTGCGGCAGGACGGATGCCCGGTAATCGAACGGGCTGAGCTGGCCGACCCACGAGTCGAACAGCTGGACCACCTGCGCACCCGCCGCGACCTGTGCGCGGAGGTAGGCGATGTCCATGTCCACCAGCCGCTCCAGCAACGCGTCCCACAGGTCCGGCTCGGCGTGGAGCATCGCCTTGGTCTTCGTCAGCTCGCGCGGGGAGCGTCCCTCGATGAGATAGGCCGCCAGGGTGAACGGACCGCCGGCGAATCCGATGACCGGGACGCGCGCCGCTCGTCGGATGAGCCCGATCGCCTCGAGGAGTGGGCCCACGAAGGCCTCGGGGTCGAACGTGCGGAGTGCCTCCACCGCGGCGAGGTCCGCGATCGGTCGGTCGATGACGGGACCGACACCATCAACGAGGTCCACCTCGATGCCGATCCCGGGCAGCGGGGTGGTGATGTCGGCGAAGAGGATCACGGCATCGACGCCGAGGCGCTCGACCGGCTGCAGGCTCACCTGGGCGCACAGGCTGGCGTCGCCGACGATGTCGACGAGGCGGGCATGCTCGCGGATCGCCCGGTACTCCGGCAGGGACCGACCGGCCTGGCGCATGAACCAGACCGGGGTGGCATCGACGGGTTCACGACGGAGGGCTCGAAGCAGCCGGTCGTTCATGCGTCGATCGCCGCGAAGGCGTGCGTGGCCGCATCGACGGCCAGGTCGATGTCGTCATCGGTGTGGGCCAGGGACAGGAACCAGGCCTCGAACGGCGACGGCGGCAGGAAGATGCCTGCATCGAGCATGGCGCCGAAGAACCTCGAATAGGCTTCCCGATCCGAGGCCAGCGACTCGGCGGCATCGATCGGCGGATCCTCGCGGAAGTAGACCGTCAGCAGGGACCCGACCCGTGAGATCGCGACCGGTCCCGCCGCCGCCGCCGCAGCCGTGCGCAGGCCGGCCTCCAGCCGGGCACCGGATGCCTCGAGCCGGAGGTAGCCCTCCGGTTCGAGGGCGTCAAGCGCGGCGATCCCGGCCGCCATCGACAGGGCATGCCCGGACAGGGTCCCTGCCTGGTAGACGGGTCCGCTGGGAGCGACGAGGTCCATCAGGTCGCGCCGCCCGCCGTATGCACCGATCGGCATGCCGCCGCCGATGATCTTGCCGAGCGTCGTGAGATCGGGCCGGATGCCGTAGCGCGCCTGCGCCCCGCCCGGACCGACACGGAATCCCGTGATGACCTCGTCGAGGATGAGCAGGGCACCGTCGTCGCGGGTGCGCTGCCGCAGGTCCTCCAGGAACCCTGGTTCGGGTGGGATGACCCCGACGTTGGCGGCCACGGGCTCCACCAGGACCGCCGCGATCCGGCCGGCATGTTCGGCGAAGGCCAGGGCCACGGCCGTGCGGTCGTTGTACGGCAGCACGATGGTCGAGGCCGCTGTGGCTGCCGTCACGCCGGCACTCCCCGGGATGCCGAGGGTGGCCAGCCCGGAGCCGGCCTGGGCGAGCAGGCCGTCGCTGTGGCCGTGGTAGTTGCCGGCGAAGGTCACGATCAGGTCGCGACCCGTGGCACCTCGGGCGAGCCGAACTGCGCTCATGACCGCTTCCGTGCCCGACGACGTGAACCGCAGGCGCTCCATGGACGGCATGCGCTCCCGGATCCGGGCACCGAGCTCCACCTCGAGCGGGCCTGTGGCGCCCAGGGCGAAGCCGTCGCCCGCCGCACGGCGGATGGCGGCCACGATCGACGGGTGGGCGTGGCCAAGGATCGCCGGACCCCACCCGCCGACGAAGTCGAGGTATTCGGTCCCGTCGGCGTCGCGGACGCGCGAGCCGCGGCCAGAGACCAGGATCAGCGGCTCGCGCCCCACGGACCGGAAGGCGCGGACGGGGCTGTTGACCCCACCCGGGAACAGGTCTGCGGCCCGGTCTCGCAGCGTGGACTGGTCCGCCCCGGCGGCGCCATGCAGGAGGGTCACAAACCGCCCCCGACGAGCTCGACGAACTCCGGGAAGGAGCGCCGCAGGCCCAGGAGGATCGGGCGGTCGTTGACGGTCGAGCGTCGGCTCTCCGTCCCGCGCAGTTCACGGACAAGATCCCCGAAATCTGCCAGGTCGTCGGTGTCGTAGGCCACCAGGAAGTCGCCATCATCGATGCCGAACGACGCCGCGAGCAGCTGGCGGACCTTTGGATATCCGCGCCCGACCCGCATGTGCTCGTTCATCACGCCCTGCCGAGCCTCGCGGCTGAGCAGGTACCAGTCGGCCGACTTTGTGAACGGATAGGCGATCAGATATCGACGCGGCTCGCCATCGAGCACGGAGCGCTCCTGGCTGCTCGGCGTCGCGACGTACTGCGAGCCCATGACGCGGCCGAGGATGCTGTGCCGGACACCCAGCCAGCGACCGAGACCGCTTCGCGCCAGCCTGGCACCGGCCGCTTCGAGCTCCTCCATCGAAGGCGCGATGCGCAGCATGACCAGATCAACACCGGGCTCGATGCCGATGCTCGAGTAGGCCAGGGTCCGGACCCCGGCCGCCGCCGAGGCATCCTCCGCGGCGCACAGGGCGCGGCCATCGGCGGCGCGCTCCGCGTCAGGCAGCCGGCGCCAGACCGGATCGAGCCCGAGCCCGACGGCCTGCACGAAGACCTGGGCTTCCTCGTCGGTCATCGGACGGCCCCCGGCGCCGCAGCAGCGCGCTCCTCGGCGATCCAGCGGGCAAGATCGGCGGCCGCGTAGGTGATCACGATGTCGGCGCCGGCCCGTGCCATCGAGGTCACGCTCTCGGTCATCGCCCGACGGCCGTCGATCCAGCCACGCTCGGCGGCCGCGGCGATCATCGCGAACTCGCCACTGACCTGATAGGCGGCGAGCGGCAGGTCGAACGCCGCCCGCGCCGCGACGAGGTGATCGAGATTGGGCAGGCCGGGCTTCACGAGCAACAGGTCGGCGCCCTCGTCCACGTCCTGGCGCAACTCGCGCATCGCCTCACGGACATTCGCCGGGTCCATCTGGTAACCGCGGCGATCACCGTGGGCGGGGGCGCTGTCAGCCGCCTCTCGGAACGGTCCGTAGAAGGCGGAGGCGGTCTTGGCGGCGTAGGCCATGATCGCCGTGTCGTGATGTCCGGCGGCATCGAGCGCCGACCGGATGGCCGCCACCTGACCGTCCATCATCGCTGACGGCGCCACGATGTCGGCACCGGCCGCGGCCTGGCTGACCGCGGCAGCTGCCAGGGCCTCGAGCGCGCGGTCATTGTCGACGGTGCCGTCGCCGCTGAGCGGGCCGCAGTGGCCGTGGTCGGTGTACTCACACAGACACGTATCGGCGATCGCGACCAGCGGCAGGCCGGCATCGCGCAGGCGGCGCAGCGTCTCCTGGACCGGCGCGTCGTCGGCCCAGGCAGCGCTGCCGGCCGGATCCTTCGTGTCCGGCAGCCCGAACAGGAGCACGCCACCGACTCCGAGCGAGGCCAGAAGCGCGGCTTCGACGACGGCCGTGTCGGGCGACAGCCGGTCGACTCCGGGCATGGAGCTGATCGACTCGCGTCGATCGCGACCGGTTCGGACGAACAGCGGCGCCACGAGCATCGCCGGGTCGAGGCGGGTCTCGCTGACGAGTGCGCGCAGCGGCGCGGTCCGCCTGAGCCGCCGGCCCCGCGGGATGAGCGGCGCAGCGAGGCCCGGCGACGCGTCACGCGGGTCAGCGGACGACGTCGGCATGGGCGGAAGAGCGTCGGTCTCGATCATGGGAGCTCCTGCGGTGTGTGGACGGCAGTGGCGACGGCCGTGGCGACATTGGCTGGATCGGGTGCGGCGGCCTGCGCCATGACGGTCAGGCCAAGTCGGCGGATCTCCGCGGCGGTCGACGGGCCGACGGCCACGCACGGGATCGCCCGCGCGACCGCGGTCACCCCGGCAGCGGCGGCAAGCGCCAGCCAGCCGCGCACGGTCGAAGGGCTCGTCAGGACGATGGCACTGGGCGGTCGGCGCAGCGCATCGACGATCAATGGCAGCGACGTCTGTGGGGCCTCGCGGGTCCGGTACACGACCATGCTCGTGACCGTGGCGCCGCGCCCAGACAGACGGTCTGGCAGCCGGTCGTCGGCGAGGTCGCCTCGGATCACGAGGACCCGCGCTCCGGTCGTGATCGGGATCGCCTCCGCGAGCGAGAGGCCGGTCGGCGCCGACGGAGTGACGTCGACCTCGATCCCGGCCGACCGCAGCGCGCGCGCGCTCGACGGCCCGACCGCCGCCCACCTGGCTCCAGCCTCGCGGGCGACCTCAGCGAACGGCCGTCCGCCGCGAACGGCCGCGCCGGCAAGGGCGTCCACCGCGTGCCGGCTGGTGATCACGACCCAGTCCGCGTCATCAAGGGCGTCAAGCGCCTCGTCAACGGCCGCCACTTCGGCTGGTTCGATCTCGATGCATGGGACCGTCACGGGCGCCAGACCATGGTCGACGAGCGCCAGTCGCATGGCCGATGCATCCCCCGGCGCCCGCGCCACCACGACCCGCGGCCGGTCCAGCTCGAGCGCGCGTTCTGTCGCCCGATCCGCGAGGCCACGCAGGAGCGCATCGACGAGCGTCGTGTCGTCGGTCGCATCCGCGGGGCCCGTGGCCTGCGTTCGCACCGCGATCGAGCCGTCGAGCGTCGCCACGCCGGCCACGACCCGCACCTCGACATCGTTGACGACCGCGAGAGCGCCGAGCGGGGCACGACAGCCGCCGCCCGCGGCCGACAGCAGGGCCCGCTCGATGCGCACCGCGCGAGCCGTGGTCTCGTCATCGAGCCGCGCGACCAGGGCCGTCGTGGCAGCGTCATCAGTCCGGACCTGGACGGCGATCGCGCCCTGACCGGGTGCGGGCGGGATGTCCGTCGGCCGCACCACCGCACTGATCCGGGCCGCCAGGCCAAGTCGCGTGAGTCCGGCGGCGGCAAGCACCAAAGCGTCCGTCTCCCCGCTGTCCAGCCGGCGGAGCCGGGTGTCCACGTTGCCGTGGATCGGATGGACGTGCAGGTCCGGCCGGATCGCGCGCAGGAAGGCGCTGCGGCGCGGGCTGTCCGTGCCGACGCGTGCGCCCGAGGCGAGCGACGCGAGGTCCGCCCGTGGCGCACCGTCCGGAACCACGAGGACATCCTCCGGGGCAGCCCGTGGCAGGAACGCGGCGATGCGCAGGCGGGGGTCCTCGTCCGTCGGCACGTCCTTCGCGCTGTGGACCGCGATGTCCACCGTCCCGTCCAGGAGCGCTCGCTCGATCGCCGCGACGAACGCTCCCTCGCCCCACGGCGTGTCAGGCGAACGACGGTCGCCGTCGGTGACGATGGTCGTCAGCTCGGCCGGGACGCCGACCGCGTGGAGCGCCTCCGCGACGGCTCGCGCCTGGACCATCGCCAGCGCGCTGGCCCTCGTGCCGATGCGCAGCACTCCGACGGCCGAGGCCTCGACCGCGCTCATGCCTCGAACAGCTCGTCGAGGGCCCGACCACGGCGACCGTCGGGGTCCGCGGCCAGCCGCGCCAGCGGCTCCCGAAACAGCCGAGTCGAGATCTCCCGGCTCAGCGCCTCGAACTCGGTCCGGGCGACGCCATCCAGTCCTGGTCGCCCCTGCAGGTACGCCGCGAGCGCCGCTTCGCGCTCGCGCTCGACCCGCGCAGCCAGCCAGTCGGCGCGCGAGTGGTGGCGATCGGCCAACGTCGCGAGGTAGGCATCGATCGTGCGTCCCGCGAGGTCTTCGAGCCGGGCGCGATAGCGGGCGATGGCGGGGTCCGTCGGGCCGTCGATACGGATGCCATCGATGTCGACGCCTCGCGATCCGAGCGCGGTGCGCGTCGCCTCGTCGAGCGCCGGCGGCATCGACAGGTCCACCACGAGGGACCGGGTCACGAGCGCCGCGAGCGACTCCGCGCGAAGGATCCATCGACCGGCGAGCCCCACGACGACCGCATCGAACGAGGCGAGACCATCGGGACCCGGGTCGATCAGCGCCGAGCTGGCGCCCAGCGCCGATGCGACGGCGGCGGCATGGTCGGGGTCCCGCGACGCGACCACGACCGTCGCGCCGTGTCGCCGCGCCGCCGTCGCGGCAAGCCGCCCCATCGGACCGGCCCCGACGACGAGGATGCGGCGATCGGCCAGCGATCCGAGGCGAACGCCCGCGAGAGCGATGGCCCGCTCCCCGAGCGAGGTCGTCATGGCGGGCCGCCACGACCGCCCTGTCCGGCCGGCCTGGAGGGCTCGGTCCAGGAGCAGACCGAGGTCTCCGCGAACCGGCTGGTGGCGTCGCGCCTCCGTCAGTGCCGCTCGCAGCTGATGCAGGACCTGGTCCTCGCCGACGACCGCCGATTCGATGCCGAGCGC
>JBKJHI010000110.1:0-4115 GCA_046599085.1 Candidatus Limnocylindrales bacterium
CAGCATCCGACGTCACGGGCGACGCCCGCCCGTCCACCGACATCGACTTCCGCACGCGGCTGTTCATCGATGGACGCTTCGTCGACGCGGCCAGTGGCCGGACCTTCACGACCGAGAACCCAGCGACGGGTCACACCATCGCGTCCGTCGCGGAGGGCGACGTCGCCGATGTGGACGACGCGGTCCGGGCGGCACGCGCCGCCGTGGACCACGGCCCCTGGTCGAAGCTCTCGCCCGGTGATCGGAAGCGGGTGCTCCTGCGCGTCGCCGACGCCATCGACGCCCACACCGAGGAACTGGCGATCACGGAGAGCCTCGACGCGGGCAAGCCGCTGTCCGACTGCCGCTCGATCGACATCCCGGACACGGCCGCGACGATCCGCTGGCACGCGGAGGCGATCGACAAGCTCAACGACGACGTCACGCCCACCGGTCACGACGCCGTGGCGATGATCGTGCGTGAGCCTGTCGGCGTCGTCGGCGCGGTGATCCCGTGGAACTATCCGGCCCTGATGGCCGCGTGGAAACTCGGACCGGCGCTGGCGACCGGTAACGCTGTCGTCATGAAGCCCGCCCGGTTCACGTCGCTGAGCCTGCTGCGCATCGCGGAGATCGCCACCGACGCCGGACTTCCGCCCGGCGTCCTCAACGTCGTCCCCGGCGGCGGCGACAGCGTCGGTGGCGCAATCGGGCGCCACATGGACATCGACGCGGTGGCGTTCACCGGCTCGACGGAAGTGGGCCGGAGCTTCCTGGAGTACTCGGCGCGGAGCAATCTCAAGCGGGTGATGCTCGAGCTCGGCGGCAAGAGCCCGCAGGTCGTCATGCGCGATGTCACGGATATCCAGAATCTCGTCGCCAACGCCACGAACGCGATCTTCTGGAACATGGGCGAGAACTGTTCCGCCGGCTCGCGGCTGATCGTCCATCGCGAACGCAAGGCGGAGGTGCTCGATGCGCTGGTCGCGGCTGTCGAGCGCGACTGGATCGTCGGCGACCCGCTCGACCCGGCGACGCGCATCGGCCCGATGATCTCGCGCAGCCACATGGAGCGCGTGCTGGAGTACATCGACATCGGTCGTGCCGAGGGCGCGCAGATCGCCACCGGCGGCCGACGAGTGCGCGAGGACTCCGGTGGCTGGTTCATCGAGCCGACGATCTTCGATGGCGTGCGCAATGACATGCGCATCGCCCAGGAGGAGATCTTCGGGCCGGTGCTGAGCGTCATCGAGTTCGAGACGGAGGCGGAGGCCATCGCCATCGCCAACGACACGCCATACGGGCTGGGTGCCTCGTTGTACACGGACGACCTGAACGTCGCGCACCGCGTCGCACGCCAGCTGAAGGCCGGCACGGTCGGCATCAACTGCTACTCGGAGGGCGATCTCACGACGCCGTTCGGTGGGTTCAAGCAGTCCGGCTTCGGTGGCCACGACAAATCGCTCCGGGCGCACGATCAGTACCAGGAGACCAAGACGATCTGGATCGCGCTCCGGCCCGACGAAGGGTGATCGCCCAGCTCGTCGTCAGTCTCAACCCCTGGCTGTAGCCTCGCCGACGCGCAGCACCCGGGCCGCCTTCTCCGGCACGTCCTCCAGGTCGACCAGGGTCGGGATCACGTAGTCGGCCAGCGTCTGCAGGCCATCCGCGGGCAGGTGCGCCCGCCCGAGATCGCCCGTGAGCACGACCGCGCCGCGCCCCGCCAGCGAGCGCAGCCATGGGCCGAGGTGCGCGGCAAGGTCTGCCTCGTACCAGACGTCGCCGGCGAGGACGACGTCCCAGCCATCATCGTGCCCGACGGGGTCCGCCTCCCAGGTCGTGACGCGGTCGCTGACGGCGTTGGCGTCGGCGTTCACCCGGCACGCCTCGATCGCGTATGGCTCGATGTCGACGGCGACGACCTCCTGCGCACCAGCCAGCGCGGCCGCGATCGCGACGATCCCGCCGCCGGTGCCGACGTCGAGGACCCGTCGCCCGCGGACGATCTCCGGATGGTCGAGGACGTAACGCGCGAGTGCCTGGCCGCCGGCCCATGGCCAGGCCCACATCGGCGGCGGCACCGGCAGTCGCTCATCGGCGAAGAACGCCGCCTCCCAGAGCGGCATCGACGCGCCGCCCGTGTGCAGCAGAACCTCCGGCACGAACGGAGTCGGTGCGAGGGTCGTGTGGGTGGCGATGAAGGTGCGGCGCTCGTCCGGGGTCACGGGATCTCCGGGGTCACAGTGGTCTCGGCCGGGTCGGTCCCGAGACTGCGTCGGACGACCCACTGGATCGTCCCACCCTGGACGATGAGCGTGAACAGCACGATGCCGAACGTGATCGCCTGGACCGACGTTCGCTGCGGGAAATCGGCCGGCAGGGACAGTGCCAGCGCGACGGCCACCGCCCCACGCAGTCCGGACCAGAACAGGACATGGACCCAGCCGCGTGGGAGGCCTCCTCCCGGCCCTCGGACGACCCGTGAGCCGACGCCGACCAGTCCGTACGTCACGAACCCTCGGCCGATGAGGACCGCGATGATGCCGACCGCGATGGGTCCGGCCGCATCCAGCAGGTCGCCGGCCTCGATCGCCAGGCCGACGAGCAGGAAGACGATCGCGGTCAGGAGGAAGGCGATGAACTCCCAGACCGTGTCGATGGCCTCGCGGGTCTTCTCGCTCATGCCGATATCGCGGCCATACGTCCCGAGCGTGATGCCCGCGACGACCGTCGCGATGACGCCGGATTCATGGAGGACGTCGGCAGCGACGTAGGTCCCATAGGCGACGAGCACGGATACCGATGTCTCGATCAGATGGTCGTCCACCCGCGCCACGATCCGTGACGCGACGAACCCCGCGCCGGCGCCGATGGCGACGCTGATGACAAGGGTGAGGACGAACGACCCGACGGCGTCGGCGATCCCGATCGGACCCTGGACGGCGCGCAGGGCGATGGCGAAGACCACGATGGCTGTGCCGTCGTTGAACAGGCTCTCACCTTCCACGAGCGTGTTGAGGGAGCGCGGCGTGCCCAGGCGCTTGAACGTGGCGATGACCGCGACCGGGTCGGTGGCGGAGACCATCGCGCCGACCACGAAGGCGAGCTCCAGCGGCAGGCCCGTGACCACGTGCAGAGCCACGGCCACGACGCCGGCCGTGATGAGGACGCCGGGGATGGCCAGCAGAGCGATGCCACCGAATGTCCGGCGCAGGCTGTCGATATCGGTCTGGAAGGCCGCCTCGAAGATGAGACCCGGCAGGAGGACCAGCAGCACGAGCTCCGGCGTGATCGAGAGAGTGGACCCGGGCAGGAGCGCGGTGACGCCGAGCCCGAACAGCACGAGCGCCAGCGAATAGGGGAGGCCGATGCGGCGCGAGACGAGCGCCACGAGGACGGCGGCTGCCAGCAAGCCGATGAACAGCTCGACCGTCTCGAGCGTGGCGGCCTCATCCACGGGTCGCCTCGGTGCTCAGTCGATCCACGCGCCGTCGCGCATCACGTCGCGACTCCCGGGTTCACCGTAGCCGCGGTACGCCTGGATCCGCACCGGTCGAAGCCGGAAGTAGTGCCAGTCGTCGCCCTCCTCGGCGGGGTCCCACCCGACCGCGTCGCGGAACGAGGTCGCGATCGGACCGGCGTCCGCGGTGGCCGGGACGCTGCCGGCGACAGCTACATCGATCACGACGGCGTCGGACGGATCGCCGAGGGCGAGCCGCGCTCGGCTGGTCTCGCGCGGGTTGCGCGCGGTCCGGCTGCCCGCCCGGGTGGCGATCACGAGTCCATCGCCGTCCCAGGCGGCGGACACGGCGATGAGATGGGCCTCGCCGGTATCACCGGCCGTGGCCAGCCAGGCGTGGCCCTGTCGTTCCAGCATGGCCACGCTATCCAGCCGGCGCTGGGCGGGATTTCGGTCGGTATCCATTCGGCGAGCGTAGCGGGCGAACCGCGGCGAGGGAAGGGCCAGGGGGCTACGACGTCGCCATCGCCCACGATGGCCTGTTCTGGTCAGTCGGCTATCACTCGCTGGCGAACAGCAGGAAGATCGGCGGGAACGTCAAGGCGAAGCCGAGGCCCACCAGGATGAGGCTGGCCAGGAATGCCTTGCCGAAGTTGATCTCCTTGCCGCGCCACAT
>JBKJHI010000192.1:0-3704 GCA_046599085.1 Candidatus Limnocylindrales bacterium
ATCTGCACCGTGACATCGGCTGGGGTGGCGCACCGGGGCGCCCGGTCTGGTCGTCGCAGGGCCCGGTGCTCCAGTGCACCGAATACTCGTCCGGATGGACGAGACGGCCTATAGGTCGAAGGTCAGCCAGGTACCGGGTCGCGCGTCGTTTCCGACGGGCGCGCGCAAGGAGATCCCCGTTCCGGTCGCGACACCACGGTCGCAGGACCCGTACCATCCACTGCGTGGAGCGCATCGCTTTCCTGGGTCTCGGCACGATGGGCGCGGCGATGGCCGCGAATCTGGCCCGTGCCGGGTTCCCGGTGACCGTCTGGAATCGGACCGCCGGTCGCGCCACGGAGCTCGTCGAGCTCGGTGTCACCGAGGCTGCGACGCCGGCTGCCGCCGTCGCGCAGGCCGAGATCGTGGTCATCTGCGTCTCGGACACACCGGACGTGGAGGCGGTCCTGTTCGGACCCGACGGCGTCGTCGAAGGGGCGTCACCCGGCTCGCTCGTCATCGACTGCTCGACCATCGCCCCGTCCGGCAGCTGGGACTTCGCGGCGCGACTGCGCGAGCACGACCTGCAGATGATCGATGCGCCGGTCTCCGGCGGGAGTGAGGGTGCCAGGAACGCGACCCTGACCATCTTCGTCGGCGGCGACGAGCAGGACGTCGAGCGCGCCCGGCCCGTCCTCGGCGCACTGGGACGGACCATCACCCACGTCGGTCCGATCGGGGCGGGCCAGGCCGTCAAAGCCGTCAACCAGGTGATCCTGGCCGGCACCTATCTGGGCGTTGCCGAGGGGATCGTCCTGGCGATCAAGGCCGGCCTCGATGTCGAGCAGGTCGTCGGCGCGCTCGGTGGGGGAGCGGCGCAGAGCTGGGTCCTTGCCAATCGGAGCGGTCGCATGCTCGACAACGAGTACCCACTCGGCTTCAAGGTCGCCCTGCACCGCAAGGACCTGGCGATCGCACTGGAGCTCGCGGCGCAGCTCGGGGCGGTCCTTCCGGTCAGCGCCCTGACCGCACAGTTGGAAACGGGGCTGATCGCCAAGGGCCATGGCGACGACGACATCTCGGCGCTGGCGCGGGCGATCCGTTCGTTGTCTGCCCTCGAGGACTGAGCGGGGGACCCAGAACTCGGGGCCGAGGTCGAGCGGCGGTCAGTCCAGCCCGACCAGCAGCATCGGGTCGCCCAGCTTCCCGTCATAGCGGGGCCGGAAGCGCTCCACATTGTACATCACGGGAACATCGACCTGGCGCGGCCCAAGCCCCGGTGGCGGCAGGACAGCGTGGGCGTACTTGCCATCCTGGATGGCGACCATCCGGCCCGTGACGCCATCCTCGACGAGATCCATCGCGATGTTGGCGAACGTCGTCGCGACCATCGAATCGATCGAGTCCGGCTCGCCGGAGCGCAGGTCGTAGGTCAGCTCGGACGCCAGCGTCTCGATGCCCGTCCGCTGGCGTAGTTCCTCGGCCAGGGCCTCCCCGACATTGGCCTTGTGGCGATGCCCGAAGGCATCGGCGCCACCTACATCGGCCATCGTGGCGCCCTGCCAGATGGCGCCTTCCGCGGTGATGACGAAGGCGTAGCGGGATGGGTTCGCGGCGTGGTCGGCGGCCAGCAGGGCCGCCAGGGCATCGAGGTCGTACGGAGCCTCCGGGATCACGCACCGGGCGGATGTCACGTACGCCGTGTACAGCGCCGAAAACCCGGCGTCTCGGCCGAAGATGCGGAAGACCCCGATCCGCTCGTGCGACCCGAGCGTGGTCCGCTGCCGATTGATCGCTTCCTTGGCGCGGGTGATCGCCGTCGAGAACCCGATGCAGTACTCCGTGCCCTGGACATCGTTGTCCATCGTCTTGGGGATGGCCATCAGCGCGACCCCCGCGTCGGCCAGGACCTGGGAGTAGGACAGCGTGTCGTCGCCGCCGATCGCGACGAGGACATCGATCCCGAGGGCGGCAAGGTTGTCGAGGACGACCGGTGTCAGGTCGTGGAGGCCATCGCCGACCTCGAGCCGGCGACGCTGCGCCGCGTCGATGTGTGCCGGGAGGCCGGCGGCGCGCATCTTGCGGGGATTGGTCCGTGACGTGTGCAGGATCGTCCCGCCGGTCCGGTCGATCGTCCTCGTGTTGACCCGGTCCAGGGGACGCAGGTAGGCGGCCGGTCCGCCGTCCGGCAGCGACGGCTGGACGTGGGTCAGGCCCTCCCATCCCCGCCGGATGCCCATCACGTCGTAGCCCGCTTCGCTGGCGCGGTAGACGACGCTCTTGATGACGGCATTGAGGCCCGGGACGTCGCCGCCCCCGGTCAGGATCGCGATCCGCTTCGTGGCTGGCATGACCCCGCCATCGTAGCGCGTCGAGGGCTTCGGCCTGGGACCCCATCCGCTGACCCCATCATCGGCGGATGCCGTCTCGGACTGACTCCGGAGGGACCGTCGGGACCTGTCTGGTAGCATCGATGGCATGCACTACGAGCTGTTCATGGGCGAAGCTCTGGCCGAGGCGCAGCTCGCGTACGAGCGCGGCGAGCGTGCCGTCGCGGCGGTCGCCGTGGTCGACGAGGCGATGGTCGTCCGGGCCCACGACCGGGTCGAACAGACCAATGACCCGACCGCCCACGCGGTCATCCTCGCCCTCCGCGAAACGGCCCGGCGCCTGGGTCGCACCCGCCTCGCCGACGCCACGATCTTCACCACCCATGAGCCATGCGCGATGTGCGTCGGCGCGCTCCTGGAGGCCGACGTCGAAGCGCTGGTGTTCGCCATGCCCGACGGTCGCGACGGGGCGGCCGGGTCCGTGATCCAGCTGGCGCAGCATCCCGACATGCCACGCCGGCTCAAGGTCGTCAGCGGGATCCGGCGTGAGGAGGCTGAGGCTCTCCTGCAGGCCACCGCTCGGGTCTGACGACGCGGTCGCCGGGCTGTCCGGGACGCGTTTGGTATCCTCTTCCGCGGAGAGGTGTCCGAGTGGTTGATGGTGCCGCTCTCGAAAAGCGGTGTGCGAAAGCACCGCGGGTTCGAATCCCGCCCTCTCCGCCATCCTCGCTCGCACACGGACCGGCCGATCATGGCCGGTCCCGATGTGTCCGGGGAGAGGTCGCCTAGTGGACTATGGCGCCGCACTGGAAATGCGGTTCGGGGCAACCCGTCGCGGGTTCGAATCCCGCCCTCTCCGCCACACCCCGTGGCCGTCCGGCCGGACCCCCCAACCGGCTCCTGCTATCCTTCGCGGGCCGTGCTAGGCGGGGAACTAGCGGTGCCCTGTAGCCTGCAATCCGCTCCAGCAGGGCTGAATCCCCTCTCGAGGTCTCCGTTCTCGGACGCCGCCCGACGGCGCGACGTTGAGGACCGGGTCCCGCGCAGCGGCGAACCGCGAACCGTGTCAGATCCGGAAGGAAGCAGCACTAAGCGATCCTCGTCGGGTGCCGCGGAACGGCCTGGTCCGAGCCGCTCGTCATGGTGGGCCCGGGTCTGTGTCGATCGACGGAGGGTGCACGGCACTTCCCATCCGCCTGTCCTCGACCGGAGGAGGTCGTGACCACGCCCACGCCGCACCAGGCGCTCTACCGCCGTTGGCGCGCTCAGACCTTCAGCCAGATCGTGGGCCAGGAGGCCGTGGTCGAGACGCTGCGCAACGCCGTCCGGACCGAGCGGGTCTCGCACGCGCTCCTGTTCGTCGGCCCGCGCGGTACCGGCAAGACCTCGCTGGCC
>JBKJHI010000208.1:0-3111 GCA_046599085.1 Candidatus Limnocylindrales bacterium
GACGGACCGCTTGCCGCCTGCCTTCCCGGCGCTCGAGCCGATCCCCACGAGCCGGCCGTAGCCCTGCTCGCGCATCCCGGGCAGCGCGCGGCGGGCGCACAGGAACGCTCCGGTCAGATTGATGGCCATGGTCCGATCCCAGATCTCACGCGTCGTCTCCTCGAACGGGACGATCGGGTAGATCCCAGCGTTGAGGACGAGCACGCTGACGGTGCCCAGCTCTGCCTCGACCTTGGTGAACGCGGCCTCGATGGCGGCCTCGTCGCTGACGTCTGTGGCGATACCCAGGATGCCCTCGTGGTCCGGCGCCTCCAGGTCGAGCGCGGCGACCTTCGCGCCGTTGCCGGCGAGGACCTCCGCGATGCGCTGGCCGATGCCGCGGCCCGCCCCCGTGACGACCGCGACGCGACCGCTGAGCCCTTCCACCTGGATCATCCGGAACCTCCGTGCCGCGGCGATGCGGCGGTTGATCGATCGTCTGCGGGCGGCTGCCCGTTCGCCTGCGCCGGCCCCTGCTCGTTCGTCTGGTGACGTTTCCAGCGCTCCGCTAGGATACCCCGGACGGGTCCGCATGGGAGCGCCAGCGTTGCAGGTCGGGATCGATAGCTACTCCTACCATCGGCGATACGGGGAAGCGCGCGCCGGAGAGGCGCCCAGTGCCCACGCGCCGTGGCCGCTGGAGCCCTCGCCCGTGTTGCGGCACGCGCTGGCCGTCGGCGCCGACGCGGTCTTCCTGGAGACCTGCTACCTGCCGGCGCCGGAGGCGATCTCCACCGAGATGCTGGCACCCGCCACGGACCACGGCGTCCGAGTCGGGTTCTCGTGGGGCCATCCGTGGCCCAGCGGCGCCTTCCACGGCCTGGACGGCGGGCGTTCGCCGGGTGCCGAAGTGGACCTTCGCCGCTGGATCGACACCGCGCAGCGCTTCGGCCACGACCTGCTGCGGATCACGGCCGGCAGCCCGGCCTCACGCGGTGATGAGCCCGCGGCGGTCCTCGTCGATCGCCTGATCGCCCCGATGCGCCGTGCCGCGGACTACGCCGGGGAGCGCGGGGTGCGCCTCGCGCTGGAGAACCACGGCGATATCCGCGTGGAGGACATCCTGTCGATCTTCGAGCGGGTCGATCGCCCGGACGTCATGGGCGTCACGCTCGACAACGTGAACCTCATCCGCGTCGGCGACGACATGGCCGAGGGCACCCGCGCCCTCGCGCCGCACACGCTGCTCGTCCAGCTGAAGGACCATCTCGACGGCGACCCCACGGTCTGGGGCGGCCCCGTCTGCACCGCGCTGGGGGACGGCGTGGCGGATCTGGACGGGCTCCTCGCGATCCTTGCGGATGCGGGTTTCGATGGCCCCGTCTGTGTCGAGCTCGCCTCGCACGGCCCCGACGACGTGGATGAGCTGGCGATGGTCGAGCGCAGCGTCGCGTGGCTTCGGAACCGCCTCGGCTGAACTCAGTCCCGAGCCGCGGGCCCGGTCTCCACGATGAGGCCGTCGACATAGCGATGGAACCAATCGATGGTGAGGCGGGGCGTCGAACCGGACGCCAGCCGGAGGTCCGGGAAGCGCTCCAGCAACCGCTGCGTCGCGGTGACGATCTCCATCCGGGCCAGCTGGTAGCCGATGCAGAAGTGCTTGCCCAGGCCGAAACCCAGGTGGTTGGCGACGCCATCGATGCGCCCGCCGGCGCGGCTCTCCTTGCCGAGTCGCAGGTCGGGCCGCGATGGATCGAAGCGGCGCGGGTCGGCGAAGACCGTCTCGTCGTTGTTGGCCGAGATCATGGCCACGCGCACGATCGCCCCGGCTGGGATGGTCGTCCCGTACCAGGTCACGGCGTCGTTGAGCTCGCGGTCCTCGTAGACGACGACCCCGTCGCGGCGCATGAACTCCGTGAACGCGGCGTCCAGCAGCGCCGGATTCCCGCGGACCGTGGCCAGGACCTCCGGATGCTGCAACAAGATGGCCAGGGAGTTGGCCAGGCCACGGTCCGTGGTCTCGCCGCCGGCGACCATCATCAGGGCGATGAACGATGCGATCTCCTGGCGCGACAGCCGCTCCCCGGCTTCGGTCCGGCCGTGGGAGATGCCCGAGATGAGATCCGTCCCAGGCGACGCCGAGCGCTCGTCGATGAGCCCGCCGATGTGCGCCGTGAACCTCTCGTGCGCCTGGATGCCGATGTCCCGGCCGGGCTGTTCGCCGGACAGGGCGGCGATCACCTTGGCCGTCACGTCGGCCAGGTACGCGTCGTCGCTGGCGTCCATGCCCAGGATCGTCGCAACGACCTTGAGCGGCAGGGGACGGGTGAGGCCCGCGATGAGGTCAACGGCACCGGTCATCGGGAGGGCGCCAACGAGATCATCCACGACCGCCTGTACGAGCCCGCCGTGGTTCGTCGCCAGCTGGCGGCCGACAAGCACCGGCGCGACGATGGCCCGCCGCACGTCGTGGTCGTCGCCATCCATCTGGACCATGGTCGGTCCGATGACGTCGGTGAAGATGCGCTCGTACGGGCGGGTCGAATAGATGGCGTGCTCGCGGAAGACCGTCGCCACGTCGTCGTAGCGCGTGAGCAGCCAGCGGTCGTCGACCGTGTCGTGGAGCAGCGGCTGCTCGTGGCGCAGCCGTTCCCAGACCGGGAATGGGTCCTCGAAGTAGGCCTGGGTGTGCAGGTCCGCCGCGTCGATCGCCACCGATCAGCCTCCTGTGGAACAAAGAGGGGGCGCCGCCGGGGAGGAGACTCCGGCGGCGCCCCTGTGGGAGGATGTGATCGAGGAAAGTCCGGCCCGCTGGCCGGACGGGTCAGCCGGCGCCCGGCAGGCCCGCGTTCATGACCGGGAGCTCACGGGCGCCCTGCGCCTTGCTGCCGAAGGAGGTCGGCTTGGTTCGGCCGACCCGGGTGTAGTACTCCTCGGGCACCTGGGTCGGCCGAACGAAGCCGGCCTCCTTCGGCAGCAAGTCCCAAGGGGCGCGTGAGCTCCCGGTCATGAACGCGGGCCTGCCGGGCGCCGGCTGACTCGTCCGGCCAGCGGGCGGGGCCTTCCCTCGATCACATCCTCCCACAGGGGCGCCGCCGGAGTCTCCTCCCCGGCGGCGCCCCCTCTTTGTTC
>JBKJHI010000104.1:0-3572 GCA_046599085.1 Candidatus Limnocylindrales bacterium
TATGAATTACAAATTAAAGTGCAAGCCAACGCTGTGCGTTCCCTGAAACGGCTGGGTGGCACGGAAAGAATAATCAACTCCTAAACGAGGCCCGTCTTTCTTTAACGGAACATCGAAGGTAACTCCTGCTGCCAGTCCGGTATATACATTTAACCTCTTGTCTTTGTCGAACTGACCTGTTTCGAACCGGTAGGCTGCGCGCAGCATCATAATTTCTCTCCATCCGAATTCGAGACCCACACCATAGTGGTCGTAACCGAAAGCATTGGAAGTGAAGTTGGCAAGTACGGTAAGTCTGTAATCCTGTTTGTAAACCTTAGGCTCCACTTCTTTTTTCTTCCCCATCCAAATGTCATAAGAAGCGCCAATATTTAACTGAGTAGGCAACTCAAACTTGTTCGGTTTGTTTTCAACCGTTAACTGATAAGTAGAAGATGAAATAATTTGAACTGAGTTAGCCAAAGCATCGCCTTTAAATTTCATGGGCGTTCCTACATTGCGAAGCGCTACTCCAAAATGGATATTGTCTTTAGGACCGGTTACATATTGCAAACCTGCATCTACCGAAAGACCAAAGGCATTCAAACTTCCAAGACTTTCATTTACCATGCGAACTGTAATGCCGCCCGAAATACTGTTAGAAAATAGTTTAGCATACGAAATGCCGATATTCAGAAAGGTGGGTTTGTAGGTTCCAATTCCTCCTTCGGGGTTTTGCGTGGTAGTTCTTTCAATGCTGCCCAGATTAAGTGCCTGAAAGGTTAAAGCAACCACATTTGTTTCTTTAAATTTCTGCGCAAAACCAACATGTGCCACACCCACCCCGGAACCTTGCAGCCAAAGGGTATAAGCAGCAGCAATTTCTGTTTTTTTAGTAAAGGCAAGCCCGGCCACATTTATTCTTTCGCTCTCTATACCTTTAATGCCGGCCGAATTCATACTCCACAAACCGGATGATCGTGCCCATCCGTTCATGTTCAACTCGTACGCACCTGCTTCCCCTCTTCTATCCGGGTTGCCCGCAAATACCGATGTGCCGGCTAAAACAGCGACTGTAAGTAGTATTAAAATTCTCTTCATGCTATCTGCTTTAAATTTTTTAGAAATTAGATGTATCTGCAGGTCTTATGGCTCCAAACCACTTAATCGTTTTTTCGCAAATTCCGGGTGCATCAATGTGAATCAAATAAACACCGGCCGCAATAGGGATACTCTTATCGTTCTTCAAATCCCATTCAATGGAATTATCCAAATTGATATCGTTACCCGAAGCCCCATCTGATATTTCAATTTTCTTATTCGTAGCCGGATCTATGTCAATTGCCCGGCTCAGTTTCCGGATAATGGTTCCGTCTAAAGAGAAAATAGTGATGGTGCACTTATTCGGAAGATTGGTGATTTTTATCTTGTTACTGTTCTGATCCGTTTCGTAAGCTGAATAAGCAAGATAAGGGTTTGGAACTGCTCTTATAATATCGCAGGCACTTACGGCTACTTCTTTATTCTTCTCAGTCGCGCCTAAGCCTTTAGTGCTGAATTGATAGCGTGGTAAAGAATCAATATCCGTTGCATTAGTTGCTAAACGGCCATAAGGCTTCTCTACTCTCAGCTTTATTCTAACTTCTGAAGGCGGAATATATCCATCTGCAAAACTGTAGCCCCTAGTGAGATATGGAATAGCTGTCCACATCAGATTGTAATAAACATTCCGGGCAAGAATAGAAGGAATAGCCTGCGGGCTTTGAATAGAAATATTGTAGTTATCCAACATCCAGCGCTGAACAGAATCTCCCTTGTCATACTTAGTATCCATTACATAAATAAAATGTTTACCTCCAAACAACACCTGCTCGGCCACCGGTGCATATAAATTTCCGGTAGGGTCCCATTTCATATCTCTTCCATTCTCCAATCCCTGATCAGAGCTTTCACCAAAGGCAATGTTGAGCCTTTCTCCGGTTTCTACATTAATAGCATATCCGGGGAACCAGGAGCGACCAGTATCGGGGGTTTCTCCGGGATGGCTACCGTCCACATACTCATTATTGTCTTTATTCCAGGAATGGTGCATGCGTATTTGTCCTTTGCGGGCAGCTTTGCCATTAGGAGCAAAATCCACTCCTTCATTAATACCTTCATCTTCTCCGGTTTCAAACACAATACACTTGCTCCACTTTGTTTTATCGGGAGTAATCACAATATCAACGCTGGACAGTTTATCTAGATTATTCTGAGGAGGTGTACTTGCGGTTGCAGATTGCTGGTAGTTTCTCCATCTAAAGCCCGGACCATAAACAAAAGGAGGGGTGCCCGTACCCGCGTTCTTATTAGCATAGTTGGCAGTTAAGCAATAAGGAGCCCAGGTTCCGTTTAGAATTTTTTCGAATACTTCAGAAGAGTCTGTCCATTGTCCACCATTCTCATCATGAGGATAACCTGGAGGTGATCCTGTGGTATAATACCAATTATCGTCATATACACCCGCTAATGGATTGGCTGCACCCTGAACACTGGGATTCACGTCAACATTTCCAGCCCGAATCCAATTGCTGGGGGCGGTAGCCCCTTCATCCTTTAAAAAACTCAACCAACGCTCAGTTGGATTTTGAAACTCAATAGAAGATTCTAAAACATCATAGACATATCTTTCGGGCAAACCTGTTGTTGGATAGTTAGCCGGAATGGTGTACTCCTTAGCAGGGGTTCCGAACTTAACCGAGAAACCATAATCAATTCGCTCACCGGATTTATTTAAACCAATCAACTGTTCATAAGGGCGGTCAAGATTTCTTTCCGAGAAAATAGTATCACCGTTAGTTAAGTCTTTCAACAACCAACTGGTTGTTTCGCCAATAACGTTATTAGTAGTATCTACAAACTCGAGTTCGAAGTCTGCTTCTTTGAGGCTAATAGGATCAGTTATTTTGAAACCGATAGGGTCATATCCTTTTACATAAGTAAGTATATCTTTAAATGCATAATCACCGGAACCTATAATAGCCTCAATAGTAGTGCTATCTAACTGCAAACTACTTCCTCCGTTGCCCTGCCCTTCAATTCGTTTTACTTCTACAGCATCCCCCCACTTAGAGTTCACCACAGTTCCCTCATTTCTCGGGTCGGCAATATGAGGTATAGCAGTATAAACCCTGAAATTTCCTCGTCCCTGAAGGTACGGAGTCAGTTGACCTCCGGCTAAAGGATAGTCTTCGTCAAATTGCTTGTAATTATTGTAAGCATAAGCAATAGCTGTATAGTAATACGTTTTATGGTTTACAAGCGCATTACTGGTACCTGTTGCAAAAAGATCGGTGGTTACATTAAACGAAGTGGCAATACCTTCGTCTTTACCATCTACCATTATAAAAGGAACACGCAAGCCAAATTCGGCAACTGTTCTGAAATTTATAATTTTAGAAACTCCGTTTTTTACATCTACCTGTGCCAGTAATTTTGCTTTCGTGCCATCCTCCAAATCCGTTGCAGAAACAGAAGGGTTAGCCAACTGGAAAATTTTATACCCTTCGAATGTGTAAGTTGAATCTCCGTTTCCACCCAACAGACGATAAACC
>JBKJHI010000108.1:0-7826 GCA_046599085.1 Candidatus Limnocylindrales bacterium
GGCTGGGTTACGCCGAGCACGCGCTCCGCGAAGATCGCACCCATCCGGGCGAATTGGACGAGCTGCTCGGGCGTGGAATCCGGGTTCGCACCGATATCGAGCAGGACCATGGGCCCGGAGTCGGTGATCATCTGGACGGCCAAGGCGGGGCGATCCACGCCGGGCAGGCGGCCAAGGCGCAGGACGGCAGCGGCCATACCGGCGCCCGTGTGTCCGGCGGTGATGACCGCGTCAGCTTCGCCGCGCTTCACGAGATCCGTGGCGACCAGGATCGTCGCGTCCTTCTTCTCGCGCAGGGCGAGCGCCGGGTGTTCGTCCATGCCGATGACCTGGCTGGCGTGGACGATCCGCGCGTTGGCCGGCAGGTCTGGGGCGAGGCCGCGCAGGGTAGCTTCATCGCCGACGAGGATCAGCTCGTCGGCCGGGTGGGCGCGCGCGAAGTCGAGGGCGCCCGGGACGATCTCCGATGGGCCGTGGTCACCGCCCATCGCGTCGATCGCGACGCGAACGCCTCGATCGGTCACGGGGTCAGCGCGCGGCGTCGTCGCTGCCGCTGCCGCCGACGGGCTTCAGCTCGATGGCCTGGCGGCCCTGATACCAGCCGCAGTTCGGGCAGGCGTGGTGGGGCTGCTTGGGCTCGTGGCAGTGCGGGCACTCCTCCACGGTCGGGAGGTTGATCGCGAGATGCGAGCGTCGCTCGCCCTGGCGAGCATGCGAGACGCGTCGCTTGGGTACACCCATGAGGTCAGGGACTCCTTGTCGTAGGTACGGATCGTGGGACCGCGGACGGCACCGGCACGCTGTCGGGCGCGGCGGCCACACCGACGGCGGAGTCTACCGCGAAACGGTCCGGGCCGTCGCACGCATCATCGCCTTGCCTCGCTATGCGCGTGATCGGGCACTCAGGGTGAGCAGACCGATCTATCCGAGGCGAGCTCAAGACTCGCAGGAGTGCGAATCAGGACGGCGAAATCCGGGGTGACCTCTGAGTCGTCGATGATCGGCCGGATAGAACTGCAAAACAGCGACAAGGCTTCGACCTCAGTCGTATCGGCCGCGACCGTCACAGTGAGGCTGCCATCAGCCATGGCATCTCGCTCGGTGTAGGTGACATCCACGACCTCGCGTAGGTCTAGAGCTCGCACTTGATCGGCGATCTGGGCGCTCTCACGAGACGCGAATACGCATCCCACAAGGAGCACAGTAGCAGTGGCGAAGGCCAAGAGAGGGCGCCTGCGTCCGCGTACGGCAATCATTTGATGTACCAGTCCAGCGTCCCATTCCACGCCAGCGTGTAGCACCTCGAGATCACTCTCCACTGTCTCGCTCCAAGACTCTGGCCGGCGCTGGTTGCGCTAGCAACTGCCCGGCCGACGGAATTGTTATGCAGATCCATTCGGCGCGCCCGGGCGTCTGGGTTGTTGCCCCAGTCCTCATGCAAGGTGTCCGTGATCCACCGTGCATATTCCGCTCCGATGCGAAGGGCAAGGATTCCGGACCAGCAGCAGTGCTTGTAGGCATTCGCTCGAGTCCCGTCCTTCCGCGGATTTGCGAACCGTGCAGTAGTCATGTTTTCAGCAATCGACTTCGCACGATCGGCTGCAAGGCAACGCGTGAAGGCAGATGGGCTCGACAGGCACCACGTCGCCTCCCAGATGTTGATGCTCTCTAGTCCGCTTGGATCGATCTTCGTGATCGGCGAGTTCCCAGCGTAGGCGTAGAGGTTCGCTTCCTGGGCACTCGGATCGGGCTGCAGGAAGCGGCCGAACTCGGGGTGGTAGTGGCGGGCGTGCATATACAGCAGGCCGGCTGAGCTGAAGTCGTCCCACTGGACATCGAACCGCCCGACATACAGGTACCGGAAGCCGAGGTTGGCGTAGCCGTTGACGGCGGTGACGGTGGGCGTGCCCCAGATGCTGTAGGTCACCCGGTTGGCCGTGGTCAGGACGCCTGTGGTCGCGTCGATCTCGGCGAGGCTGATGGCATCGCCATGGCCGTTGTAGGTGACGAGGTAGGTGCCGTCGTCGGCGGTGCTGCCGCCGCCGGTCGTGACCACCGTCATCTTGATGATCGCGCCGGCTTCATCGGTCGTGAACGAGCGGGTGACGATCGGTCCGGCACTGCTCGTGCTGACCTCGCGGACGACCCGGTCGCCCTCGTAGCTGAAGTCGGTGGTGGTGATGACCGGGCTGCCCCCGGCGGTCGTCTCGACCAGGCGGATGCGGTGGCCCTGGGCGTCGTAGGTCATGTCCAGGCGGGCCGGGGTGCCGGCGCACGAGCTCGCCTTGCAGGCGGTCGTGAGCCGACCCTCGGCGTCGTACTGGTAGGTCCAGGCCTGGCCTGAGGCCGTGGTGATCGCGGTCATCCGTCCGTCGGCATCGAAGGTCGGCGTGCCGCAGGCGGCGCTCGAGCACGAGCTGAGCTGGCCCGCGGCGGTGTAGGCGAAGGTCCGCGAACCCGCCGCGGTGCGGTTGCCGGCGTCGTCGTAGGTATAGGTCTCGACGACCCCCGAGGCGCACGTGGCCGAGCTCGTCGAGACCGACGTCAGCTGGTTGCGCGCGTCGTAGCAGTAGTAGCGGGTGACGGAACCTGCGCCGTTGTCCTCGACGACCTTGGTCCGGTTGCCGGCATCGTCGTACTCGTAGGTGTCGGTGACACTCGTGCTCGCGATCTTGGGCCCCGCGCAAGCCGGCCGCTCGTGCGCGGTGCACTCGTAGACGGTGATCGTTACCAGCCGGTCCCGGCTGTCGTAGCCGTGGATGGTCTGGCGCTCGCGGGTGCCCGTGCCCAGGGGCAGGAAGACGCCCTGGACCTGGTAGTCGGCGGCGGGGTCGTAGGTCGTCTCGCCCTGGCCCGGGACGTACAGGCTGATGCGCTGGTTGCGCGCGTCGTAGCGGGAGCTGCTGCGGGCGATCGGGACGGGGCTTGCCCAGGTCGCGTCGTCCGCCTTGTGACACCACTCGGTTGGGCTCGCGGCCCAGGTGCAGCGATCGGTCTCGTTGCCCGCGGCGTCGGCGGTCGAGCGTGACCAGGTCCGTTCGGTCAGGGTGCCCGAGGTGTCGAGCTGGCGGCGCGTCTCGAGGGGCTGGTCCAGCTTCGTGTACCAGGTCTCGGTGACCCGATGGGCGGCCCCTTCATCGGCCCACGACTCGACCAGCCGCCCGGCCGACTCGTAGGTGTTGTTCTCGAGGATCAGGCCACCGGTCGTGCGCGTGGCCAGGCGGCCGAGGCCGTCGTAGGTCTGGCTGATCGTGCGTGTGCCTGCCCCCGTGCACGTGCCCGCGCTGCGGCCCTCGATGACCTGCGTCGGAAGGTCGCGATAGTCGTAGGTCGTCGTGGTGCAGGTGAACTCGTCGTCGACGGACGTCACCCGCCCGCCGAGATCGTACGTGGTGATCGTGGAGAGGCCGGCGGATGTGGCGAGGGCGCACGGATCGGCCGACCAGCCGTCCTGGACGCAGGTCACCCGGTCGAGGGCGTCGTAGGTGGTGACGGTGGTGGCCGCATCGGCATGGCCTTCGCCGGCGATGGCGCTGATCGAGCGGCCAAGCTCGTCGTAGGCGAGCTTGGTCTGGCCGAAACTGCCGTCGAGCTGGCGGTCGTCCTTGCTAGTCAGGGTCCGACCCTGTGGATCGAGGGTCATGAGGCTCGTCTGGCGCGCAGCGGTGCCCCCGGCACCATCGGGATCCTCGTGGGTCTTGACCGTGCGTCCGGCGCGGTCGGTCTCGGAACCCGCCTGGGTCCCGTCGCTGTCGATCATGAGGCGTGCCCCGCCGAGCTCGTCGTACGTCGTGGTCGCCGTCCGGCAGGCGGGATCAGGGCTGCACGTGACCCCGCTGGGCGTCGTCGGCTGGCGGGTCGTGCTGGCCTGACCGAGGGCGTCGTAGGTCGTGCGGGTGATGTAGTCGTCGGCGCCTGCCGGGCTCTCGATGGCTCGCCGCGGATCCGCCGCGCTCACCTGGTTGCCGGCACTGTCGTAGGTGTAGGTGGTGGTGAGGTCGGTGCGCGCCCAGTCGGGCGAGGCCGGCGTGAGATCGGCCCCGCCCGACACCGCATCATCGACATGGTTGGCGACCTGGCGGGTCAGGGTGCCCGTGCTGGCGTGGACGTACTTGGTCACCCGGTCGTCGATGGTCGCGCCGCTCGACGAGCGGACGTGGCGGGTCTCGAATGTCAGGAGCCCTCGATTGTTCGTGTCGTAGGTGTAGTCGGTGGCGACGTTGGTGTCGTCATCGACGGCGCCGCCCGACACCCAGTTCTCGATGACCCGGACCGGCGAGAGGCCGGTCTCGCTCGTGGCACACGTGTTCGACTGGGTCGTGTAGCAGGTCCTGGTGACGGTCTTGGTCGAGCCGCCATCGAGGCTGACCGTGACCATGGACACGTCGTTGTTCGGGGTGTAGACGTACTCGGTCCAGCGCTGGCTGGAGCCTGCCAGGGGCTCCTTGGTGCGCAGCAGCAACCCGAAGCTGCTGGCCACGTACTCGTAGGTGGAGGTCCGGTTGAGCCGCCCCGACCCCGCGTCCTCGACGGTCGAGGCGGGTTCGATGGGGTAGGTCGTGTCGTACGTGGTCACCCGGTCGATGGCGCCGTTCGGGTCGCTGGCCAGGGCCCGACGCTCGGTCCCGATGCGGGCCAGGGGATCCGGGCCGGCGCCGAGGATGGGCGGCAGCTGGGTCGAGGTCGTGGTCGTGTCGAGGCTGGTCGCCGCACTGCCCGCGCCATCGCGGACGACCCGGGTCTGCCAGGCGCCGGGATGGCTGAACAGCGTCCCCGCCGTCCCGTCCTTGGCCTCCTGAGCATCCTTGACCGAGGTCACGTCGCTGGCGGTGAAGGCGACGACGGTCTTGAGTGCCGGGCTGGTCGCGTCCGTACCCGAGCGACTGAGCGTGGACAGACTGCTGCCCGAGAGCACCGTCACGGTCTGGGTCTTGGTGATCTCGAGGCCGTTGGCCGGGTAGGCGATGCACGTCACGTGACTCGCCCCACTGGGCACACCCGAGGTGCACGAGGAGCCTGTGTTGAGGGGATCGGCCCGCCGATGAGCTGGCCACCCGAGTAGAAGAAGCGATGGGTCCGGTTGGGCGTGCCCGAGGCCTGGACGATGCCGAAACCGTCGATGTTGGCCCAGTCGGTGATGCTCGTCAGGGTGCCCGACGTCCAGGCCAGGGCGATCGAGCGGCTGGCCACGGTGTCGGTGATCGAGGTCAGGTTCGTGGACGTGTAGGCGAAGTCCACGCCATTGCCGTGGCGGTCCTGCTCGCGCTTGAGGTAGGCCGTGCCCGTGACGAGCTCGCTGAACGTGTCCTTCGACAGATCGCGGTAGGTCAGGGTGTACTCGTCCGGGTTGGGCGTGGTGTTCTTGGTCAGGGTCGCGTACAGCGTGCTTGGGCGGCCGTAGGTGCCAGGCCCGGCGTTCCAGGTGAAGACATGGCGCGCGCCCTGGCCATCGGTGAACGTGACATCCCCGTTGGTCGCGATGCTCAGGCGCCGGAACGCATCCAGGCGCCAGCCCGTGCCCATGCCGACGCTGGTCGTGTCCTGGCGGTTGTACGTGAGCGAGAGGTCCACCGAACTGCCCGCGATGGGCAGGGACACGATCGGGTGGCTGAGCACGGCGTTGCCCGTGCCGACGTTGACCGCCAGACTGTCGCCGGCTCCCAGGTCCCACGACTCGTAGGCGCCGAAGGATGGCAGGCCGAGCGTGGCGCCAGGCTCGACCCGGATGCTGCCTGAGGTGATCGTCGCAGCGACGTTGCCGTTGTCATCGCGGGCGGCCAGGGTCCACTGGTAGCAGGAGCCAGGGTCGAGCGATTGGGTCACCACCTGGTCGAGCGCGGCGGTCACGCCCGAGGTCGCGCTGCCGTCGTTGGCGTAGCTCGCGCAGGTGCTTCCGTTCCAGGTCCCCTTCTGGCGTTGGAGGTCCCAGTCGTCGCTGCCCGAGAAGCCGGCCAGGTTGTCGGTCGCATCGAAGCGCACGCTGGCGAAGGCCGCCGCGACGGCGGTCGGTCCGGTGCCCGTGGCCGGCCAGTCGAAGGCGAGATCGGGTGGCGTGCCGTCGACCACGATGCTCTGGCTCGTGCCCGTGCCATCGATGACCGACGGATCGCAGTTGGCGCCCGGGCGGTTGGTCGTGTCGGTCGTGCCGAAGGTCGTCGCCCAGCGCATCTTCTGGCCGGGCGTGGCCGCGTCCTCGTAGTAGGACGTGCAGTCCGAGTGGACGAACATGAAGTCACCCGGTTCGTCAGGCGTGTTGTCGGCGTGCCAGACCCGTTCCATGAGCGGATCGGCGCCGGTCGCGGCGAGCACGATCGCCATGCCGTGGTCGCTGTCGCTGGTGTGGCAGTGGCTGGCCCCGTTGGCCTTCAGGTAGCTCGTCTCGTTGACCACCCAGTTGCACGGCACGCTGGTCGAGTTGATGAGGGTGCCCCACTGGTAGTTGGCGCCATCCGTCGGGCTCTCGCGCTGCCAGGCCAGCCCGTCGTAGCGGTAGGCGGCGGTGCAGCTCCAGGTCGTCAGCACATCGCTGATGTAGCCGCGGACGAGGCCCGTCGTGGACAGCGTGGCAGGCGTCGTCGTGTAGGTGTTGGTGATGAACCCCGTGAACGTCGGCTCGCTGGCGCAGCCCAGCGCCTGGACCGGTTGCGGGCTGAGCGCCTCGGGGCGCGCCAGGGGCAGCTCGGTCGGCGCCGCCTGCACGGCGAACGTACTGAACGCGAAGACGGCCCCCAGGGCGACGGTGCGCAGGCGGATCGAGGGGACGAGATGGCGGAGGCTGGCGAACAGGGTCGTCATGGCCGTCACTCGCCTGTTTCGTCGGGGATGACGCTGGGTGCCACGTAGGCAGGTTCGGGTCTGGGCAGTTCGGGGGCGGTCAGCGGGTACTCGAAGGTGATGACCGTGCTGATGACCAGGTTGTGGGCCGCGAAGTGGATGTTGCGGGCCACCGCGCGCAGGCCGATGAGGCGGCCGTCGGCATCGAAGGCGAGGGTGACAGGCTCGATGAGCTCGGTCGCCTCGGCAAGGTCGACGGCGATGATGCCGGGCAGATCGGCCACCCTGGCCGTCCCGGCCAAGGTTCGTGCGGGCCGCAGGTCGGCCAGGCGATCGGCCAGCGGATCGACCGCGCCGTCGGCGGCTGGGGCATCAGCGGTTCCGCCGAGGTTGCGGAGCATGCCTGGCAGCAGGTGGACGCTGGCCGGGTCGAGGCCGATGCCCGGTGGCTCGCTCGTCTCGTACCAGCCCGCGCCATCGTTGCGGTACGTGACGCCCTTGAGGACGAGCGCCGCGAGCTCCATCGGCGCCGCGTCCCAGCCGTCGTCGACGGCGCCCGGGGTGGCTGCCCGGATCTCGGCATGGAACGCGTCACCCGTGGCGGAGCCACGCTCGAGGTAGGTGGCGAGCTCGTGGCGCTCGACGAGGATGACCTTCGCCGGGTCAGTCGGATCACCAACCTCGATGCCCGGGGAGCCCTCGCGGGCGACGAGCGCCGCCGTCTGGACGATTTCGAACGTGAATCCCGCACCACCGGGCGCACTGACCCGCTCGAGTTGGTCGGCGGCGACCGCGGTGAGCTCCGCCGGAGCGAGCCCCGCGACGCCGGCGGTCAGGGCCAGCGGCGAGCGGACCAGACCACCCCGCACGAGCAGCAGCCCCGCCACGAGCAGGATCGGCAGGAGCGCGGCCAGCCAGCGGAGATCGGCACCCGGCAGGCTAGAGCGGACCGTGACCGTGACCGTGTCGGGGCTGCGCAGCGGTGGTGTGGCGGCCCGGTCCATCCCCTCCCCAGCGGACCGAGGGCCTCGGTCGGCGTGCCCGGATGTTGC
>JBKJHI010000189.1:0-7389 GCA_046599085.1 Candidatus Limnocylindrales bacterium
GCGGCCTTTGCCTCGGCGACCGAGACATCGCTGCGGATGTCGATGCGCCAACCGCTCAGGCGGGCCGCCAAGCGGGCGTTCTGCCCCTCGCGGCCGATCGCCAGCGAGAGCATCCGCTCCGGGACCGTCACGCTCGCGATGCGCTGCTCCTCGTCGATGTCGACGGAGATGACCTGGGCGGGACTGAGCGCGTTCGCCACGAACACGCCGGGGTCATCGCTCCACGGGATGACGTCGATCTTTTCCCCGGCCAGCTCCGCGACGACGGCCTGGACGCGCGCACCGCGCTGGCCGACCGTGGCACCCACCGGATCGAGCCCGTCCTGACGCGACGCGACGGCCACCTTCGAGCGGCTGCCGGCCTCGCGGGCGATGGCCTTGATCTCGACCGTGCCGGCATGGATCTCCGGCACTTCCAACTCGAACAAGCGACGAAGGAAGCCCTTGTGCGTGCGGCTGACAAGGATCTCCGGCCCGCGGATCGCGCGCCGCACCTCCAGGACGTAGGCCTTGACGTTCTGGCCGATACGGTAGTGTTCGAGCGGGCTCTGTTCGGCGGGGCGCAGGACGGCCTCGACGTTCTTGCCGAGATCCAGGATCAGGCCGCGCGGTTCGACCCGGTTGACCGTGCCGTTGATGAGCTCGCCTTCACGGCTGGCGAACTGCTCGAAGACCTGGTCGCGCTCGACCTCGCGGATGCGCTGGAGCACGATCTGTTTGGCGGTCTGAGCGCCGATTCGACCAAAGACGTCGCCATCGAGCTGCTCGGTCTCGACCGTGTCCCCGGGCTTGGCGTCCTTGTCATGGGCCTTCGCGTCAGCGACGGTGATCTGGGTCAGCTCGTCCTCGATCTCGTCGACGACCAGGCGCGCGCGGAAGACGCGGATGCGACCCGATTCGGCATCGATGCGGACCTGGATGTCCTCGTCGCCCGCTACCCGACGATAGGCGGACTGGATCCCATCCTCGACCGCACCGATGAGCTGCTCGCGCGAGACCTGCTTCTCGGCATTGAGCTGGAGCAGGGCGCCCACGAAGTCTCGACTCATGTGTGCTTCCTCCTGCTTCGACATGGCTCGATGGAAACGGCCGGACCCACAAAAATGACGTGGGGGTCACCCACGTCGTGGAGCGGCCGTTCAGTTGTGCAGGAGTATACACCCGGACGCGTGGACGGCCGATATCGAGGAGCGCCCACCGCCCCCCAGTCAGCCCGTCGGCGATCCGGGTCCTGCCGGCCGGACATCGGGTCTGCCGGCCGGACATCGGGTCTGCCGGCCGCGGGATCGGGCGCTCTGGGACGCGACGGTCGCGAGGTGTGCATTTCGCCTACTTGCGGCCGTCACGCCCCGCGCAGTGCCAGCTCATGCACATGTCCTGTGCAGGAGCCACGGATAAGACCGCCAGTAGGCCCCGCGCCGCCCGGCGGATCGTCGTTGACGAGTCGGTTGGGCAAACAATGAACATGGCGTGATCGCGTGCCAGCCGACACCGGCCTTCGTACGAGGGAACATCGGCCGCCCGTGCGAACAGGCCTGCGGGCGGCGGCATGGCGGCATGGAGCAGGGCGGGACCTGCGGGCTGGAAGATCCATCACCGGCTCAGACCGGAACGGCGGGCCCCGGGTAGCGGTCGGCCACGTAGGCCTCGAGGATGTCGATGAATTCCGCGACCAGGCCGTCGCCGCGCAGGGTCCGATCGAGCTTGCCGTCGATGAAGACCGGGGCGACCGGCTCCTCGAACGTGCCAGGCAGGCTGATCCCGATGTCGGCGTGCTTACTCTCGCCGGGGCCGTTGACGACGCAGCCCATGACCGCCACGCGCAGCTCCTCAGCACCGGGATGGGTGTCCCGCCAGACAGGCATCTGGTCCTTGAGGTAGCTCTGGATCTGTTGGGCCATCTCCTGGAAGAACGTGCTCGTCGTCCGGCCGCAACCCGGGCAGGCGCTGACCTGCGGCAGGAATGAACGCAGTCCCATCGACTGGAGGACCTGCTGGGCGACCTCGACCTCGCGCTCGCGGGGCGCGCCCGGTTCCGGTGTGAGCGACACACGGATCGTGTCGCCGATGCCCTCGTTGAGCAGGATCGCGAGGCCGGCGGTGGACGCGATGATGCCCTTGTCCCCCATCCCCGCCTCAGTCAGGCCGAGGTGCAGCGGGTAGTCGCAGCGCGCCGCGAGCAGGCGGTACACATCGACGAGGTCCCGCACGCCGGACACCTTCGCGCTGATGATGATCCGGTCGTGGCGCAGGCCAGTCTGTTCGGCCAGTTCGGCGGATCGCAGCGCGCTCTGGAGCATCGCCTCGATCATCACGTCGCGGCTGTCGGCGGGGTCTGCCGAGCGGGCGTTCGCGTCCATCAGCTCGGTCAGGATGGCCTGGTCCAGCGAGCCCCAGTTGACGCCGATGCGGACGGGCTTGTCGTTGTCGATAGCGACCTTGACGATGGTCATGAAGTGTTCGTCATGGCGCTTCGCCCCCACGTTGCCCGGATTGATCCGGTACTTGGCAAGGAGCGCCGCCGTCTCGGGATAGTCGACCAGGAGCTGATGCCCGTTGTAGTGGAAGTCGCCGATGACCGGGACGTCCACGCCGAGGTTGTCGCGCAGCTTGCGCATCATGTCGGGCACGGCGGCCGCCGCCTCGGCCGTGTTGACGGTGATCCGGACGAGTTGTGAACCCGCGTGCGCCAGCCGCGCGACCTGGATCGCGGTCGCGTCCGCATCGACCGTGTCCGTGTTCGTCATCGATTGGACGACGACGGGGTGCGAGCTGCCGACGAGCACGCCGCCCACGTCCACGCTGACGGTGGGGCGACGACGGGGTCGGAGCTCGTCCAGCGATGCCATGGCGGCCGCCGGCCTCAGGTGCCGCCGGTGAGGCTGCGGACGATGTCGAAGCCGGTGACCCAGATCAGGAAGGCGAACAGGAACACGAAGCCGACCATGTAGGTCAGTTGCTCGACGCGCACGCTCAGCCGGGTCCCGAACAGGCGCTTGAGGGTGATCATCAGCATCCGCCCGCCATCGAGCGGCGGGAACGGCAGGATGTTCACGACCGCGAGGTTGGCCGACAGGATGCCCGCGACGTACAGCGTGACGATCGGGCCGAGCTGCCAGAACACGTCGCCGATCTGCTGGGCGATGCCGACTGGTCCGGCGACCGGCGGCGGCGCGGTCGGGTCCGCCGCGATGGAACCCACCAGTTGCCCGAGCCCGTCCACGATGAGGCCAAGCGCCCCCGCCGTCCGTTCCACACCGATGCCGATCGCCTCGGGGATGGTGTAGGTGATCGGCACATCCGTGGTGAACGCCCGCAGGCCCTCCACGCCGAGCGCCCCGACCGTGGCCGAGAGCGCAGACTCCGGACGCAGGGTCACGGCGATCGTCTCGGTCGAGCCGTTGGCCCGGAGGACGCCCAGCTCGACGCGCTCGCCGGCCCGGTCGCGCAACGCACCGAGCAGGGATTCGCCCTCGAACGCGCCGTAGTACCCACCATCGATGCTGACGATCCCGTCGCCGGCCACGATACCCGCGCCGGCCGCCGGGGAGCCGTCCTGGACGGCACCGACCCGAACACCGATCGTCGGGTCGCCGACGAGCGCGATGCCGGTGAAGATGACGAAGGCCAGGATGACGTTCATCGCCACGCCCGCCACGAGGATGACCATCTTCAGGAGCCAGGGCTGGGCGGAGAATGCTCGCGGATCGTCGGCGCCATCGCCGTCTTCGCCTTCGAGCTTCACGAACCCGCCGATCGGGAGCCAGTTCAGGGTGTAGATCGTCTCGCCACGGTCGCTCAGGACCTTGGCTCGCGGCGGGAAGCCGATCCCGAATTCCAGGACACGGACCTTCGCGAGTCGGGCCGTGACGAAGTGACCGAGTTCGTGAATCACCACGAGGATGCCGAGGATGCCGATGAACAGGACGATGGTGATGACCGACTGCACCAGTCCGGTCATGCCCCGGCTCCCGGACCTGTGGCGAAGGCGGCGCGCACCTCGGCATCCAGGGCGACGAGCGCTTCGACATCCGGGCCATCGGCTGTGCCGTCCCCGCCACCGAACCGTTCGACAGCGGCCTCGAGCAACCTCGGGATGCCGTTGAAGTCGAGTGAACCCGCCAGGAAGCGCTCCACCGCGACATCATCCGCCGCGATCAGGGCGGCCGATGCCCAGGGCCCGGCGACGCCGGCTTCGCGGGCGATGCGCAACGCCGGGAACCGGTCCGGATCGGGCGCGCGGAACTCGAGATGCGTCGTGGCGATCAGGTCGGGCGGGGCCGCCGGCGAAGGCATGCGGTCGGGGTAGGTCATGGCGTACTGGATGGGAAGTCGCATATCCGGGGTGCCCAGTTGGGCTTTGAGGGAGCCGTCGACGAAGCGGACGGCGGAGTGGACGACGCTCTGCGGATGGATGACCACCTCGATCGCGTCGTAGTCGACATCGTACAGCCAGTGTGCCTCGATGATCTCCAGGCCCTTGTTGGCGAGGGTCGCGGAATCGATGGTGATCTTGGCTCCCATGGTCCAGGTCGGATGACGGAGGGCCCGGTCCGGGGTCACGCTGGCCAGTTCGGCTGGTGTCGCGTCGAGGAACGGGCCGCCGGAGGCGGTGAGGATGAGCGCGGCGACGCTCGACAGGTGTTCGCCCACCAGACACTGCCAGATGGCGGAATGTTCCGAATCGATCGGGCGCAGCCAGGCGAGCGGGCTGGCGAGCGGGTCGCCAGGAGTCGCGGCGGCCCGCTCCGATGCGAGGCGGCGCGCCTCCGGCATGACGAGGTGGCCGCCCGCGACCAGGGTCTCCTTGTTGGCGGTGGCCACGATCTTGCCGGCCTGGAGCGCGGCGAGGACCGGTCGCAGGCTGACGACCCCGCCCGTTGCAATGACCACGAGGTCGACATCGTCGCGCGTGGCGAGTTCGACGAGGCCGTCGTCGTCAGCGCCGAGCGCCGTGACGACCGGCTGGAGTCGCGCGGTCTGTCGCTCGAGTTCGTCGCGTTGCGTGCCAGCCGCCAGCGCCACGACCCGGAAACGCTCCGGGTGGGCCTCCAGGACCTCGACCGTCTGGCGCCCGATCGATCCCGTGCTGCCGAGCAGCGCGACCCCGCGCCGCGCGACGTCAGGCGAGGACGGCGACGACATACAGCGTGACGACGGGAGCGGCGAAGATGAACGAGTCAACCCGGTCGAGCATGCCGCCGTGGCCCGGGATGAGCGAGCCCGAGTCCTTGGCGCCGGCCGCCCGCTTGAGCATGGATTCGGCGAGATCACCGCCCTGGGCGGCGAGGGCCGCGAGGGGGCCCAGGACGAGGGCGTGGAGCGGCGACTGGCCCAGGCCAACGAGAACGGCCGCCACAACGACGACCGTCGCCATCACGCCACCGATCACACCCTGGATCGACTTCGCGGGCGAGATGTGGGTCAGGAACTTCGTCGTCCCGTAGCGGCGCCCGACCAGGAAGGCGCCGGTGTCGTACGACCAGACCGCCAGCACCAGGAGGAGGATCCAGCCGCGCTCAGCGCCCAGGATCCCGAGCGGTGCATCCGAGGGGACTGCAGGGGCCGCGTTGCCCAGCCGGACCACGAACGCCAGGAGACTCACGTACAGCGCCCCGAAGGTCGTCGCCATCCACGAGGTCAGACCGTCGCGCGGGTCGGGCTGGGCGAAAGCGCCCACGGCGATGAGGATCAGCCCGACGGCGGCAAGCAGCAGGCCGGAACCCTCCAGGACCTGCGGGAACGCCGCATCGGCGACGACGGCCAGCGCGAGCACACCGCCGAGCAGCGGCAGCGTCGGCAGTCCGGCGCTGCGCAGCAGCGCGAACGTCTCGCGGGCGGCGAGGACCGTGATGGCAGCGATGGCCAGCGCGATGGCGACGCCGCCGACGGCCAGGACCGCCAGCAGGACCGGGACGAGGATGGCCGCGCTGATCGCTCGCTGGCGCACCCTAGCGCCCGAACCGGCGATGGCGTCGGGCGAATTCAAGGACCGCGTCATCGAACGCCTCAGGCCCGAAGTCAGGCCACAGGGTCTCGCAGAAGAACAGCTCGGCGTAGGCCGATTGCCAGATCAGGAAGTTCGACAGGCGCTGCTCGCCACCGGTGCGGATGACGAGGTCCGGGTCCGGGATGCCGTCCGTGTAGAGCGCATGGCTGACGGCGATCTCGTCGATCTCACCGGGTGGCAGCCCCGCGACCACGAGGCGGCGGACCGCGTCGACGAGTTCGGTCCGGCCGGCGTAGTTGAACGCGATGTTGAGCAGCAGTCGATCGCCCCCCTCGGTCGCCGCGAGCGCGTCCTCGATCGACGCACGGGTATCCGCCGGGAGCTCGTCCGAGCGCCCGAGCAGACGGATGCGCACGCCCTGGCGACGGAGCTCGTCCGTCTCGCTCCGGATCGCGCTCTCGAGGAGCCCGAACAGGCCGGTCACTTCGTCGTCGGAGCGGGCCCAGTTCTCGCGGCTGAAGGCGTACAGGGTGAGCACGGGGATCCCGCGCCGCACGGCGTGCTGCAAGACGCTGCGGATCGCCTCGACACCGGCCGCATGGCCCTCGAGTTCGGGAAGATCATGCGCCCGCGCCCAACGCCGATTGCCGTCCATGATGATCGCGATGTGGCGCGGCCGGTCGTCCGGGGCGACGGCGTCGATGTCCGTGTCCGCACCAAAGGCGTCTGGGCGAGGACCATCCGCCGATGCTTCGTGGGCGATCGGCGGCGCGTCGGTCGGCCGGGCCAGCGGTGTGCGGGCCACTAGACCTCGAGGACCTCCTGTTCCTTCAGCGTGCCGCGCTGCTCGACGTCGGCGATATGCCGGTCGGTCGTCTTCTGGATCTGGTCCTGCTGGCGATGCGCCTCGTCGGAGCCGACCTCGCCGTCCTTCTCTTCCTTCTTCAGGTGATCGGCGGCGTCGCGCCGGATGTTGCGGATCTCCACCCGCGCCTCCTCCATGCGCTTATGGACGAGCTTGACGATGTCCTTGCGACGCTCCTCGGTCAGTGGCGGGATGTTGAGGCGGACGACGGTCCCGTCGACGTTGGGCGTCAGGCCGATCTCGCTCTTCGTGATCGCCTTCTCGATGGCGCCGAGGACACCGCGGTCCCAGGGCTGGATGACGATCTGGTGCGGCTCGGGCACGCTGATGCCGGCGAGCTGGTTGAGGGGTGTCTGGGTCCCGTAGTAGTCGACCACGATCCGCTCGACCAGCGAGGTCGAGGCGCGTCCGGTCCGGACGCCCTGCAGATCCCGGTCCATGGCGTCCACGGCGCGGCCCATCTTGTGGTCAGCGTCGGCGAGGATCTCGCTACTCATGCTGGCGCACCTCCGGCTTCGTTCGGCGCCATCGTAGCGCTCGTGATCCGCGTCCCGACCGGCTCGCCGGCCGCGAC
>JBKJHI010000215.1:0-11060 GCA_046599085.1 Candidatus Limnocylindrales bacterium
CAGGGCTGGGCGCGGCGTGAGGCCGCGCGGGCCAAGGCGGGCGAGCCCGCGGACCGAGAGCGCGAGGCGCGGCCTGTCAGCGCACCGACCGGCGCCGACGAATGGCCCCACTCGCCCGAGACACCAGACGCGTCCGATCCGATCGAATCCACGCCGCGGCGCAACCCGCCGCGCGACTGGGCTGCACCGCCTCCATGGGCTCCAGGCGCGGGTGCAGGCGCCGCCGGGGCGGCCGGGCGGCCGGTCGATGAGCGGCCCGCCTTCGTCGGTCGGCAGCCCGAGGCGAGCCAGGGCCTGGCCGGCAGCGCCGCAGACCGGCTCGCGGGCGGCGGGACCGTGGCGCCGCGGCTCACCGGCGCTGCCCCAGGGGATCCGCGTCCGTCGGACCCCCCACACAACGCCAGTGCCAGCGCCAGCGCCGACGCGGACGACCTCGATCCGGAGATCGCCGCGCTCGTGGCTCGTCCTGGACCCGCACCGCGTCCGCGGCAGCCGGTCGGCGACCCGCCGCGGGAGCGTGGCGGACCTGCCGTATCGCCGCCGCCGCCTCGCGGGCAGCCCGTGAGTTCGACGCGCAGCGACCGCGGGCGGGAGGCCCCACGCGCCCAACAGCGCGAACACGTCCAGGGGCCATCGTGGGAGCGCGCGCGCCGCAACGAGGCCTACCCGACGATCCGGACGCGTGCGGGGCTGGACGGTCTACCGGCCCTGCCCCGGGTGGCGGTGCTGTTCGGTGCCCTGATCATCGCGGCCGTGGCCCTGTTCTTCCTGCCGGCGCTGCTCGGGATCGGCGGGCCGGACACACCTGGCGCCAGCACGAGCCCCAGCGCGTCGATCGCGGCCCCCACCGCCACCCCGGCCCCGACCCCGGAGCCCGAGCCCACGCCGCAGACCTACACGATCAAGCAGGGGGACACGCTGTCGAAGATCGCCACGGCGTTCGGCGTGACGGTGGATCAGCTCCTTGCCGCGAATGCTGACACGATCGAGGACGCCAACAAGATCGCCGTCGGCGACGTGATCATCGTCCCCGCGGCGCTACCCGATGAGGTTCCCGACGGGGGCAGCGCGGCCCCGTAGGCGCGGCCCCGTAGGCGCGGCCCCGTCGTCGCGGCGCTGGCGCGTGGCACGGATGCCGGCGCGTGACGCGTCAGCGCGAGCGCGGTGCGATGTTGATGGCGGTGATCCGGCCGGCCTCGACCCGGAACGTCGCGTCGATGTGCTGGCTCGGGGCACCCGGTCGCACGACCATCAGGTCCGCCTCGTAGGTCGTGCCCGTGTCGCGGACCTCGCCCGGGATCATGCGCAGGCCCTTGTCGCCACGCAGGAACCAGCCGCCGACGCGCTCCACGCCCCTGAGCGTCTGCACGTTATCGCCGACATGCACGCGCATCTCGGTCTTCTCGTCCATCAGCGATACCGCGCCCTCGCGGTCACCGGCGTTCAGCTTCTCGAAGAAGTCTTCCATCGTCTCGACAGCACCCATGCCCGGAGTGTAGCGTCGAGCGCCCATGGACGCCGACGAACTCGCCCGAGCCAGTCTGGCGACCGCGTGGCCGCCCTTCGGCATCCGCATCACGACCGAACGCCTCGTCCTGCGTCTGCCGACCGACCTCGACATCGTGGCCCTGATCGACCTCGCGCAGGCGGGCATCCATCCGCCCGACGAGATGCCCTTCGGTATCGCCTGGACCGACGTCCAGGGCCCGGCGTTCGAGCGCAGCTTCGTCCAGCACCATTGGTCAGCGCGCGGCGGGTGGTCGCCGACCTCGTGGGCCTTGCACCTGATGGTCGAGCTCGATGGGCGCCCGATCGGCGCGCAGACGATCCAGGCCAAGGACTTTGCCACGCACCGCACGATCGATACCGGGTCGTGGCTTGGGCGCGCATGGCAGGGTCGGGGAGTGGGTCGCGAGATGCGCGGCGCGGTGCTCGCCTTCGCTTTCGACGGGCTTGGGGCGCAGCGGGCCGATACCGAGGCCTTCCTCGACAACGGGCCGTCGAACGGCGTGTCCCGGTCGCTCGGCTACGCGGAAGATGGGATGGGGGCCCTGGCGCCTCGTGGCGTGGATCGACCGACCCAGCGCTGGGTCATGACCGAGGCCCTCTGGCGTGATCGGCCGCGGCCGCCCGTCACGATCGAGGGCCTGGAGGCATGCCGGGACCTGTTCGGCGCCTGAGCGAGCCCCCGCGGGTCGGTTGCGGAGTCGAGACCGCCGCTAGCAGCTGCCGCCCTGTAGTTGCCGCCGATCGCTAGAAGCCGCCGCCCGCGCCGCCGCCGCCACCGCCGGAGGAGCCACCTGAGAAGCCGCCCCCGCCGCCACTGCTGCCGGACGACGACGGGGAGTTCCCGATGGTCCCCAACGCCGACATCATCCCGCCGAGGTCAGGGACCACCGAGCCGGAGAAGATCGATCCGCCGCTGCCGGTCGCCGCCGCACTCGCGAAGGACTGGCCGCTCGAGGTCTGGTACCAGATCGGGAAGTAGGCCGATGTGGCGGGCACGCGGCCCGCATCCACATCCGACAGCGAACGCTTGAGCACGTCCTCGATCTCGCCCTGGAGGCCCAGGGCCGTGCCCCACACGATGGCCTGGTCCGGCGTCTCGAGCCAGTCGAGGCCGGCCTCGTCGACGACCTGCTGCATCGAGCGCGACTGATCCATCGTCTTCTGCAGGGTGCGCCGGTAGGCCGCCAGCATGGCCCGGATCATGGCGCCGGGCATCGTCACCGCGGGCATGCTCCGTGCGAACCCCATGATCACGATGCCGCCCGCGATGGCCCCGATCCCGATCAGGACGAGACCGGACATCGGCACGCTGGCGCCGATGAACAGCAAGATCCCGCCGCCGACAAGCGCCAGCACGCCGCGAACCGTCCACCGCGCGACGACCTTGCTCGGCTTCTCGGTCATCCAGCCTTTGGCCACGACGTGCGTCTCGAGCGCCTTGTCGAAGGCCGGGACCGCGACCCCGAACTTGGGCAGGTCGTCAGCCTCGATGAAATGGTCCGAACCGTCGATGCCGCGGATGCGCTGGAGCGCCACGGCCTCCGCCGGCCCGGTCGGTCGGCGTCGGTTGCGGGCACGCTGCGCTTCCTCGATGTCGTCGGCCGTCGGCGGCGCGGTGTCCACGCCGACC
The DNA here is from genome assembly GCA_046599085.1 of Candidatus Limnocylindrales bacterium. GTDB lineage: Bacteria > Chloroflexota > Limnocylindria > Limnocylindrales > CSP1-4 > SPCO01. The sequence goes on from JBKJHI010000215.1 coordinate 3,140, forward strand.
TTCGTGCCGATACCGAGCAGGCCCTTTTCCTCACGGAAGGCGAGCTCGCCGCGCGAGGCGAGATCGAGCATCGCCGTGGTCAAGGCCCGGCGGGATGTCCCGCCATCGCGGACGAAGGCACCGGACGCCGCGGTCAGGTCGGGCGGGGGCGCCGGCATGAGGATCGATGCGTCGTCGAGGTAGATGGGATCGCGGCCGAAACGGCGCCATGACATGAACGCCCAGCCGGCAAGGCCCAGGAGCACGACCGGTGCCCCGATGAGCCCCAGGACGGCGTTGACCTGGCGTCCGGCCTCCAGCCGTGCCGCGTTCTCCGACGTGGCGGCCGCATCAACGCGTTGCAGCGCGATCCCCAGGGCACCGTCGAAGTCTGCTCGACGCAGGAACGGGATCATGTCGTTGTCGAAGATCGACTGGCGCTCGGTGTTCGTGAGGAAGGTCGCCTCGAAGCCCGGCGCCGCATACAGCTGGACCTGCCCGTGCTCCAGCGACGGGTCGATGTCGAAGAAGATGGCGAGGCCGTCATCGAAGCCGGCCCGGCCGATGCCCCACTGGTCGATGAGGGCGATCGAGCGCGCCTCGGTCTCCTCCGTGCTGACGCCGTAGTCGACGAGTTGGGTGTAGACGACGATCTCGGCCGCGGTCCGCGCCTCGATGGCGTCGATGACGGCCTCCGCGTCGGCGATGGCCGCGGCGGACAGGATCCCGGCCGTGTCGTAGACCGCCTGGCCGTCGACCGGATCCGGGAACGGCGGCCCGGCGGCGCGCATCGCGGCGGGCGCCAGCAGGAGAACGGCCAGAGCCCCGAGGGCCACGAGGCGGAGGCGGGTACGGGTCGTTCGGTCCATGCGCCTAGGGTAGTGGAGCGCCGGGTAACCACACGTGGCGCGGCCGTGGCCGTCCGTTGTACGCGGAGCGCTGCGAGGCGCCATACGCGCCGGCGTCGGCGATGGCCACGAGGTCGCCGCGCTGGAGGGGCGGCAGATCGTGGACGCCGAGCGAGTCGGTGGATTCGCAGATCGGGCCCTCGACGCTCGTCTGGGCCGTCCCGCCCGGGCGCACCGATTCGGGCGAGGCGAGCGCCACGATCGGATGGTGGGCGCCGTACAGCGCCGGTCGGATGAGTTCGGTCATCCCGGCATCGATGACCACCTGGCGGCCGCCGCGCTCCCGAACGTGCAGCACGCGCGCGACGATCCAGCCGGCCCGTGCCACCAGGGCACGGCCGGGCTCGATGGCCAGGCGCGTCGGCCGACGGCCAAGCGGGATCGCCTCCAGCAGGGCGGGCAGCTCCCGGGCGAAGCGGGCCGGGGTGGGGGAGGGCTGGCCCAGCGGCGCGACGGGGAAGCCGCCACCGACGTCGAGCGTGTCGAACGACGCGATCGAGCCGCGCCACAGGGCGGTCAGGGCGAGACCCTTGCGGACGGCGTCGCGCCACGCGTCCACCGCGCCGAGTTGCGAGCCGACGTGCAGGTGGATGCCGCGCGGCCGGAGGGGACCGTCCGGCCCGCCGCCGGCCGTGATGGCCGCGCCGATCTCCGTCTCGGTCATGCCGAACTTCGCCGCCCCGGACCCGACGGCCAGCCCCATGATGGTCTCCGGTGCCACGTCCGGGTTCAGGCGGTACAGGACGTCGAGCTGCGCGCCAGCGCTTCGTGCCATGGCCGCCAGGTCAGCCGCCTCCTCGGGCGACTCCAGGGCGACCCAGCGCACCGGGTGCCCGGCCACCGCCGCGTCCACGGCCGCCCGCAGGTCCGCGCTCGTCTTGCCGATGCCCTCCAGGGTGATGTCGCGGTCGGGGACGCCGGCCGTGCGCGCCGCAGCCCATTCCCCCCGTGACACCACGTTCGCCCCGAAGCCGCGGCCCGCGACGGCCGCGATGATCGCCGGCGTGTCGTTGGCCTTGACCGAGTACTGGCGGACCCACGGGTCCGGGAAGGCGTCAACGACCGCGCCGCACGCCTCGTCGAGCGTGACAGGATCCGTGGCGTAGAACGGTGTCGCCCGCCGACTGGCCGCGCGCAGGAGCGCGGCGGCGACCCGTGGCTCGAGGATCAGTCGTGCACCACCATGCCGACGATCGTGCCGACGATCGAGATGGCGATGCTGCCGATCACGGCCGCCACGATGGACGACAGGCCGAAGTCCGGCGGGAAGCCACCGACCGTGAACTCGAAGCCGGCGAGGTCGGCCACGAAGGCGATGGCCAGCAGCAGCGCCGCATTCACGACGATGCCGAACGCTCCGAAGGTCATCATCGTGAGAGGCAGCGAGAAGGCGCCGATGATCGGCTTGATGTAGGCGTTCACGAGGCCCGCGATGATCGCGACGACGATGAGCGTCGGGATCGATTCGCCGTAGGAGATCTGCGGCAGGAGGTAGGCGACGACGGCGAAGGTGATCGCCGTCGCGGCGGTCCGGATCAGGAAACCGGTCATCGGCGCATCCTCCTCTGGGTGGTTCGTGGCGTTCGGCCGGGCTGGCACGGAGCATACCCCGCCGGAGACCGTGCCCACCGGCGGCGGGAGCCGCCCGTCATCTGGCGATCGACGCCTCAAGGCGGGCCTTGACCCGCGGCCACTCCCCGGCGAGCACGGCATAGAACGCGGAGTCGCGATGCGAACCGTCGGGCATGATCGTGTGGTGGCGCAGCACGCCCTCGAAGGTGGCGCCGATGCCCAGCAGGGCCGCGCGCGATGCCAGGTTGCCGGCATGGGTCTTGAATTCGACGCGCTCGGCCTCCAGCGTCTCGAAGGCATGCCGGAGCTGGAGATACTTCGCGGCGCGGTTGGCTCCGGTGCGTCGGTACGCGTCGCCGACCCAGGTCCAGCCGATCTCCAGCCGCTGGTGCTCCGGGGCGATGGTCATGAACCGTGTGCTGCCGATCGCCCGCCCGCTGGCGGCATCGATCGTGGCGAACGGGACCTCCGTACCGGCCTCGGCGTTGGCCAGCGTGGTGTCCAGCCATGCGCGCAGCGCTGCGTCGTCAAGCCGCAAACCGGTGATCCAGCGCCATGCCCCGGAGCCGATGGCAACCGCAGCCAGATCGTCCAGGTGGCGGGCGTCGAGGGGCTCCATCCGGACGCGCGGGCCGTCGAGCGTCACGGGCTGGACCCAGGTCTGGACAGGCATGTCGCGGATGGTAGCCGTAGACTCCGGCGATGACCGACTTCCAGCGCCACTTCGCCACGTTCCTCGACGAGTTCATGGCCGACCAGCCGATCGCCGCCACGGGCATCGGCAACCATCGACATGACGGCCGCTGGCCCGATGCCACCGACGCCGGGCGCGCAGCCACGATGGCGTTGATCGCTCGATGGCTCGACGTCTTCCGCGACTTGGACGCGGCGTCGCTCGACACGGATGACGCGATCGACCGCGACCTGATGGTCTCTGAGCTGGAGGCCATCCGGTTCGACCTGACCGAGCTGCAGGATGACCGCTGGGACCCGCTGTCGTGGGTCTACGTGCTGGGTGACGGCCTGTTCGCGCTCATCGCCCGCGATTTCGCCCCGCTGGCCGACCGCCTGACCAGCGCCGCGGAACGCCTTGAGGGGATGCCCGCCTTCCTGGCCGCTGCGGCCGATGCCATCCGCCCGACCGATGATGGGCGCCCCGTCGCCCGCCTCCAGACGGAGACCGCGATCGCCCAGCTGCCGGGCGTCGTCGAGCTCGTCGATGACACGGTCGCCGAGGCCGCGAGCGCGGCGCCCGACGATGCAGCCGTGGCGGCCCTTCGACCCCGCCTGGAGGCGGCAGCCGTGGCCGCGAAAGGCGCGCTCGCCACCTTCGGCGGCCATCTCCGCGACGTCGTCCTGCCCACGAGCGAGGGCGAGGGTCGCCTGGGTCGCGACCTGTTCGCGCGCAAGCTCGTCCACACGATGCGGAACCCGGCCCTCACGCCCGAGCGGATCATCGACGAGGCCGAGGCGCAGTACGCCGCGGTGCGCGCCGAGATGGTCCGTCTGGCCAGCGATGGCTGGGAGCGCTGGCTCCCGGACACACCGATGCCGGAGGATCCGAACGACCTGGTGCGGGCGGCCCTGGACGCGATCGCCGTCGAGCATCCGGCCGCCGAGGATCTGCTGGAGTACTGCCGCGCGGAGAACGCCACGATCGAGGCCTTCTGCCGCGAACGCGACCTGATCGGGCTCGCCGACGAGCCGCTGGATATCCGCTGGACGCCGGTCTTCCTGCGTGCGTTCGGTGGCGCGATGCTGATCGCACCAGGCCCGCTGGACAAGGGCCTGGCGAGCTTCTTCGCCATCACCCCGATGCCGGACGACTGGTCCCCGGAGCGCAAGGAGTCGTACCTGCGCGAGGACAACGACCGGATGCTCCGGCTCCTGACGATCCATGAGGCCGTGCCCGGGCATTACCTCCAGGGCGTCTACGGCAACCGCTCGACATCGCTGCCGCGAGCCATCTTCGCCAGCGGCCTGTTCGCCGAGGGCTGGGCCGTGTACGTGACCCAGGTGATGATGGACGTCGGCTACGGCGCCGACGATCCGGCCCTGCTGCTCACGCACTGGAAGTTCTACCTGCGCGCCATCACGAACGCGATCATCGACGCGAAGGTCCACGTCGAGGACATGAGCGAGGAGCGCGTCGTGGAGCTGCAGGTCAAGGGCGGCTTCCAGGAGGAGGCCGAGGCGCGGGCCAAGTACCAGCGCGCCCGGCTGTCATCCACGCAGCTGTCCACCTACTTCGCGGGGTCGATGGAGATGTGGGACATGGAACTCGAGGCGCGCCGTCAGGCGGCTGCCGCCACCGGGGCGGATCCGGCAGCCATCGTCGCGCGGGCCCTGCCAGGAGGCTTTGGCGAGACGCCGGGCTTCCGTTATCGCGACCACCTGGAGAACGTCATCTCGCACGGCTCACCCCCGACATCGTTCCTGCGCCGCATCCTGTTCGACTGACCGACGCGATGTCGTCGATCGAGCGAAACGTCCTGGAGCGGCTCGATGCGTTGGAGCTCGCCTGGTACGTGACCGGCTCATGGGCCCTGGCCGCCTATGCCGAGCCGCGGATGACCCGCGACATCGATGTCGTGGTTGCGACGACGACGGCCGTCTATGAGCGCCGAGTCCGGCCGGTATTCGAGAACGAATTCCTCGTCAACGACCCCATCGACCTCGGCGGACGCTGGCTCGGGGGCCTGATCCACCGCCGGGAGATGACCCGGGTCGATCTGATCTTCGGACGACGTGACGCCTGGTCCGTCGAGGCGATGCGGCGACGCCAACGGTTGGAGCATCCGACCCTGGGCGAGATCTGGATGATCAGCGCCGAGGACCTGGTTCTGGCCAAGCTCGAGTGGTCGGACGGCACGTCCGAACTGCAGCTCCGGGACGTGCGTTCACTCCTTCGCCTTGTCGACCACCTCGACTGGGCGTACATCGAACGGTACGCTGTGGTCATGGGTTTACACGAGCGACTGGAGACCGTCCGTGGCGCTTGACCTCCTCCAGGAGCAGCTCGACGTGCGGGTTCGAGCAGCCGGTGCTCCCGGACGCCTAGCGGTGCACGAAGCGATGTATCGCGACGCGTTCAGGCTGGTCTGGGCGCAGGCGGACCGGGCGGGAGAGATGAGCGAGCTGGAGCGGGCGCGATACCTGCTGCGCCGGCTCTATCCGGACCTGGAGGGCCCACGGCTGGAATCGATCATGGTGGTCCTGGAAGCCGAGTGGGCCGCTGGAACGTGGTCAGGATTCCGGCGGCCGCCCGCGTCGGCGGAGGCCGCGGCCGTCAGTGGATCGCGCGTCGAGGAGGCACGGACCGTTTCGCCCGCGTCGGCCTCGGACGACTGAACGAGGCGAGCAGGCGGTCCAGACGATAGCCGGCGGTCTCCGCGGCCGTCCCAAGGCGATCCGGGAGCGTCGTGTCGGGCGCGCGATCGAGCTCGACCGCGTCGAGGCGCGCCGCCCACGCCAGGATCGATGCGAATCGATCACGGTCCAGCCACTCTGCGCCCTCCCACGCGTGCACGCCCATCGCCGCGCGGATCGTGGGCCGGGCGAGCCATCGTTCGATCAGACGGGCGTCTCGGGCTGCGCCGCGGCCCTTGACCTCTGATGGGCGCGTCAGGCCAAGCAGCACGCGGACGGTGTCTGCGGCGCCCCACGCGTCGACCTCGCCGAGTCCAGCGCTCCGGAACCCGTTGGCGATGACCGGCGCGAGGCGCAGTTCGTCGTACCAGGCGAGGCTGGTCGCGGCCACGTCGGCACGCGGTGCCAGCTCTCCGATCCGTGCCAGGGCGAGCCAGCCGAGGAGCGCGGCGCGGTCCTCACGGGTCAGCGGTTCCCCGCGAGCGGCCAGTCCCGCGAAACCAGCGGCCGCTCGCTGACGGATCCCACCGGCGATGATGACCGGGTCGGTGGCACCAGCCAGGCCGGTCGCCGCAGCGACCGCTTCGAGCACCGTGGCGAACGCAGCCTCGAGCACGTTGAGATCCGTGTCCGTCGCCTGATCGTCGATGACCGCAGCGACGGCGCGGCCCGCGAACAGGGCGCGCAGCGGCACGTGGACGGGCTCCAGCTGAAGGTCTCGCATGGAGGCCTCCAGCGACGGCACACCGACGCCACCCAGCTGCTCGGCCAGACGTCGCCACTGCCCGGCCGATCCGTCCACGACCTCGCGAAACTCCCAGAAGACGTGGCCCTCATAGGCCTCAAGCTCCATCCGCAGGCCGTGCTCCCAGATGTCGCGGGCTGAGCGCAGGTACTCGAGGTTCGTGCGTGCGTCGCGGAACGTCACGAACACCGCCGGATCGTTCGGCAGCCCGAGGCCCTCCGCGAGGGGGCGACGAACGAGCCGTTTCGCCCCGGCGGCGTTCCGGCGCACGTAGGCGGCCGATTCCCGGATCGTTCCGGACGTGGTCCCGGACCGCGTGTGGTAGATCACCAGCGAGCGCGACGGGCCGGACCCATTGGAGTAGGCCAGGACGCCCTCGTCCACACCGGCCGCGTCCGTCACGAAGTCGAAGAGGAGGAAGTCGTTCGCCTCCGCGAACCAGGCGCGACGGTGGAAGATCGGGAACAGCTCTCGTTCGTGGCGCTCGATGAGCCGGGTATCCGGCCGCTCATCCCGCGTCGCTCGACGGAACTCCATGCCGTACTTCTCGCCGAAACCCTCGACCTGCCCGTGGCCCAGCATCGGCAGTCCCGGTAGCGTCGCCATGACCATCGCGACGCCGATGTACTTGTCGCCCTTCCCGAATTGCTCGACCGCGGTCTCCTCGTCAGGGTTGCTCATGAAGTTCACGTAGCGCTTGAGGATCTCGGGATCGAACTCCAGGGTCTCCTTGATGAGCCGACGATAGCCCGCCCCGTCCTCGTCGCGGAGCATGTGCATGAAGGCGCTGTTGTAGACGCGATGCATGCCCAGCGTCCGGACGAAGTACCCCTCCAGCATCCAGAACGCTTCCGCGAGCAGCAGCGTGTCCGGCACCTCCGTCGCGATCCGGTCCACGACCTCCCGCCAGAACTCCGCGGGCATGGCCGCGTCGAACTGCTCCTGCGTCAGTGCCGATTGCGCGCGCGACGGGATCGCCCCGCCGTGACCCGGCAGCGGGAACCAGAGGCGCTGCACGTGCTTCTTGGCGAGCACCATCGCGGCGTCGAAACGAATCACCGGGAAGCACGGGGCGACCGCGATGATGGCCCGGATGATCGCCTCGCGCGCCTCCGGGTTGAGATAGTCCATCTGCGCGGTGTCGTTCCAAGGGAGGCTGGTGCCGTCGTTGCCGTGGTAGAGGTAGCGCACGTGACCGCTCCAGCGGTCCTCGCGCTTGAACACGACGGCGGCGTCCGACGCGTCGTAGTAATGGTCCTCCAGCCAGATGCCCACGCGCTCATCGTTGGACAGGTTGGGCCCGTTGAAGCTGTACGACGGGTAGGGCAGGTCGTCGCGGCCCAGGAAC
>JBKJHI010000013.1:0-14151 GCA_046599085.1 Candidatus Limnocylindrales bacterium
GGTGTTCTCGACGGCCTCGGACAACCAGAACCAGGTCGAGATCCACGTCCTCCAGGGCGAGCGCGACTTCGCCGCCGACAACAAGACCCTCGGCCGCTTCATCCTCGACGGCATCCCGCCGGCTCCTCGGGGCGTGCCCCAGGTCGAGGTCACCTTCGACATCGACGCCAACGGCATCCTCGATGTCAAGGCCAAGGATCGGGCGACGGGCAAGGAACAGCAGGTCCGGATCACGGCGTCGTCGATGCTCGACAAGAGCGCCGTCGACCAGATGGTCCGCGACGCCCAGGAGCACGCCGAGGAGGACAAGACCCGGCGCGAGGAGGTGGAGACCCGCAACCAGGCGGAGGCTCTCACCTTCCAGGCCGAGCGGACGATCAAGGACCTCGACGACAAGGTCTCCTCGGAGGACAAGCTTGAGGTCGAGAACTCCGTGGCGTCGCTGCGCGAGGCCCTCAAGGGTGCCGACGTCGAGGCGATCCGTGGCGGCATGACGTCGCTCGCCGAGATCCTCCAGCGCGTGTCGACGGCCGCCTACCAGGCTGCCGCCGCGGGTGCCGGCGACGCCCAGGGCGAGGAGCCGTCGACCAACGGCTTCGAGGCTGCCGAGGGTCCGGACGGCGAGGCCGCCGCGCCCGAGGGCGAGGAGACCGTCGAGGGCGAGTTCAAGGAGGTCTGACCTCACCCAGGGGGCGGCTCCGCGCCGCTCCCGCTCCGCCGCGCATCGGTAGACTCGGTCTGCCCATGTCACCGACCCACGACCGTCCCGCGACCGCCGCATGACCCTCCAGGGGCGCCGTCCCGGCGACCGACGGTTGCGGGTCGAGCTGGTGACCCCGCGCGAGTATCGGGTCGCGCCGCCGCGGCGCATCCGGCGACCACGATCGCCCGGGATGGTCCTGATCACCGGCTTCGCCGTGGTCATCGCGATCGGGACGGTGATCCTGATGCTGCCGATCTCATCGGCCGCAGGGACCTGGACCCGGCCGCTTGACGCGTTGTTCACCGCGACCTCGGCCGTGTGCGTCACTGGCCTCGTCATCCTGGACACCGGCACGTACTGGAGTCCGTTCGGGCACCTGGCGATCATGGCCATGATCCAGGTCGGCGGGTTCGGCTTCATGACCGGCTCCACGCTGCTGCTCTTCCTGCTGGTGGGACGGCGGACGGGGCTTCGAGATCGGATCCTGGTCCAGGCCTCGACTGGCGTCCTGGAGCTGGGCAACGTCACGTCGCTGGTGAAGCGCATCGCCGCCTTCACCCTGATCGCCGAGGCCATCGGCGCCGTGGCGCTCACGGGTGCCTTCCTCGGCGACGGCCTGGGTGGCGGAACGGCATTGTGGTGGGGCATCTTCCACAGCATCTCGGCCTTCAACAACGCGGGCTTCGACCTGATGGGCGGCTTCCGCAGCCTGTCGGACTACGGCGACAACGCCGCCGTCCTGGGCGCGATCGCCGTGCTCATCGTCCTGGGCGGGCTCGGCTATGCCATCGTCGGTGACGTCATCGACAAGCGCCGCTGGAGCCGTTTGGCGCTCGAGACGAAGCTCGTGGTGGCGACGTCCATCGTCCTGGTCGTCGGCGGCACGCTGGCGATCGGCGCATTCGAGTGGACCAATCCGGCGACCCTCGGCAGGTTTCCCGAGGCACAGCGGCCACTCAACGCCCTGTTCGAGGCGGTGACCCTGCGGACAGCGGGGTTCAGCGTCCTGGATACCTCGGCGCTGGCGGAGGCCTCGCTGTTCGTCGTGATGGCCTTGATGTTCATCGGTGGCGCTTCCGGTTCGACGGCCGGCGGCATCAAGATCAACACGTTCAGCATCCTGCTGGTGGCCATCGTGTCCACGGCCCGGGGCCTGCCGTCCGCGCAGGCGTTCGGGCGCCGGATCCAGCACATCCTCATCTACCGGGCGCTGTCGGTGGCCCTCCTGTCGATCGCCATCGTCTTCGTCGTGGGCCTGCTCCTCGAGCTGACGACCTCACCGGAAGCGGCATTCGTCGATGTCATCTTCGAATCCATTTCCGCGTTCGGCACGGTCGGCGCCTCGACCGGGATCACGCCGACGCTCCCGGACGCTGCCCGCGTCGTCGTCATCATGGCGATGTTCATGGGTCGCCTCGGGCCGCTCACCCTCGTCCTCGCCCTGACGGCTCGTGCCCGGCCCGTCGTGGCCCGACCCGCCGTCGGATCCCTGCGCATCGGATGATCGATCAACCGCTGAAGGAGCCGTCATGCAGTCGTCCGTCCTGGTCGTCGGTCTTGGAAGGTTCGGGAGCGCCGCCGCGCGGGAACTCGAGCGCATCGGGCACGAGGTCCTGGCCATCGATCGCAGCGAGTCGATCGTCAACGAGATCGCACCCGACGTGACCCATGCCGTCCAGCTGGACGCCAGCGATGAGGCGGCGCTGCGGTCCGTGGGGGCGGGCGAATTCCAGTTCGCCATCGTGGCCATCAGCGGGGAGACGGAGGCCAGCATCTTCGCGACGATGGCGCTCAAGAACCTGGGGGTCGGCCACGTGATCGCGAAGGCCGCCACGGTCCTGCACGGCGCGATCCTGGAGCGAGTCGGCGCGGACCGTGTCGTCTATCCCGAACGGGAGATGGGGACGCGCGTGGCCCACTCGCTGGGCATGCCCGACGTCATCGACTATCTCGACGTCGCACCAAGGTTCGGCATCGTCAAGGTCCACCCGCCGGAGGTCATGGTCGGCCGGTCGCTCAATGACCTGGATCTGCCGGGGCGGCTGCAGGTCAGTCCCATCGCCCTGCGACGAGGGTCAGATGTCACCTTCAACCCGCACCGCGACACAACGATCGCCGAGGGCGACGAACTCATCCTGATGGGCAAGGACGAGCAGCTGGAGCGGATCGGCAGTTGACGCCGACTCGCCCGGGGCCGCTCAGCGGATGAACAGGGGCACGCCAGGGGCGACGGCTCCGACGATCAACACGATCACGTAGGCGGCGAGCAGCAGCAGGCCGGCCCGCAGGTGGAGCTGGACGTTGGCGCCCATGATCGCCATCAGGCCATACGGGTTGTCGTAGTTGGGCTTGAGGCCGCGCGAGACGCGCAGGGCCAGGGGAATGGTCAGCAGCATGAGCAGCGTCGGAACCGGGAGGAAGCCCAGGACCACGCCGAGCACGAGCGCGACGAAGGCTGCGGCCGCCGCGACGCGATAGCCATTGATCACCGCAACCTGCGAGAAACGGACCGGCAGGGTGCGCTTGCCCGCGTGGGCATCGCCGCGACGATCCGGGATCTCGTTCACGTACAGGATCAGGGCGACCAGCAGGGCGACCGGGATCGAAGCGACGAAGGCCTGCATCGACAGGACGCCGCCCGTCTGGACGACATACGCGCCCAGCAGCATGAATGGTCCGAAGCCGAGCGCCACGGCGATCTCACCGAGGCCGCGGTAGACGAACTTCAGCGGCGGTGCTGTGTAGCCGATGCTGACGATGAAGCCGACCACACCGATGACGAGCAGGGCAGGGGACGGGTTGGTTGCGAGCAGGACGAGGCCGATCACGCCGGCGATCGTGTAGAAGACCGTGGCGAGTGTCGCCATCTGGCGCAGCGAGACGAGTCCGTACTGGATGACCCGCGAACCGCCGCTGAACTGGGTCGGCGTGGTGTTGGCGTCGTCGGCGCCCTGCACGGTATCGAACACGTCGTTGGCGACGTTGAGCCCGAGCTGGACGAACGATGCGCCGATGATCGTGAGCAGCGCGGGCACGAGGCTGAACGCCCCGTCCGACGCGGCGATCAGGATGCCCAGGACGACCGGGATGATCGTCGCCGTGAGGAACGGCAGGCGGGTCGTGCGCAGGGTCAGGAAGCCAAACGACAGGCGCGGCTTGACCGGGGTCCCGCGCTCTGCGGAGAGCGCATCGAAGTACTTGCGAGACTGCGGCGCGGAGCGCTCGCTGTACTCGAAGAACGGCACTTCCGCCTCATCCCAGCCCCAGGCGCTGTGGCCGTCGACCGAGATCGTGCCATCCACGACCGTCGCGCGGCCCCAGACCGTGACGTGGCGCCGTTCGTCGTAGCCATAGCCCGGCTGCGGATGGATGTGCGAGCCGGTCAACGAGATGTCGCGGTCGGAGGGGACCTGGAGGCCTGCGGGTGCGCTGAAGACCGCGGTCTGCGCCTGGACGTCGATCGTCGCCGTCACGGCGACGCTGACGGGATAGCCCTCGTCGTCCACCCAGGTCGCGACCTGGTGGGGATAGGTGCTGAGCTTGTCGAGACCCTGGCGGGCGTCGATCTCCGGTGTGGTGCGCATCAGGCGGCCTCCTGGCCGATCGTGGTGACCGCCGGCGCGGTCGCGGCATCCCCGTCGCTCCAGTACAGGACGCGGCGTGGGGTGATCTCGATGAGCGCCCGCTCGAAGAAGAGCGGCAAGGCGACCCGAGCCTTGAGGAAGTAGACGATCGACGGCTCCTTTGCTTCCCAGATCGGCAGCAGGCGCTCCCATCCGCCGTGCGGATCCTCCTCGATCACGCGGGCGTCGCCCTGGATCGTGAGGCGGTCCGTCCGACCGTCCACGGCCGCCGGATCCGTGATCGAGACCGAGACTCGGGCATTGCCCTTGAGGTGCTCGAGCTTGCGGCTGAACAGCGTGGACGAGGTCATGTACACGCGCTCACCGTCCCACAGCGGGATGAGTGGATAGGTCACCGGCCGGCCGTTCGGGTCGATCACGGTGAGTTCGCCGACGAGTGCCTTCTCAAGGAGTTCGGCGGCGGGGACTGGCATGGTCGCCATGGGTCGCTCCTGGACGTGCGTTCCGTTCGACATGGATGATACGCCATGCTGCTACTTGCGTGTAGCGAGTTTCTGACCAGTGGTACGCGGGCCGTGGCCGATCGGATGGGTCGGCTTCCGGTCGGATGCGTCGTGGCGCGTCGGCGAGTACGATGCGACCCCATGTCCGACACCTCCGCACTCATCCACGCCCGCGGCCTGACCAAGCACTTCGGCGCGTTCACGGCCGTAGACGCCATCGACTTCGACGTCGCTCCGGGCGAGTCGTTCGGCTTCCTGGGACCTAACGGCGCCGGCAAGACATCGACGATGCGGATGATCGGTTGCGTCTCGCCGGTCACGGAGGGCACGCTGTCCATCCTTGGCCTGGACCCGGCGAGCCACGGCCCGCAGATCCGGGCGCGCCTCGGGGTCGTCCCGCAGCAGGACACCCTGGACACGGAGCTGACCGTCCGCGAGAACCTGCTGATCTACGGGCGGTATTTCGGGCTGACTCGCGCCGAGTGCGCCAAGCGCGCCGACGAGCTCCTCGACTTCGCCCAGCTGACGGAGCGTGCCGGCGACCAGGTGGAGCGCCTGTCCGGCGGGATGAAGCGCCGCCTGACCATCGCCCGCAGCCTCATCAACGAGCCCGAGGTCATGCTCCTGGATGAGCCGACGACCGGTCTGGACCCGCAGGCCCGGCACCTCCTGTGGGATCGGCTGTACCGGCTCAAGCAGCGTGGCGTGACGCTGGTCCTCACCACCCACTACATGGACGAGGCCGAGCAGCTGTGCGACCGGCTGGTGGTCATGGACAAGGCCAGGATCGTGGCCGAGGGCTCGCCACGGTCGCTCATCGCCGAGTACGCGACCCGCGAGGTCACCGAGTTGCGCTTCGCGCCGGGTGTCCAGGAGACGCTCGACAGCCAGCTCGAGGGCCTGGCCGAGCGAGTCGAGCGCCTACCGGACCGAGTGCTGCTGTACGCCGACGACGGTGAGGCCGTGGTCGCGGCCGCCCATGCCCGGGGCCTGGAGCCCGTCCAGGTCCTCGTCCGCCGCTCATCGCTGGAGGACGTCTTCCTGCGACTGACCGGCCGATCCCTCATCGAATGACCGCCGCGGCGCATCCTCGGTCCGGCGTCGGCCAGGTCTTCGAGCACCGCATGCTCCAGTACCGGCGGAGCTTCAGGGCCAGCATCTTCAGCTCGTTCCTGACCCCCGTCCTGTTCCTGGCGGCCATGGGCCTCGGGCTTGGCTCGTACGTGGACTCGGGCTCGAACGCGTCGCTGGGCGGTCTGTCCTACCTCACGTTCCTCGCGCCCGGGCTGCTGGCAGCGACCTGCATGCAGTCGGCGGCGTTCGAGTCGGCGTTCCCGATCATGGCCGGACTCGTCTGGAGTCGCGTGTTCCACGCCATGTATGCGACCCCGATCAGCGGTCGCGACATCGCCCTGGGGAACCTCGCCTGGATCGCCGCCCGGATGCTGCTCGTGGCCTCCGTCTTCACGGTGATCATGGTCCTGTTCGGCGCAGCCGCCTCGCCGCTGATCGTGCTGGCCATCCCGGCCGGCGCCCTGACGGGCCTGGCCTTCGCGGCCCCGATCATGGCCTTCTCGGCGACGCAGCGGTCACCGGAGAGGTTCAACGCCGTCTTTCGCTTCGGCATCACCCCGCTGTTCCTCTTCTCGGGCACGTTCTACCCGGTGGAGTCGCTGCCGATATTCCTCCAGCCGCTGGCCTGGATCACGCCCCTGTGGCACGGCGTCTCGCTGACCCGGGCGCTCTCCCTGGGGACGATCGGTGAGGCGCCGTTGCTGGCCCTGGTCCACCTCGGCGTGCTCCTCGCGTTCATCGGCGTGGGCACGGTGTTCGCGATCCGGACCGTGAGCGCCAAGCTGGTGCGCGGATGAGTGCCTTCCCGCTGACCAGCGGTCTGCTCATCGGCAGCCGCCGCTCGCTGCGCCTGATCGAGCGAAACCTGTACGTCTACAAGCACGGCTGGCTCGTGATCGTGTCCGGATTCTTCGAACCGTTGTTCTACCTGCTGTCGATCGGATTCGGTCTCGGAGCGCTCATCGGCACGATTCCTGGGCCCGGCGGCGAGCCGATCCCGTACCAGTTGTTCGTGGCCCCGGCCCTGCTTGCCAGCTCGGCGATGAACGGGGCGATCGCCGAGAGCACGTTCAACTTCTTCTTCAAGCTCAACTACAACAAGACGTTCACGTCGATCCTGTCGACGCCGTTGTCGCCTGGGGACGTGGCCGTCGGCGAACTCGCGTGGGCGCTCGTCCGTGGCGGCCTGTACGCCATCGGCTTCATGGTCGTGATGGTCGTCCTTGGCCTGGTCGTGTCGCCGTGGGTCGTCCTGGCCGTGCCCGCAGCGCTGCTGGTGGGCTTCGCGTTCGGGGCCGTCGGCATGGCGGCCACGTCGTTCATGAAGACCTGGCAGGACTTCGACCTGATCCAGCTCGTGATCCTGCCGCTGTTCCTGTTCTCGGCCACGTTCTTCCCGATCGAGTCCTATCCCGATGCGCTGCGCGTCGTCGTCCAGCTCACGCCGCTCTACCAGGGCGTGGATCTCATCCGCTCGCTCGTCGTCGGGGCCATCTCGCCGATCCTCCTGTTCCACGTCGCCTACCTGGTCCTCATGGGCCTCGGGGGCCTGCTCGTCGTGTCGCGCCGGCTCGACAGGCTGCTGCTCCAGTAGCGCGGTGGCCATCGATCGGGCCGCACTCGATGTCCTCGAGGCGGAGATCATCGATTGCCGGCGGTGCCCACGCCTGGTCGCATGGCGCGAGGCCGTCGCGATCGAGAAGGTCAGGCGCTTTCGCGATGAGCCGTACTGGGGTCGACCGCTGCCGGGCTTCGGCGATCACGACGCGCGGATCTTCATCGTCGGACTGGCGCCCGCCGCGCACGGTGGGAACAGGACGGGCCGCGTGTTCACGGGCGATGCGTCGGGCGACTTCCTGTGGGCTGCTCTCCATCGGGCTGGGCTGGCGGACCGGCCGTCCTCCCGGCGCGCCGACGACGGCCTGACGCTCACCGATGTCCGCATCGCTGCCGCGGTCCGCTGCGCGCCGCCGGCAAACAAGCCCACGATCGACGAGCGCGATGCCTGCGTGCCGTTCCTGGCGCGCGAGCTTGGGTTGCTGGCGGCGACCCGGGTGATCGTGGCTCTCGGAGCGTTCGGCTGGGGCGCCACGCTGCGGGTCCTGGCAGAGGCCGGGCACATCCTGTCGCGGCGGCCCGCGTTCGGACACCTGGCGGAGACGCCGATCGGGCCGTACGTGCTGCTGGGCTCCTACCACCCGAGCCAGCAGAACACCTTCACGGGGCGCCTGACGCCGGCGATGTTCGACGCTGTGATCGCTCGTGCGGTGGCCCTCGCTGCCGGCGAACCGTCGCTCTCGTAGACTCATCCCTCGATGGCCACCACCGAACGAGACCTGTATGAGCTGCTCGGGGTCGAGCGCGGCGCGAGCGACGCCGATATCAAGCGCGCCTTCCGCAAGCTCGCCCAGCAGTGGCATCCGGACGTCAACCAGGAGACCGAGGCGCAGGAGCGCTTCAAGGAAGTCAACGACGCCTACCAGATCCTGAGCGACCCGGAGCGCCGCGCCCGCTACGACCGGTTCGGACGGGCGGGTGTCGATGGCGCCGCCGGCGGGCCCGGGTTCGAGGGATTCGGTGGCTTCTCCGACATCTTCGACGCGTTCTTCGGCGGCGCGGCAGGGGCGACGTCGGCACGGCGCGGGCGGCCGCAGCCGGGCTCCGACCTGCGCTACGACCTGCGGATCACCTTCGAGGAGGCGGTCCGCGGCACGGACAAGGACATCGAGTTCCGATCGCTCCAGCGCTGCGAGACGTGCGCGGGGAGTGGCGCCAAGTCCGGCACGGAGCCGACGACGTGCCCGCAATGCGAGGGCCGCGGCGAGGTGCGCAGCGTGCGCCAGACGATGCTCGGCCAGATGGTCAACGTCAGCGCCTGTCCGCGCTGCCGCGGCGAGGGCAAGATCGTCGAGACCCCGTGCGAGTCGTGCCGGGGCGACGGGCGCATCGAGCGCAAGCGGTCTCTGCGCGTGTCCATCCCGGCCGGCATCGACGAAGGCCACCAGATCCGCCTCACGAACGAGGGGGAGTCGGGGCCGCGCGGTGGCCCGCCCGGATCGCTGTACGTGGCGGTCCACGTCGCCCCACACGCGTCGCTGAAGCGCGACGGCACGGAGCTCTACTACGAGGCCCGGATCTCGATCGCGCAGGCCGCGCTCGGGACGCGCATCGTCGTGCCCACCGTGGACGGCGACGAGGAGATCGAGATCAAGGCCGGGATCCAGCCAGACACGGAGA
Organism: Candidatus Limnocylindrales bacterium; assembly: GCA_046599085.1. Lineage (GTDB taxonomy): Bacteria > Chloroflexota > Limnocylindria > Limnocylindrales > CSP1-4 > SPCO01. Next base: position 9,102 of record JBKJHI010000013.1, read on the forward strand.
TCCGCCTGCGCGGCAAGGGCGTGCCGCACCTGCGGCGCGCGGCACGCGGCGACCTCCACGTCCTGGTGGATGTGGCCGTCCCGACCAAGCTGACCAAGAAGCAGCGTGAGCTCCTGGAGGCCCTGGCCAAGGAATCCGGCGAGCACGTCGGGACCGGCGGACTGCGCGAGAAGCTGGGGCTGTGACCGGTCCCGCCGGGGCCTGGCTGGAGCTGTCGGTCGAGGCGGACATCGAGGCGGTCGAGGCGATCAGCGAGATCCTCTGTCGGGTGGCGACGGGCGGCACGACGATCGAGCCGGCGTTCGATCTGGTCGATGAGGGGCTCGGCGCACGGATCGACCCCACGCGGCCGGTGACGGTTCGCGGGTACGTGCCGGCGGGGGACATCGCCGCGGCCGAGGCCGCCGCAGCCAGCATCGCCGACGCGCTGGGCCATCTCCAGGCGTTCGGGTTGCGGACCATCGGCGACCTGCGCACCCGGATCGTGCAGGAGGCCGACTGGGCCGAGGCCTGGAAGGCCTTCTTCCCTGTGTTGCGCATCGGGCGCCGCATCGTCATCCGCCCGACGTGGCGCCGCCACCGACGCAAGCCGGATGACGTCGTCCTGGCCCTCGACCCCGGGATGGCCTTCGGGACGGGTCTGCACCCGACCACACGCCTGTGCCTGGCCATGCTCGAATCGAGCGCGGACCGCGGACGGCTCGATGGCGCGAGCGTGCTCGACGTCGGCTGCGGCTCGGGGATCCTCACCATCGCCGCGCTCCGTCTCGGCGGCGGACACGCCCTCGGCGTCGACACGGACCCCATCGCCATCGAGGCGACACTCGCGAACGCCCGGCGGAACCGCCTCGTCCGGCGGCTGCGAGCGCGTGTCGGCAGTCTCCCGGCGGACGGCGGTCCCTACGACGTCGTGCTGGCCAACCTCATCGCCGGCGTGCTCGTCCCCCTTGCGCCACTCCTGCGCGGCGCGCTGCGAGGTGGTGGCACCCTCCTCGCCTCCGGCATCTTCATCGACCGCGAGGCGGAGGTGGTCGACGCATTCCGCGCCGCCGGGCTGGTCATTCGCGACCGTGCCGCGGAAGGGGAGTGGGTCGCCCTCGAGGCCACCAGCGCCTGAACCCGGGTCTCCCGCGGTCCCGCCGTACAATCCGGCTCGATGCCCACGAACCTTTTTCCGGTCCTGCTCGTCACGCACATCACGCTGGCCATCAGCCTATTCCTGCCGTCCTTCCTCCTGCCGTTCACCCTGCGGACCCGCCGGGCGGCGGTCGAGTCGGATAGCCGGCTGGTCCGTGTGTTGCTGTGGGCGCAGGCGCATGGCACCGTCGTCATCGGGGCCGGCCTGGCGCTGACCGGCCTGGCGATGGTCTCGATCCTGGGGCCGTCGATGCTCGAGCAGCCGTGGTTGCTGCTCGCGCTCGGGATCTACGCGGCGAATCTCGCCATCGCATTCTTCATCCAGCGCCCCAACCTGCGCCGACTCATCGGCGTCAAGGCGGCCGCCGACGATGCGGCCTGGAAGGCACGCGCCCGGCGCCAGCGCTACGTCTCGTACCTGATGGCCGGCCTGATCGGCGGGATCGGATTCCTGATGAGCACGAAACCGGTGCTCTGGTGAGCGAGGCGTCTGCGCGCTTGGCGGCCGCGGCGGGCACCACGGCGGACATGGCCTCGGCGTCGTCGGCGGGGGACACGGCGGCCACAGCCTCGAAGGCGGCCTCGGCGGCCGAACCGGCCGACTGCCTGTTCTGCCGGATCGCGGCCGGCGAGATCCCGGCCACCATCGTCCATGAGGACGACCGGGTCGTGGCCTTTCGCGACATCGCCCCTCGGGCTCCGACGCATCTGCTGCTGATCCCGCGCCGGCACATCGATTCCGCGCTCGCCCTGACGGAGGACGATGGGCCGCTGCTGGGGCGGCTGTTCGCGGTCGCGGCGGACCTCGCGCGGTCCGAGGGGATCGCGGATGGCGGCTATCGCGTGGTCACGAACATCGGCGACTGGGGCGGTCAGACCGTTCATCACCTGCATCTGCATCTGCTCGGCGGACGGAGCCTCAGCTGGCCGCCGGGATGAGGGCCATCGGACGGACGGCGGTCCTGGCGTCGGTAGGTCTCCTCGCTGCCTTCGGGACCTCCGCCTGCAGCGGCACGGCGCCGGGCGGCGGGCCGGTGACGGTGCCGGCGTCCATCGGCCCCGACCGGACCGTCTCGCCGGTCGTCTTCGATACGCGTGCGGAGATCGCTCGTGCACTCGGCGAGCGGTCGGTCGTCCTGGAGGACCGCGAGGCGCCGTTCCGTCCCGCCGAGGGACAGATCCTGTCGTACGCACCGCGAGTCATCTACCAGGCGCAGCTCCCCGCGGATCCCACGGCTGGGGCGATCGTCGTGTATGAGTTGGCCGATGCCCCGGCGGCTGCGGCAGCGGCAGCGGACCAGGCCGCCTACCTCGCCAGCGGGCCGGGCCGGGTCCAGTACCCGGATGCCGCGCGCCACATCATCCGGGTGCTCGGGAGCACGGTCATCTTCTACACGTGGATCCCGGAATCCGCGGAGGATCCGTTGACGCCGGAGGTGGCGGCTGCGCTGGCGACGATCGGTGCCGGCGTCGAGATCCCTGGCTAGAGGCCCCGCGGCAGCGGGCCCTCTACTGCGCGATTCTTGCTAGCCCTCGTCCGGCGTGCCGCGCGTCGGCAACGGTGCGTCAGCGGCGACCCACCGCCGGATCGGGTCGCGACGGATCTTCAGCGTGTGGGTCCGCGGGAAGTCGGCCTCCGGCCAGAGCCGCCAGCCGGCGATCCGCTGGTTCGGCCCGAGACGGGCATTGGCGGCCTTGACCGCAGCGTCGATCCTCGCGCGGCTGGCGGCGGGCTCCTCACCGTCGAGGGTGAGGACGATCGCCTCGATGCGTCCGGGCTCAGTCTCGACGACGACGGCGTCGCGCACATCGACCACTCGCAGGGCGTTCTCGATGTCTTCCGGGTACACATTGAACCCGTTCGGCAGCACGATGATGTCCTTGATCCGACCGCTCAGGATCAGACGCCCGGCCTCGTCGAGGTGGCCGATGTCGCCCGTCCCGTACCAGCCGTCCGGCGTGAACGCCTGTGCGGTGAGTTCCGGGGCGTTCCAGTAGCCGCGGAAGACAGTCCGGCCGCGGAACTGGACCTCGCCGGTCGATGGGTCAAGGCGCATCTCGATCCCCTTCGGCGTCCGTCCGACCGTGCCAAGCCCGTGATCCTCGAGCGTCGTGCACGTGCCAGTGCCCGTCTCGGTGGCGCCGTAGCCCTGGAGCACGGTCACGCCGAGGTCCTCCCACGACTGCTGGAGAGCCGGCGGCAGGAACGCGCCACTCGACACGAACAGGCGGAAATGCCCACCCAGTTGTGCGTGGATGCTGCCGAACATCCGCCGTCGCCAGGACAGCGGCAGCCGTCGGGCGACGCCTCGCAGTCGATCGAACGCGCCGCGCCGGCCGCGCTTGTCGACCTCGCGCACGATGGCGCTCCAGAACAGGTCGAGGACCTGCGGGACCACGACCATGCTCGTGACGCGATGCTCACGCAGGGCATCGAAGATGACCCGTGGATTGCGGCTGCGGACGTACAGGATGTCGGCGCCGACATCGAGCGCGTAGTACAGGCCCACCGCCTGCTCGAGCAGATGGCTCAGGGGCAGCAGCGAGACGATCCGGTGCTCCATCGGCGGGACGACGCGGTGGAATGATTCGATGGAGGCCACGATGTTGTCGTGGGTCAGGACCACGCCCTTGGGCGTGCCGGTCGTCCCGCTGGTGAACACGAGTTCGACGATCTCCTCTTCGGTCGGGCGCTGCCACGCGGCCTGGCGAGCCTCCCAGTCCTCGGGGAACTGCGGGTCATCGTCCGCAGGCTCGGCGCACAGGTCATCGACGCTGGTCGTCGGGAAGTGGTCGAGTCCGGCCTCGCGCGGATCCGGCGCGTCGCGGCCGGTGCCCAGGACTAGGTGTCGGGCGTCGCTGGCGCGGACGATCGTCTCGACCGCGTCGCTCGACATGCGGAGGTCGAGCGGGACGAACACAAGCCGGGCGAGCATCGCGCCGTAGTACGCAGCGGCGAGGCCGGGCGCGGAGGGGCTCCAAGTCAAGATCCGGTCACCGGGCTCCAGGTCCATGGCCCGCAGCCGCCAGGCTGCGATCCGGGCGCGCCGGGCAAGATCGCGGTAGCTCCAGTGCTCCGTCGTCCCGTCATCGAGCCGAACACCGAGCGCGTGCCGGTCGCCGTAGCGCTCCACGGCGGCATCGAGAAGGTCCGGCAGGGTGGGCATCGTCCGCGGAGCCTACCTCGACCGCCTGGCCGCCGTGGGTCAGGTCAGCGCCGGTCGAGCGCCGCACCAGCACGGGTGGGCACCGGGTGGGCGCCACCTGTTCGACCTGTGCATCAGATGCACGTAACGTCGGCTGAAGCCGACTGGAGTGTCAGATCTGTGCACTGAATACACGAATCGGAACCAAACGCTGCCGAATCGCGCAAAAGCGTGCATCCAGTGCACCAATTCGACGTGCAGGGCGTCGTCGGGCGACGTTGCGTGCGTTGGATGCACGCCGGACCACCTCGGCGGTGACCCGCCCGCTCGGCGGGGGCGGCGGCCCCTCGGCGGCTCGGCGGGGCGCCATCAGCCGCTCGACGGTGACCCAGCGGCCCTCGGTGGTGACCCGTCCGCTCGCCGCCCGCTCGCGAGTCGAGTTTGACCCGCCCGGGAGCCTCGGGTAGACTCCGGCGGCTTCGGCGGGTGGACCCGCTGAGGCGCGCGCCACGGATCGGGCGACCGCGATCCACGCGCAGATGATCGACGTGGTCGGAGGAGGTGAACACCGATTGGCTGAAGTCCGAGTGGGAGAGAACGAGACGTTCGAGAGCGCCCTGCGTCGCTTCAACAAGAAGATCCAGCAGAGTGGCATCCTCGCCGAGGCTCGCCGACGCGAGCACTACGAGAAGCCCTCCGTGAAGCGCAAGCGCAAGGAAGCAAAGCGCAAGAAGAACGCCCGAACGCCGGTCGGCTGAGCGGCCGGG
>JBKJHI010000031.1:0-12027 GCA_046599085.1 Candidatus Limnocylindrales bacterium
CTCGTCGGTCTGCCGGAGCGGGACATGCTCATGGCATCCGCCCTGCCGCCAGGCGAGCACGGGTTCGCCGAGTCGATCGCATCGTTCGTCGTCGAGCAGTCCGGCGGTGCCGACGCGCCGGTGGGTCGCCGCATGTTCGAGCTTGTCGAGGGTCAGCTGGTCGAGTTCGCCGGATGACCGACGGCCTGCGACTCGACGTCGAGGGCGGCATCGCGACCCTCACGCTCGATCGACCGGAGGCCCTGAATGCGCTGACCATCCCGGTCAAGGTCGCCCTGCTCGACGCCCTCGCGACGGTCGCCGCCGACCCGACGGTCCGGGCGGTGATCCTGACCGGGGCGGGTCGGGCGTTCTGTGCCGGTCAGGATCTGGCGGAGCGGGCTGCATCCGACGCGTCACCGCTCGACGTCGAGTTGCGCGACCGCTATGAGCCGATCGTCCGTGCGATGGTCGCTCTGGATCGGCCCATCATCGCGGCGATCAACGGCGTGGCCGCCGGAGCCGGCGCCTCCCTGGCCCTGGCCTGTGACCTGCGCATCGCGGCGACATCGGCGCGCTTCGTCCTCGCCTTCGGTCGGATCGGGCTCGTGCCGGACAGTGGCGCGACCTGGTTCCTGCCGCGGGTCGTCGGGTCGGCCAGGGCCGCGGAGATGGCGCTCCTGAACACGCCGATCGATGCCGCGGAGGCATTGCGCGTGGGCCTCGTCAGCCGCGTGGTCCCGGATGCCGACCTGCTCGAGGCCGCCAGGGAGATGGCGACGACCCTGGCAGCTGGGCCACCGCGCGCGATCGCGGCGACGAAGCGACTTCTCGCAACGGCCTGGACCACGGACCTCGAGTCGGCCTTCGCCGCGGAGCGCGCAGCCCAGGGCGAACTCGGGGCGACACGCGACCACGGCGAGGGCCTCGCGGCCTTCCGCGAGAAGCGGCCGCCGCGGTTCACCGGGGAGTAGCTGGCGTCCATTCCCCCTCGGGGAACGCTTGCCCATCCGGGCGTGGTGGCGTAGGCTCCCCCGACACGAGCGAACGTTCGTTAGGTTGCAGCGGGAGGCGATCCGGACCGTGCCCGAGACCGCACGACGACGCGCCATCGAGGATGCCGCGAGCGCGCTCTTCCGGGAGCGTGGCTATGCCGCGACGAGCGTCCGCGACATCGCGCATGCCGTCGACATCCAGGGTGCCAGCCTGTACGCCCATGTCGCGTCAAAGCAGGCGGTCCTGTGGTCGATCGTGGGCGCGACGGCGACCCGCTTCGAGGCAGCCGCGAATGCCGTGCGGGACACATCCGCCGATCCCCGCGCTGGACTGGCCGCACTCGTCCGCGGCCATCTCGCGGTGCTGCTCGACGATCTCGAGCGGGCCAGTGTCTTCATCCATGAGTGGCGCGCGCTGCAGGGTCCGAACCGGGAGGCGATCGGCGGGCGGCGCGATGCCTATGAACATCGCTTTCGCGAGGTGATCATCGCTGGCTCCGAGGCCGGGGTCTTTGCCCCCGTGGATCCGGCAGCGGCCGCCGCCTTCATCCTTACCGCACTCAACGGCGTCGTCGTCTGGTACCGGCCGAACGGCCCCCTGGACCGCACAGCCCTCACCGACGCCTACACGGCGCTCGCGCTGCGCGCGGTCGGCGCCAACGGGACCGCGCCGTGACCGATCCCCTGGCGCTCGATCCCGTGCTCGCGCCGTCTGACCGGATCGCGTCGACGCCTGCGCTGGCCCGGCGCCGCGAGGAAGGCGAGGACGCCTGGTTCGAACGGTTCGAGGCGCACGTCATGACCGGCGGCAAGGTCGAATCCACCGACGCGATGCCGGATGCCTACCGCACCGCCGTCCTTCGTTTCGTCGAGATGCACGCCAACTCCGAGCTGATGGGCGTGCTGCCGGAGCGGGAGTGGCTGATGCGCGCGCCGACGCTGCGCCGCAAGCTCGCGCTGACGGCGAAGGTCCAGGACGAGGTCGGGCACGCGCAGCTGCTGTACCGCATCGCTGAGGATCTCGGCAAGCCGCGCGAGGCGATGTTCGATGACTTGCTCGCCGGGCGCACGAAGTTCCACAACGTCTTCCACTACCCGACGCGCACGTGGGCGGACGTCGGGATCATCGCCTGGCTCGTCGACGCGGCCGCGATCGTGGCCCAGCAGGCGCTGCGGAACAGCAGCTATGCCCCGTACGCCCGAACGATGCAGAAGATCTGCTGGGAGGAGTCCGTCCACATCATGCACGGGCGCGACATCGTGGTGACGATGGCGACCGGCACGGACGGGCAGCGCGCGGACCTGCAGGACGCCCTCGATCGATGGTGGGGGCCGCTCATGCAGATGCACGGCCCGCGCTCGCCTCGCGAGCGCGACCTCGATCTGCGCTGGCGGATCAAGGCCAAGACCTCGGAAGAGCTGCGCCAGGAGTTCCTGACCATCTACGTGCCGCGCATCCGGGAGCTGGGACTGGTCATCCCGGATGAGGCGTTGCGCTTCGATGCCGTGGCCGACGAGTGGCAGTACACGGAGCCCGACTGGGATGAGCTGCGCCGGGTCGTCACCGGGCACGGGCCCATGTCGGAGGCGCGTCTCGAGTTCCGTCGGCTGGCCCGGGAGGACAGCGCGTGGGTGCGCGACGCGATCCTGGCCGCGCCGCGAGCGGCATGACGGACGCGGACCTCACCTCGGCCGGCGTGCTGGAGGCGTGGGAGGTCTTCCGGCGCGAGAAGGAGGGCGACGCGATGCGCCATGGCGGCAGCGTCATGGCGCCCGATCCGGAGCTCGCGCTGCACTACGCCCGTGAGCTGTTCGGCCGTCGGCAGGAGAGCGTCCGGCTGTGGGTCGTCCGCCGAGCGGACATCCTGGACCTGGACGATCCGGATCTCCTCCAGCCGCCGCTCGATCGATCGTTCAAGAAGCCGGGCGGGTACGTCATGCGCGACAAGCTGGCGGCGGCACGGGCGCAGTCCGGCCAGGCCAAGCCGCCCGCGCGATCCAAGTGACCGCCGCCGCCACCGAGGCGCCCCCGACCGCCAGCGCCGCCGACCTGCTGCGCTCCATGGCCGACGACGAGTTCGTCATCGGCTACTCCGACTCCGAATGGACCGGCATCGCTCCGCTCCTGGAGGAGGACGTGGCGATGAGCTCGCTGTCGCAGGACGAGCTTGGCCACGCCGCCGCGCTGTACGACCTGCTCGCCGGGCTGACCGACGGCGATCGCGATGCGCTCGCGTACGACCGCAAACCGGCTGACTACCGCCATGCCCGGCTCCTGGACCACGGCCGCGGGGACTGGGCGATGACGATCGCGCGGCGGTACCTGTACGAATCCGCTGATGCGGTCAGGCTCGAGGCGCTGGTCGCGGGGTCGTGGGGTCCGCTGGCCGAGCTCGCGCGCACGATCGCCCGCGAGGAGCGCTACCACCGGATGCATATCGATGCATGGCTGACTCGGCTGGCGCGAGCGGACGGCGAGCCGCGCGATCGACTCATCGCCGCGCTCACGACCCTGGGGCCGGATGCCGGGACCGTCTTCGCGCCACTCCCCGGGGAGGCGGCACTGGTCGGGGACGGCATCCTGGCCGCCACGATGGCGGAGCTGGAAGCGCAGTGGCGCGCATCGATCGAGCCCGTGTTGCGCGACCTTCGGCTGCCCGTGCCACCCACGACGGACGATCCGGGAACCGGCCGAACGCGCCACAGCGAGGCCTTCACGGATCTGCACGCCACATTCACCTCCGTCCGGCGCAGCGACCCCGGGGCGACGTGGTGACCGGCACGCTGCTCGCGCTGGACCTCGCGGCGATCCGGGAGGCCATCGGCGCCGTCGCGGACCCGGAGATGCCGGTCGTGTCGATCGGCGATCTCGGGATGGTCCATCTCGTGGATCGCGAAGGCGACACGATCCGGGTATCGATCCTGCCGACGTTCCTTGGCTGCCCCGCGGCCGAGATGATCCAGGCCGCCGTCGCCGAGCGGCTCGAGGGGATGGGGCTGGCGGCCACGGTCGCGATGTCGCACGCGGTCCCCTGGACGTCCGATCGCATCACGTCGGCCGGCCGCGCCGCGCTCCTCGCGGCAGGCATCGCGCCACCGACCGAGGCGGTCGATCCGCCATGCCCGATGTGCGATTCGACACGGACCGTCATGGACAACGCGTTCGGGCCCACCCAGTGCCGCTCCCTGCACTACTGCCGCGACTGCCGCCAGCCGTTCGAGGCCTTCCGAGCCGGCTGAGATCGGACGTATGGTATCGTGTATGGCATGGAGAAGACGACCGTCTACCTGACCGATCAGCAGAAGCGCGCGTTGGAGCGCGCCGCCAAGGCGGAGGGCCGCAGTGAGGCGGATCTGATCAGGGAGGGCGTCGAGACGGTCACGGCACGTCACCGGGTGATGGAACCGACATTGCCCTTGTTCGACAGCGGGACAGGCGACCTCGCGTCGCGCGTCGACGAACTGCTCGAAGGATTCGGCGAGACGTGATCATCGTGGACACCAGCGCCATGCTGAGTGCCATGGACGCTGCCGATCCAGATCAGACGCGAACGGCCACGGCGATCAGGTCCTCGCGAGGCCCGCGGCTGCTCTCACCATTCGTCCTTGCCGAGCTGGACTACCTCCTCGCACGTCGGATGGGTCCTGCGATCGCACGCCGCCTGTTGGACGAAGTGGTTTCCGGCGCCTATCGCCTCGAGCCGTTCGACGCGGACGACGTCCGGCGGGCGGCTCTCGTGCTTGACCGGTATCGCGACCTGGATCTTGGGCTTGCCGACGCGTCCATGGTGGTCATCGCACAGCGCTATGGGATCCACGACATCGCGACCTTCGATGAACGTCACTTCCGGGCGGTCCTTGGGCCGGGGGACCGGCCGTTCCGGATCCTGCCGGCGGACGCGGACGCGGCGTGACCCGCACGGTCGGGATCGTCGGAGCGGGGGCGATGGGCGCCGGGATCGCCCAGGTCGTGCTCGAGGCCTGCGACCGTGTCGTGCTGTATGACCCGGACCCGGCCGCCCTCCAGCGAGCTCGCGACCGGATCGCCGATGGTCTAGATCGGCGAGGCTCGAAGCTCGGCCGGACGGACGACGCGCTGGCGGCGTGGACCGCGGAGCACCTCTCGCGCCTGGCGGATGCGCCGACGGTTCAGGTCGTGGCCGACGGTGCCGATATCGTGATCGAGGCGGCGATCGAGGACCTCGACGTGAAGCGCGCCATCTTCGGCGCGCTCGATGCCGCGGCCGTGCCCGATACGATCCTCGCCACGAACACGAGCGCACTGCGCGTCCGCGACATCGCCGCCGCCACCACGCGTCCCCACAGGGTCATCGGTCTTCATTGGTTCAATCCGGCGACTCGCATGGCCCTCGTGGAGGTCATCGCTACCGATGGCACAGACGCGGCGGTGGTCGAACGCGCGATGGACGCGGTCCGGGCCTGGGGCAAGACGCCGATCCTGTCTGCCGACACGCCCGGCTTCATCGTGAACCGGGTCAATCGACCGTTCACCATCGAGGCGCTGCGTCTGCTCGAGGCCGGCGCGGCGTCGGTCGAGACGATCGATGGCGCGATGCGCGCCGCCGGATTTCCGATGGGACCGTTCGAGCTGATGGATCTCGCCGGCCTGGACGTCAATCTCGCGGCCGCGCACGGCGTCTGGGACGGACTCGGGCGGCCGGAGCATCTGCGGCCCTCGCCGATCCAGGATCAGCTCGTCACCGCCGGCCGGCTCGGGCGCAAGACGGGCGAGGGCTTCTACCGCTACGAGGGCGGGCAGCGGCGCGAGCCGGCCGAGGCGTTCAGCGGCGACGAGCCCGGCATCCTCGCGGCACCTGAGATCGTTGCGCGGATCACGGCCGCCATCGACGCCGAGGCCGCGCGGGCAGCCGCCGAAGGGGTCGCCAGCCGCGACGACATCGCCCTGGCCCTCCGCCTTGGAGCCAGCCACCCGCTACGATCGACGACATGACGCGAACATCCGACCGCCCAGTGCGCGAGGCCTGGATCATCGAGGCCGTCCGCACGCCCATCGGTCGCTACGGCGGCGCACTCGCGACTGTCCGGCCCGACGACCTCGCCGCGGTCGTGTTGCGCGCCGTCGTGGACCGGGCCGGTGTGGATCCCGGGCTGGTGGAGGACGTGATCCTCGGCTGCGCGAACCAGGCCGGCGAGGACAATCGCGACGTCGCGCGCATGGCCCTGCTCCTGGCCGACTTCCCGGTCGAGGTCGGCGGCCTGACCGTCAACCGGCTGTGCGGATCCGGGCTCCAGGCCATCAACTCCGCGGCGCACGCGATCGCCGTGGGCGACGGCGACGTGTTCATCGGTGGCGGGGTGGAATCGATGACGCGCGCCCCGTACGTGCAGCTGAAGGCGGGGGGTGCCTGGGATCGCGGTCGTCGCGAACTCGCCGACACGACCCTCGGCTGGCGGTTCATCAACCCGAAGCTGGCCGAGCGCTACCACCCGGACTCGATGGGTGAGACCGCCGAGAACGTCGCCGAGCGTTGGGGCGTGAGCCGCGAGCGGCAGGATGCCTTCGCGCTCGAGAGCCAGCAGCGTGCCGTCGCGGCCATGGAGGCCGGCCGGTTCGACGACCAGATCATCCCGGTCGAGGTCACCGGCCGCAAAGGCGACGTCACGATCGTCGACCGCGACGAGCATCCTCGCGCGGACACGACCGCCGAGGCGCTCGCAAAGCTCAAGCCGGCGTTCGGACGCGAGGGTGGCTCGGTCACGGCGGGCAACGCGAGCGGTATCAACGATGGCGCATCGGCAGTGCTCCTCGTCGAGGCGGCGCGAGCGCGGGCGCTGGGCCTCACCCCGATGGCCCGCGTCGTGTCCACGGCCGTCGCCGGCGTGGACCCGGCCGTCATGGGCGTCGGTCCCGTGCCAGCCTCGCGCAAGGCCCTCGAGCGGGCCGGCATCACGGTCGCCGACCTCGACCTCATCGAGCTCAACGAGGCCTTCGCCTCGCAGTCGCTCGTGTGCATGGACGAACTGGGTCTCGATCCGGCCAGGGTCAACGTCAATGGAGGCGCCATCGCCCTGGGGCATCCTTTGGGGATGAGCGGCGGCCGCCTGATCACGATGCTGACCCACGAACTGCGGCGGACCGGCGGCCGGTTCGGCCTCGCCACGATGTGCATCGGGGTCGGCCAGGGCATCGCCACCGTCGTGGAGCGCCTGGACGACTGAGGCGGCTCGAACGGCCTGCCGCAGGGCGGCTTTCGCCGCGACGCTTGTCGAAACCTGTTGTCGTGCGTACGATGTGGCCATCGCGTCGTGCACGCACGACCCCATCAACGCGCTTTCGCCCGTCCGAAGGAGGACGCTTCACCGATGATCGAACAGCAGCCCACGTTCGTCGAGCCGCACATCGACACCACCACCGTCGTGTCGCTGACGGACGCCGCCACGGCCAAGCTCCGCGAGCTGACCGTCGCGGAGACGAATCCTGACATCGGCCTCCGCGTGTACGTCTATTCCGGCGGGTGCTCCGGCTACCGCTACGGGATGATGCTCGAGGACGCGCCGACGCCCGAGGACAAGCTCCTGGAAGTCAACGGGATCAAGGTCTACGTCGACGGCAAGAGCGTCGACCTCCTGCAGGGCTCCCAGATCGACTACGTCGACACCCTGATGGGTGCCGGCTTCACCGTGAACAACCCGAACGCGGTCGCCGCCTGCGGTTGCGGCTCGAGCTTCCGCACCGCCGACGACGGCGGGGCGCCCAAGGGTTGCTCCCACTGACCTGACCGGCGCGCCACGGGCGCGCACCTGCTTGCTCGAGAAGCCGCCGGACCATCGGCGGCTTCGTCGTTTCCGGGAGCAACTCGCCGTCAGGTCTAGACTCGTCACAGCATCATGGACATCCCGCTCTTTCCGCTCCACACGGTCCTCTGCCCGGGCATCGTCCTGCCGCTGCACATCTTCGAGGAGCGCTATCGGGCGATGACGCGCCATTGCCTGGACTCCGGCGAGCCCTTTGGCGTCGTGCTCATCCGCGATGGCCGGGAGATCGGCACGAAGGGCGTCGCCACGCTCGCCGGCGTGGGGGCCTTCGCCGAGATCCGCGAGGCCGGCCGCTACTCGGACGGCCGCTTCGATCTTCTGGCGGCTGCGACCGGCCGATTCGCGATCGAATCCGTCGACGCGGAGCAGCAGCCGTATCTCGTGGCATCGGTGACGCCGCTCGATGACGAGGTCGGCGACGAGTCTCGGGCGGAACGGCTGGCCGCGACGGCCATCCGCCGCTTCGTGCGCTACCTCGAGCTGATGCGTGCACGCGATGGCGAGACGACCGAGGAGCTCGATGTCCGTGTCGAGATCGACGCCCCGGTCGCCGACGCTCCAGGGACCTCCCCGGCGCCCAGCGGCGGGGTGAGGCCGCTCGAGGCCGTCCTCGAGGTGGATCCGCCCATCGCCCGCGACCTCGGTATCCCGGATGACCCCACGGTGCTGTCCTACCTGCTGTCGGGGATCGTGCAGGTGGAGTTGCCGCGGCGACAGGCGCTGCTGGAGGCCGAGACGACCGTGGAGCGTTTGGAGGGTCTCGTCGCGCTGCTCGAGCGCGAAATCCTGCTCCTGTCCCGACGCCTGCGCCATTTCACGCCGGACGCCCGACTCTTCGGAGGCGTTCGGCGGAGCTGAGGGCGCGATCAGTCAGCGCTGACGCCACCGCCGGCGCGGCCCGGCCACCGGTGCCACGACAGGTGCGCGAAATGCGGCGTTTGATGCCGCATCGACGCTGGCGACGTGCATCAGACGCACGCACTGTCGGATCGTCTGGTCCTCGTGTCGCGAAGGCAGCATCAGATGCTGCACGACGCGCACGCATGGCACGGTTGGCCAGCCCGGCGACCTCGAAACGCACCAGATGCGGCACCAGATGCCGCGGCATGCGCACCAGTGGGCCGCGATGGAGGGCGGACCGTCCGTTGCGTGTATCTGATGCACGGCCCAAGCCCCCGAGACCGCTGTCGGGTCAACTGTCGGTGAAGCGTTCCTCCAGCCACGGGTCGGCGCTGTTGTTGTAGCCATAGCGCTCCCAGAAGCCGAGTTGGTCGTGATCGAGGAACTCGAGGCTGCGGATCCACTTCGAGCTCTTCCAGAAGTACTTCTTCGGGACGACGAGGCGCAGGGGATAACCATGCTCGAGTTCGAGCGGCTGTCCATCGAACGTGTCGGCCAGGAGGACATCGTCGTCATCGAGCACGCCCAGCGGCAGGTTGGCGGTGTACCCCTGCTCGGCGTGGCTGACGACGTGCGTCGCCGACGGTCGCACCTGGGCCATCTCCAGGATCGTCTGGATGGGGACGCCTTCCCAGGTCGTATCGAGCTTGGACCAGCGAGTCACGCAGTGGATGTCGGTATGGACCTGCTTGCGCGGCAGCGCCTTGAACTCCTCCCAGGTCAGGGTGAACGGCGCATCCACCTCACCATGGACGCGGAAGTCCCATGTGGCGAGATCGATCTTCGGGACGGACCCGTAGTGGAGGACGGGGAACTTCTCGGTCCGGTACTGGCCGGGCGGGATGCGCTCGGCGGTGGCGGGATCGACGGCGTTGGCACCGAAGAGTCGTTCGAACATGTGGCGCGGCTTCCTCTGTTGGGCGGGACGTGGAAGATGGTGGCACACATCCGTGACGGTCCGGTGTCATCCAACGGACGAGAGACCCCCATGCGTCCGGTACCCTACCGCCGTGACCGAGCCCACCAAGACACCCAGCGTCGTCATCGTCATGCCCGCCTACAACGCGGCGAAGACCCTGGAGCGGACGTACGCGGATATCCCGCATGACCGGATCGACCGGATCATCCTGGTCGACGACGTGTCGCGTGACGAGACGGTCGAGGTCGCCCGCCAGCTCGGCCTCGACGTGATCATCCACCAGCAGAATCGAGGCTACGGAGGCAATCAGAAGACGTGCTACGACGCGGCCCTGGAGGCCGGCGCGGACGTCGTCGTGATGCTCCACCCGGACTACCAGTACGACGCGACCCGCATCCCGGACCTCATCGCGCCGATCCTCGCCGGTGAACGTGACCTGATGCTCGGTAGCCGCTTCCTGGGTGACCCGCTGGCCGGGGGCATGCCACGCTGGAAGTACGTCAGCAACCGCTTCCTCACGATCATCGAGAACGCGGTCTTCGGACTGCGCCTGTCCGAGTACCACACAGGCTTGCGCGCCTACAGCCGGCAGCTGCTGGAGACGATCCCGTACCACGCCAACAGCGACGACTTCGTGTTCGACCAGGAGCTCATCGCCCAGGTCGTCGCCGCTGGACTGCGCCGCCGTGTCGGGGAGATCGCGGTGCCGACGCGCTACTTCGAGGAGGCGAGTTCGGTCGGCTTCCGGCGCAGTGTCGTGTACGGATTGAGCACGCTCGTCGTCGTCCTTCGCTATGCCCTGCACCGGGTCGGCCTGCGCCGCTCCCCCAAGTTGACGGCGCGCTCGCGGCCGTGACCCTGTCCCGGAGGGTCGTCCTCCGTTCGTTGCTCGGCCTGGCCATCTCCGTCGTCGCGATCTGGCTGCTGCTGGGTGCCGTCGATCTGCCGGCGGCGTTGCGTGTCCTGTCCACGGCGCAACCGGCCTGGGTCGCCGTGATGGTCGGCAGCGTCCTCATCGATGTCGCGGCGCGCGCCGGTCGATGGCAGGCGCTCCTCGCCCCGGTCGCTGCCGTGGCGTATCGCCGCGTGCTCGGCTACACGTACCTGGGCTACCTCGCCAACAACGTCCTGCCCGCGCGGCTGGGCGAGCTCGTGCGCAGCCACGCCCTGGGCGAGGGCGAGGGCGTCAGTCGCACCACCGTCCTCGGCACGGTCGTGGTCGAGCGCATCGTGGACACGATCATCGTCGTCGCCGTCGCAGCCCTGGCGGTCGTGCTGCTGGACGTCGGTGGCCTGATGTCCACGGCCGTGCTGCTGGGTTCCGCGTTCGTTGCGGTGCTGGTCGTGGGCCTGACACTCGCCATCGCCCTGCATCGGCTCCCCGGAGTGGACCGGTTCCTGGGGATCGCGCGGCGGTGGCCGAAGCTCATCGATCTCGCCGCGCGCCTGCGCGAGGGGCTGGCAGTCGCGGCGCACCCGCGGTCACTCGGTCTGGGGCTGGTCCTGAGCGCGGTCGCCTGGACCGCCTCGATCACGACGTTCATCGCCGCCGGTCGCGCGCTCGACATCGAACTGTCGTTCATCCAGGGCGCCCTCCTGTCGAGCGGTGTGGCGCTGGCGACGATCGTGCCGTCGGGGCCCGGCTACCTCGGGACGTTCGAGCTGACCGCCGTCGGTATCGCGACGGCCTTCGGCATCGAGCCGGATCGGGCGTTCGCCATGGCCCTGCTCGTCCACGCCATGATCCTCGGCGTGACGTCGCTCGGTGGCGTGACGTCGCTCCTCCTTGGCCGGCGAGGTCGAGCGCGGCCGACGTAGGCCGATGTGGGCCGACGTAGGCCGACTACCTCGCCGCCAGCGACAGCGTCGATGCGATGCCGGTCGAGAGGATCACGAGCAGGGTGACCGTCCCGACCACGACGGCGACACCGAAGCCCACGAGCAGCGGCCGCGGCCCGACCGCTCGCAGTTCGCCGAACCGCGTGGTCAGGCCGACGCCCGACAGGCCGATGAGGATGGCCCAGCCCGCAGCGACATTGAGCGAGGTGGCCAGTTCCGGTGTGATGATCCCGACGCTGCGCAGGCCGGCCATCGCCAGGAACCCGAGCACGAACACGGGCACGGCACGCCGGAGGCCGGCGCGGGTGTCCGGAACGGGTCCGGCGGGCTCGTCGGCCTGGGAACCGGCGGCCAACGCGGTTCTCGCGGTCGCGCTCGCACTGGATCGCGCCCACGCCCAGGCGATACCCAGCAGGAGTGGCGCCATCAATGCGTTCCGGATGAGCTTCACGACTGTGGCCACCTCGAGTGCCTGTGGCGACAGGGCCGCCGACGCCGCTACGACCTGGCTCGTGTCATTGATCGCGATGCCCGTCCACAGGCCGTAGGCGACGTCGTCCAGGCCGAGGCTGTGCGCGATGAGCGGGTAGCCGAAGA
>JBKJHI010000039.1:0-3937 GCA_046599085.1 Candidatus Limnocylindrales bacterium
GCCGGACGACGCCACGATGGCCGGGCGGATCGCCGGCAGCCCGTCGCCGACGAGCCTGTCGTCGGAGGACGTCACCCGCACGCTGGCCAGCCTCGCCGAGCTGCGCGATCGCGGGGCCATCAGCGTCGATGAGTTCGAGCGCAAGAAGGCGGATCTGCTCAGCCGGCTATGACCGAACCTGATGCCGCCGGGGTACCGCCACGGTGCAGAAGTGTCCAGCGCGACCCGTCCCGGTACGATAGCCATCCCCGTAGTGAAAGGTCCGCGTGACCGACCAACTCCTCGCCAGCATCATCGTCGTGGCCATCATGCTGCTCGTCGGCTTCCCGGTCCACGAGTTCGCCCATGCCCTCGTGGCCTATCGCCTCGGTGACGGGACGGCCAAGCTGCTGGGCCGCCTGACCCTGAACCCGATCGCCCATTTCGACCCGCTCGGCGGCCTGCTGCTGGCGGTGAGTTTCATCGGGGCCGGGTTCGGTTTCGGCTGGGCCAAGCCGACGCCCGTGAATCCCAACCACCTGGAGGGAGGCCGGTGGGGCGAGGCGATGGTCGCCGCCGCCGGACCACTCTCGAATCTCGTGCTCGCGATCCTGGCGGCACTGCCCCTGCGGTTCATCCTGGCCTCACCGGAGCTGGCCCTCAGCATCCCGTCGCTCGTGCTCGTGATCCTGCAGCTGTTCATCTATATCAACCTGGTCCTGATGGTCTTCAACCTGCTGCCGATCCCGCCGCTCGACGGCTCGAAGGTGCTCTTCGCCTTCCTGTCCCCGCGCCAGACCTACCGATGGCGGCCGCTCCTGGAGCAGTACGGCTTCATCCTCATCCTCGTCCTGTTCTTCCTGCCGCCGGGCGGGTCGATCGGGGCAAAGATCATCATCCCCATCCTCGATGCGCTCTTCAGCCTCCTGGTGGGCCGGTAAGGTCCGTCAGTTCCGGGCGCACGTCGGAGCCTCCGTGGCACCCGGTGAGCGTCAGGGACTGGCCGCCTGGCTCACCTTCGACCAGCTCGACCTCTTCGATTCGATGCATGTCGCCGACCGTCGGCACGGCCTCGATGTCGTGGCGACCCTGCGCGCCGACGGCCTGGATGACGACGAGGTGCTGCAGGCCGGTCTCCTCCACGATGCAGGCAAGGGCCACACCTCGGTCGTGCCGCGCATCGTCTATTCGCTCGGGGAGGGGTATGGAGCCTGGATCTGGCGGGTGGCCTCGGTGGTGCCCGGCCTCGGCGCCGCGATCGCGCGGCTGCGCGTCCACGCGGCCACCTCGGCTGACCTCGCCGCGACCGCCGGCTGCACGCCGCGGACCGTGGAGCTGATTCGGCACCAGGACGCGCCGATCGATCCCGTGGCAGGCGTCCGCCTCAAACTGGCCGATGATGCCAACTGACGTCGTGCCGGCCACGCCAGTCACCCCGACGTCCCCGGCCGTCACCTTCGGCGTCGGCCGCCGAGCGGCGTCGGCGACCCGTGTCCAGGTGGCCGAGTTCGACGGGCCGCTGGCCCTGTTGCTGAGCCTGATCGAAGCGCGCCAGCTCGACGTCCTGACGGTGCCGCTGGGTGGCCTCGCCGACGCGTACCTGGAAGCGCTCGCGACGCTCGAGGCCGACCGGCTGGGCAATATCAGCGCGTTCGTCGCCGTCGCGAGCCAGCTCATCCTGATCAAGAGCCGGGCGATGCTGCCGCGTGCTCCCGTCATCGACCCGTCGGCGCTCCCCGAGGATGCCCCCGACCCGGAAGAGGAACTCCGTGCCCGGCTGATCCTGTACCGGGCACACCGCGACGCCGGCCAGCGCCTGGCCGAGGAGGCCGTCGCCCGCGTCGGCCTGTTCCGCCGCGAGCCGTCCATCGCCAGGGCCGCGGGCCTGGCCGGCGCTCGACCCGCTGACGCCCCGCCGATCGACCCGGCCCGCCTCCCGCAGGCGCTCGCCAGGCTTGTGAAGCTGGCGCCGATCCCGGAGGCACCGCCCGGCATCCTGGCGCGCGTCATCACGCTCACCGAACGCGCGGCGATCATCCGTGCGGCGCTCGCGGATGCGCCCGTGGTCGTGCTCCAGGACCTGCTTCGCGGCGTGCGCGACCGGGTGGTCATCGCCATCACGTTCCTGGCCATGCTGGAACTCATGAAGCGGCGCGAGATCGTCGTCGAACAGGCGGCTCCGTGGGGCCCGATCGTGGCCCGGGCGACCACCCCGGAGGAACGCGCTGCCGCCGGGATGGCGCCGCTCGACGCAGACGAAGCCGCGCCGCTTGATGAGACGCTGGAGTCCTTCGCGTGAACGAGCCCGTGCACGACGAGCCGGCGGAGGGTCAGGCCGGGACCCAGGGCGCGCTCGACATGCTCGATATCGTCGACATGCACGACCCGTCCGAGCCGCCGTTGCCGCTCGACGACGTCCACGGCGAAGCTCCGTCGATCCCCGAATTGACCGAGGCCAACCTCGAGGCACTGCTGTTCGTGGCCGAACGGCCGCTCTCGCGGCGTGAGATCGCGACGCTGACCGGCTCCGACCGTGCGACGGTCGATGAGCGCCTGGGTGACCTGGAAGTCGCGCTCCGAGGCCGCGGGATCCGGATGTTGATCGATGGCGATCGGGTCGAGCTGGCCACGGCCCCGGAGGCCGGCGCCCTCGTGGCTCGATATGTCGGTGCGGACGCCGTGCGGTTGTCGCCGGCGTCGCTGGAGACGCTGGCCATCGTGGCCTATCGGCAGCCTGTCACGAAGGGAGCCATCGAGCGCATCCGTGGCGTCGATTCGGATTACACGATCCGGACGTTGCTGCATCGTCGACTGGTGGTCGAGCTGGGTCGCTCCGAGGCGCCCGGTCGCCCGTTCCTGTACGGCACCGGCTTCGACTTCCTCGAGCGCTTCGGTCTGACGAGCCTCGAGGAGCTGCCACCGCTTGATGCCGACGTCGCCGGCCGCCTGGCCGATGAAGGGGGCGAGCCCATGACCGGATCCCTGTTTCCGGACCCCGACCAAACGATGGAGGCCTGATGCCGGCCGAACGACTCCAGAAGGTGCTGGCTGCGGCCGGCCTGACCTCACGGCGCGGTGCCGAGGCGCTCATCGCGGCGGGCCGCGTCACGGTCGATGGCCGCCCGGCGAAAGCCGGGATGTCAGCCGATCCCGATGCGCAGATCATCGCCGTGGACGGTCGGGTCATCGGTGCCGCGGCCGGCCACGTCCATCTCCTCCTGCACAAGCCGATGGGCGTCACCTCGACGACGCGTGACCGTCACGCGGAGCGGACCGTCCTGGACCTCGTGCCGACAGCGCTCGTGCCCGACGGCGCGCGCCTCTACCCGGTCGGGCGCCTGGACCTCGATTCAGAGGGGATGCTGCTGCTCACGAACGATGGCCCGTGGGCCGATCGGATCCTGCACCCGCGCCATGGCGTGGAGCGCGAGTACGCGCTTGGCCTGGAGCGCGAGCTCGACAGCGACCAGGTCGGGACGCTGCGCAAAGGCATCGAGCTCGACGAGGGCATGGCCACCCTCATCAACCTGCGCCACATGACCGCCATCGAGGTCGCCAAGCTGGTCGAGCTCCTGCGGCCGGTGCCGCCTGAACTGCACTGGTATCGCGCCACGCTCACCCAGGGCTGGAAGCGCCAGCTCCGCCGGATGTTCGGTGCCGTCGGGGCGCCCGTGCAACGCCTCGTGCGCGTGCGCATCGGCCCCGTACGCATCGACGGACTGCGCAACGGCGGCATCCGGCCGCTCAAGGCCCCTGAGGTCCGCAACCTGGGATCGGGCGGGGGTCGGTCGCGGGCCTCGGTCGCGGCGGGGATCGCCGATCCGGCGCCGGACGATGCCGCAGCGGCACCAGCGGCACCAGCGGCACCAGCGGCAGCCGTGGCAGTCATCGCTTCCACGCAAGCGGCACCTGCCGACGAGTTCCAGTTGAATCTGGATGACCTGTCCATGGATTCCAG
>JBKJHI010000164.1:0-50344 GCA_046599085.1 Candidatus Limnocylindrales bacterium
ATCGATACGGGCCAGCATGCGTCCGTCGGTGAGCGGCTCGCCCAGATCCGCGAGCACATCGGCGACGATGAGATGTTCCTGGCCAACTACGGTGACGTCCTGACCGACGCTCCGATCAACGAGCTGGTCGAACGGTTCGCGGCGTCGGACTGCACCGCTTCCTTCCTGGCCGTCCGACCTCGGGCATACACCTTCCACCTCATCGATATCGACGAAGACCGGGTGACCGGCGTCGAGGACGTGTCCACGGCTGATCTGTGGATCAACGGCGGCTATTTTGTGCTGCGGCGGGAGATCTTCGAGCATCTGCGGGACGGTGAGGACCTCGTGCCGGACGCCTTTGGCCGGTTGATCGAGGCGGGCAAGCTGATGGCCGATCGCTACGAAGGGTTCTGGGCCCCCATGGACACGATCAAGGACCGCCAGAACCTGGAGGCACGCTTCGATTCGGGCCGGGCGCCGTGGGCGATCTGGTTGCGGAGCGCCGCCCCGTGAGCCCGCTGTCGCCGTGCTTGGCCTGACCCTGGATCTCCCGGCCGGGCGCCCGCTGCGGGTGCTGGCCGTCGGCGCTCACTCGGACGACATCGAGATCGGCGCCGGAGGTACGGTCAGCCGGCTCGTCCGCGAACGACCGGACCTCGAGATCCGCTGGGTCGTCCTGAGCGCTACGGGCGAACGCGAAACCGAGGCGCGCGCAAGTGCCGAGCGTCTGCTGGATGGTGTCGCGGCCGCGTCGATCCAGGTGGAGGACTTCCGCGAGCGATTCTTTCCCCACCTCCCGGGTCTGAAGGAGCGATTCGACCGGCTTGCCGCGGAATCGGACCCGCCGGACATCGTCATCGGTCCCCGCGTCGATGACCTGCACCAGGATCATGCCACTGCGGCGACGCTCATCCGACAGACGTTCCGCGACCAGCTCGTGCTCGAATACGAGATCCCCAAGATGGAGGCCGATCTGGGTCGCCCCAACCTGTTCATCGAGCTGTCGGAGGCGGAGGTCGAGGCCAAGCTCACGCATCTCGAAGCGTCGTTCGGATCGCAGCGTTCGCGGACATGGTTCCGCGAGGAGCTCTTCCGCGGCCTCATGGCGCTGCGCGGCATGGAAGGCGGGGCCCTGTCCGGGTATGCCGAGGCGTTCAGCGCCCGACGTGCGCTGGTGCGTCGCCTGGGCTGAACTCCGCCTCGTCCGCCTGTGACCGGCAGCGCCCGCCCGGCGATCAGCTGGGAGGCACTCGATCGAATCGCTCGTCCTGCTCCTGACGCAACGCGTCGGCCAGTCGGCCCTCGGGCAGCTCGATATCGGCCCGCGTCACGGCCTGGTTGCACGGGACGTCGCGGACGAGGCGGCAATCCTCGGCCAGGCCCATCGGCAGGAGTCCCTGATCGCGCGCGACGATCGCGTCATCGAGCGACCCGTAGGTCAGAAATCCGCCGATCCCGTCCAGCGTCTCTCCGGCCTTGAGGTCGCGCTTGGCCAGCGTGATCACTTCCACAGTCGGCGTGCTCGGCGTCGTGACCGGGTCAGAGAAGAGCACGGCGCGGGCCACCGACGACGGGGCCTCCATGTGGGCCAGGTGGTACGGCACGTAGAAGCTGTACAGCGGGCCCGGGCCCATCTTGAAGAAGTCGAGGTAGGCTCGCTGGCGCTCGTCGGCCATCGCAGCGAAGACGAAGATCCCCGGTCCGGGCTTCGGCCCGAGGGCGTAGTCCACGATCCCGCCGAGTGCCCGGATGGCGTCGACGTCGTAACGATCGGTCATCTCGTCGACATGGCCGTCGTGGGCATAACCGAGCATGCCCCGTCGGGCGACGCGCATCCCCGTCGAGAGTCCGACCACCGCCTGCTCGAACGAGATCTTGGTGCCGTCGGCGAAGGAGGTCGCCATCTTCGCGGTGAGGCCGTACTTCTCCGCGAACCCGGCCTGCGTGTCCGGCGTCCGGTAGTGGTCCTGGAGACCCTTGATGTTGCCGCAGATCAGCGGCTCGAAGCCCATGCTCCGAACCCAGCGGTACAGATTGAGCTGGGTGCCCGGCTGGTCGCCATCGAGCGAGCTGACGATGACGCCGCGCTCCTGGGCTCGCGCCGCGAGGATGGGTCCCAGCGTCGCCTCGAGCTCGGCGTTGATGAACACGTGCTTGCCGCCCTCGATGGCTGCCAGCGCGACGCGCGCACCGTATTCGGTCGTCCCCGTGGCCTCGATGACCGCGTCGATCTCCTGCGACGCGCAGAGCACGAGCGGATCGCCTGTGACCACCGGCCGACCGGCCCGGATCGCCGCATCGAGGGCCGCCGGGTCATCGACCACTTCGGGGCTGTCTGCACCGCTCGAGGTCCACGCGAAGGCAGCGCGATCGATCGTCCGATTGGCCACGGCTGCCAGGCGCTGACCGGTCGCGGCGGTGATGAACTGCCGGGCCACCCCGCGCCCCAGGGCTCCGGCCCCCACGAGCCCGACCTGGATCGGGTCGCCCGCGGCCTCGCGCGCTTCGAGCGCACGATCGATGATGATCACTGAGCCTCCTCCGGGCTGGCCAGGAGCGGCCAGCCATGGTCCTTGTCGGTGATGTTGACGGCCGGCAGCGGCCACGAGATGCCGATGGACGGGTCATCGTAGCGAACGCCGCGTTCGTGGTCGGGACTGTACGCGCCGGACACCAGGTAGAACATCTCCGTGTCGTCCGCGAGCGCCTGGGCTCCCGCCGCGCACTCCGCCGGGATATACAGCGCGCGACGGTCGGCGGCGGTCAGTTCCACACCGGCCCAGGCCCGATAGGTCGGCGACCTCGGGCGCATGTCGACGATCGCGGAGAAGGCCGCGCCGCGGATGCAGCGGATGAACTTCGCCTCGTAGGCCGGCGCCACCTGGTAGTGGAGACCGCGGACGGTGCCGCGCTGGCGGGTGTAGGTCATGTTCGCGGCACGGACGGTCATCTCGATCCCGGCCTCCGCGAACTCCGCCTCGCTCCATGCCCGAGCGAAGAAGCCGCGGTCGTCGTCACGTGGCTCGAGATCGACAAGGTACGCTCCATGGACCGCCGTCGGTTCGAATCTCACGGCCGGATCCACCCCGGTCGACCGGCCAGGAGGGACAGGAGGAACGTCACGGCAGGACGCGTGATCGGGCTGATGCCGGCAGCGGGATATGCGACCCGGCTGGGCGATGCCATCTCCGGATCCAAGGAGGTCCAGGTCGTCCGCGGTCGGCCGGTGATGTCGTACCTGCTTGACCGGTTCGCACTGGGCGGCGTGGACGAGGTACGCATCGTCACTCGGCCGGAGAAGCTCGACGTGATCGAGCACGCCCGCACCGCCGGCGCCGTGATCGTCGAGGGGTATCCGCCATCCGTCAGCGCCTCCCTCCGGCTTGGGCTTGATGGCCTGGATCCCGATGCGATCGCCCTGTTCGGGTTCCCCGACACGATCTGGTCGCCGCCCGATGGCTTCGCCGCGCTTCGTCGTGTCGTGGAAGCAGGGGCGCAGCTGGCGCTCGGCCTGTTCGACAGTGACGACCCGGCTCGCGCCGACGTGGCCATCCTCGACGACGAGGGGCGCCTGATGAGCGTGGACGTCAAGCCGGCCGCGCCCGCGACGTCGCTTGTGTGGGCGGCCGTCGCAGCCCGCGTCGGCGTCCTGCGTGACATCCTCGCGGATGCGGAACCGGGTAACGCCTTCGACCGGGCGGCGCGGGCGGGTCCGGTCGCGACGGTCCGCCTCGGGCGCGTGATCGACATCGGGACGCCGGCGTCCATCCGCAGCGCCCCGGGCGACTCGGTGTTCGACGACGAGCGATCGCCCCCTGGGGAGCGCGGCTGACTCACGAGTGGAGGAACGGCATCGCGACGTGCGACCCGTGGACCTCATGGCGGACCGGCACCTCGACCAGCTCGCTCAGCGCTACCCGGACGCTCGGCTGGCGCTCCGGCGGGACGAGGAACAGCAGGAAGCCGCCACCGCCGGCGCCCGCCACCTTGCCGCCGTCGGCCCCGGCCGCCATCGCCAGGTCGTGCCAGCGGTCGATCTCCGCGCTGGTGATCGTGCTCGCGAGACCGCGCTTGAGGACCCACGACTCGTCGAGCGTCCGACCGACCGCGCCGAGGTCTGGCGCGGGCTGGCGGAGGATGTCCCGCAGCTGGTAGGCGTGCTCGCGCATCGCGGTCAACATCTCCATCCGATCCGGCGTGTTGTCGCTCTGCTCTCGCAGGACGCGGCCGGCGTCGCGGGGCTGCCCGGTCCAGAACAGCATCACCCGCTCGAACAGGCCCTCGGCGACCCCCTGTCCCAGGCGGATCGGCTCGACACTGGCACTGCCGCCGCTGCGGAACGTGTAGAGATTCAGACCGCCGAAGGCGGCCGCGTACTGATCCTGCTTGCCGATGGGCTGGCCAAGCACATCCATCTCGATGTAGCACGCCTCCTCGGCGAGCTGGCCCGCCGTCACGCGCTCACCGCGGTACGCGTGGAGCGCATTGAGCAGACCGACCGCGAAGCTGCTCGACCCACCCAGGCCCGACGAGGCGGGCAGGTCGCCGACCACGCTGACGTAGATCGGCGCATCGATCCCGAGGAAGCGGAGCGACTCACGAACGATGTCGTTCTGGATGTCGTCCACCCGCTCGACCATCTCGCTTCTTGCGTAGTTCACCCGGATCGGCTCGTCGAAGAAGGAGCCGTGGCGCTTGACCGTGACGTACACGTACTGATTGATCGCGGACGACAGCACGGCGCCATCCACCCGCTCGTAGTACGCCGGGAGATCCGTACCGCCGCCGGCGAAGCTGAGACGGAGGGGCGTGCGCGTGACGATCACGCCCTCCGTCCGATCGGGCAGCACGCCGCGGCGGATCATCGGCCCGCACCCACGGCGACCGCCGCGTCGGGCGCCACGGCGACCAGACCCCGGACGGCCGTCAGCAGACCGTCCGCGCCGGACACGAGGATCGATGGTGCCCCAGCGGCTGCCGCCGCCTCCGCATCCCGCTCGTCGTCGCCGATGAACGGCGTCCGGGTGAGGTCCAGGGCATGGTCGCGCTGGGCATCCAGGAGCATCCCGGGCTTCGGCTTGCGGCAGGAGCAGCCCTCGTCCCAGTCGTGGGGACAGACGTAGATGTCGTCGATCCGGCCGCCGTGCTCCACGACATCGCGGCGCATCCGATCGTGGATCGCGTCCAGGTCGTCGCGGGTCATCGCTCCCCGCGCCACACCCGCCTGGTTGGAGACGATGACGACCCGGAACCCGGCGTCGCGCAGGAGGGCGAGCGCCTCCAGGGCGCCGGGGATCCAGTGCCACTCGGCCCATTTCCTCACGTACTCCGCGCGAGACGGCTTCTCGTTCAGGACGCCATCCCGGTCAACGATGACCGCCGGGGCGCCGGTCACGAATCGTGCCGCCCCTTCGAGCCGTTCGGGCCGCCCGATGCTGTAGTAGCGATGCGGCGTGACCCACGCCTGGAGCTGCCGATCCGCGATCAGCCCGGGATAGATCGCGTCCTGGAAGGACTGGTTCACGTCCGTGAGGACATCGAGCACGCTGCGCTCGAAGATCCCGTAGCCGATCTCGACGCCGCGGAGGCCGTCCTCCTGCCGGCTCCGGTCATACCGCTCCACGAGCCCGTCCGGTCCGATCCGAACGTTGTCGCGCGTGTAGCCGTCCTCGTTGGCATAGACGGTCACCATCCCACGGAGTCCGAACTCCTGGAACCGCTGCCACATGGCCTCGAACGGCATCGGCCACAGGTTGTCGCAGTACATGAACAGGAAGCGCTCGTCGATATGGTCGAGGGCTGCGCGGAAGCGCGGACCCGTCTCGTCGGCTGGATCGGTGGCGACGCAGGTCACATCCAGGCCCCAACCGCCGACGGCGGCGACATGCGCCTCGATGAGGTCGGCACGGTAGCCGGTCAGCAACAGGATCCGATCGAAGCCCCGGTCCCGCACGGACGCGACGAGGTGATCGAGGAACGGGCGCCCGGCGACCTCGACAAGGGCCTTGGGACGGTCTGCCGTGAGAGGGCCGAGCCGGGTCCCGCGTCCGCCCGCGACGATGACGGCCTGGCGCGGCCGCATGCCGCCGATGCGGGTCACGGCGTCGGGGCGCGGTCGTGGATCAGGAACGTCGTGACGACATCGGCGGCGATCGTGTGGGCGGTCTCCACCAACCCGTACTCGCCACGAGGCGTCGCGACGAGGAGGTGCTCATCGACCATGTCCCGAAGCAGGCCGCCATCGAAGCCCAGCAGGGCGACTGTCCGCATGTCGCGCTCCTGCGCGACCTTGACCGCCTCGATGAGGTTCGGGGAGCGTCCGCTCGCCGAGATCATCACGAGCACGTCGCCGGGCCGGGCCAGGTTGCGGAGTTGACCGGCGAACACCTGGTCGTATCCCTCGTCGTTGCCGAGCGCGGTGAGCCACGAGGTCGCGTCGGTCAGGCTGATCGATCGAAACGGCAGCCGGCCGGAGCGGCTCGCCGCCTTGTTGATGTCGTTCGCCCAGTGACTGGCGGTCGCCGCACTGCCGCCGTTGCCTGCCATGAACACCGTCGCTCCGGCGTCGCGGGCGGCTCGCAGCACATCGGTGATCCGCTCGAGCGCCACGAGATCGAGCTCAGCGACGAGGTCGGCAAGCTGGGCAAGGTATCGGTCCGCGACGGCACTGAATGTCGTCGGCGGGTCGATATCGTCGATGGGTGACACCTGGAGCGGCGTCGCGGGAGAGGTCATGGCGGCCCCCTGTGGACGGAGAAGCGGATGCTACCGCAGGCTGGTGATTCGGCAGGTCGCGGGTCGATGTCCAGCGGGTGCCGACGGAGGTCAGTATCCGATGTTGTCGCGACCCGACGGTAGCCGGCCCTCGCCGGTCCGTTCGATCTCGACGTCGAACGTTCGTGGGTCGCGCAACCGGAACGGCGGCAGCTTGGCGAGCATCCAGCGGCCGATGAGCAGGAAGGCACGCGCGCGCTCACGGACGCTCATCGGCGCCCGGGCCACGGCTCCCGCGAAGAGCAGGACGTAGCGGGCGAGTATCGCGGGCGTCGTCGCGCGCCAGCCGTCTGCTTGAGCGGGATCCAGACGCCGCAGCTCCGCCTGACGATCACGACGGAGCGCCGTGGCCTGGCCGTCATGGATCCGTCGAAAGTACAGGCCGGCGGGCAGCAGGACGAACGGACCCCACAGCGAGAGCTCGGCGATCACGACCCGTTCGCTGCGTGGCAGCGCTTCGTAGCGGCCGATCCGGTGCATCAGGCGGCGCCGAGTGAGGCCGTACCAGTTGATGCCGCCCTGCACGGTCAGCACGTCCCAGAACCTGTTGGTCGGCGAGGGATCGTCGAATCGCTGGCGCGTTCGCTCCCGGCCGATCTCCTGGCCCTCCTCGTCGACCAGCACGGTCACCGCATGGGCGAACGTGACCTCGGGATCTGCGTCGAGCGCCTGGACGGCCCGCTCGACATACTCGGGCGCGAACCAGTCGTCGTGCGGCGCGAACATGAAGTACTCGCCGGTCGCCATCGCGAGCACGCGGCGGTGGTTCCAGACGAGCCCGCGGTTCGCGGGCGCCCGGTCGTATCGGACGCGCGGGTCCTCAGCCATGATCCGGCGACAGACGTCCTCCGTCGCATCCGTCGAGGCGTTGTCCGAGATCAGGATCTCAAGGTCCTCGAACGTCTGCGCCAGCAGCGAGCGCAGCGCGACCTCGATGAAGGCCTCGCCGTTGTACACGGGGACACCGATGCTGACCTTCGGCAAGCGTGGGCTTGCCAGCCCCACGGGACCTGGTGGGGCAAGTTTGTGGATGGCCATGTGATTCCTCGGTCGCGGCGCAGGCGAGATAAAAGGATGGATGGCCTGCGACCACTCGTCTGGCAATCTGGCCGAGGCGGCCGAGCTTGTCAACGCATCCCGGCCTGTCGAGCGCGCATCATGGTGCCGGCCCGCACCATGCCCGGCGTTCCGGCTGGCAGTCGGCGTGGATGCCCATATACTACCGACCCGTCGGACCTGCCTGGGCCGGCCATCGACCGCGCCCATCACCACGAAGGGACCCCGACACCTTGGATCTCCGTCGCCAGATCGCCGTGCTTCGCTCGTGGGGGCGATGGATCGCCCTCGGGGTGGTCATCGCGGCGGTCGCGGCATTCCTGGTGAGCCAGCTCCTGCCCAAGGTCTTTGAAGCGGATACGCGCATCCTCGTCGGCCAGGCGCTCCAGTCGTCACGACCGGACGTCGACCAGTTCCAATCGGCGATGAACCTGTCGCAGACGTACGCGGAGATCGCCGGATCGCGATCCCTGCTCAGCAAGGTCCGCGACAACGCCGGGATCGACGAGCCGATCGAGGTCTTCAAGAAGCGCATCACCGTCGTGACCGGCGCCCAACAGCCGTTCATCGACGTCTTCGCGACCGGGGACGATCCCGAGCAGGCGGCGAGTCTCGCGGCTTCCGTCGCCGCTGAGCTCCTCCGGATCGCGGGCACCGTCGGTAGCCAGGAAGACCCGGTCCTTGACTTCGTGAAGGAGGATCTCGCGGCGATCCAGGACCAGATCGTGGAGCTTCGCGCAGAGATCGCGAAATTGGTCGCGCTCCCGTCGCGGACCGCGGCGCAGGAGGCCAGGCTGCAGCTCATCGAGGCGCGCCTGACCGAGCTCCGCGGGACGTACGCCTCGCTGCTCGCCCTGACCGACCGCACCGATTCGAACCGCCTGACCATCATCGACCCGGCGGTCGCGCCGGTCGCGCCATCATCCCCGCGTCCCCTGCTCAATACCATCATCGCCGGGATCCTCGGCCTGCTGGTGATGATCGGCGTCGCGTTCGTGTGGGAAACCCTCGATGACCGCCTCCGATCCGCTGACGATGTGGAGCGCGCGACGGGCCTGTCGACGCTGGGCGTGATCATGCACATGCCGGGCGACCGCAACCGGAAGTCGTTCTATCGCCTCGCGACGCTGCTCTATCCACGCTCGCCGGCGGCCGAGGCCTTCCGCTCGCTGCGCACCAATCTTGACTTCTCGTCGCTGGACGAGCAGCTGGGTACGCTCCTCGTCACGAGCTCCGGGCCAAGTGAGGGCAAGACGGTCGTCGCGTCCAATATCGCCGTCGCCTATGCGCAGAGCGGCCGGAAGGTGATCCTCATCGATGCCGACCTGCGACGACCGGCTGTCCACGAGATGTTCGGCCTGCGCAACGGCCGCGGCCTGACCGACCTCGCGCGCGACGAGGACCTGAAGATCGCGGACGTCGTCCAATCGACCGAGGACCCCAACCTCTCGATCATCACGTCGGGCACGATCCCTGCCAATCCGGCGGAACTGATCGGTTCGCACCGGATGCGGGACACGCTCGAGCGCATCCGCCAGGAGACGGAGCTCGTGATCATCGACACGGCGCCGGTCGGTGCGGTCACCGACGCCGCGGTGCTGGCGTCGGAGGCCGACGCCACGATCCTCGTGATCCGGGGCCAGCGGACCAGCGAACGACTCGCCCGGCGGGGTCGCGAGGCGCTGGCCAAGGTCAACGCCCATGTCGTCGGTGCCGTGCTCAACGACGTGACCTTGCGATCCGGCGATGCGATGCCGTACTACGGGCTCTACGTGGACGAAGCGCCGGCCGCTGGCAGCATCGCCGATCCAGAGGTGCGCCCGGCCGGCTCCGACGCGCCGCACCGCCTTGGCCCGGAGCCGGCGGATCGGCCGGTCATCAGCGCGAAATCCCGCGGCGACGCCCGCAATCGTCGAGCACCTGAAGAGCAGGCGGGAGCAGAACCGACACAACACGGGGGCACATAGGATGCGAAAGGCACTCATCACGGGGATCACCGGCCAGGACGGCTCCTATCTTGCCGAACTGCTGCTCGGCAAGGGCTACGAGGTCCACGGCCTCATCCGCCGGTCCAGCACCTTCTCCACCGGTCGGATCGAACACCTCTATCGGGACCCCCACGAGGACGACGTCCGCCTGTTCCTGCACTACTCGGACCTGTCGGATGCGTCGTCGCTGATCACGACCCTCAACCGGGTCAAGCCTGACGAGGTCTACCACCTGGCTGCGCAGAGCCACGTCAAGGTCAGCTTCGAGATGCCGGAGTTCACGGCGGACAGCACCGCGATGGGCAACCTGCGCCTGCTCGAGGCCGTTCGCCACATCGACCATGACGTGCGCTTCTATCAGGCCGGATCCAGCGAGATGTTCGGCGACGTCGTGGACCGCCCGCAGACGGAGACGACGCCCTTCCGCCCGCGCAGCCCATATGCGATCTCCAAGGTCTTCGCCCATCAGATGACGCTCCAGTACCGCGATGCCTACGGCCTGTTCGCGGCCAACGGGATCCTGTTCAACCACGAGTCCCCCCGCCGCGGTGCGACCTTCGTCACACGCAAGGTGACGCGCGGAGTCGCCGCCATCCTGGCTGGCACGATGGACCGCCTGTACCTCGGCAACCTGGATGCGCAGCGCGACTGGGGGTTCGCCCCGGAGTACGTCGAGGCGATGTGGCGCATCCTCCAGCACGACAAGCCCGATGACTTCGTGATCGCCACGGGTGAGATGCACACCGTCCGGGAGTTCGTCGAGATGGCCTTTTCCCTGGCCGGGCTCGACTGGGAGCAGTACGTCGTCATCGATCCTCGCTACTTCCGGCCGACGGAGGTCGACGAGCTGTGCGGCGATGCCTCCAAGGCCGCCCAGCTGCTCGGCTGGAAGCCGACGACGACCTTCGCGGAGCTCGTCCGGATCATGCTCGCCTCGGACGTCGAGGAGGCGGGACTGGACCCGGCGACGGTCCTCGTCGGCCCCGATGAGGCCGCGATCGCATGAGCGACCTGCAGGGCCGTCGCGTGATGGTGACGGGTGGGGCCGGCTTCCTCGGCGGCGCGGTGATCCGGCGCCTGGCCGAGGCTGACCCGGCGGACGTCTTCGTGCCCCGCTCGGCGACGTACGACCTGCGCCTCAGGGCAGGCGTCGATCAGGCCATCGCCGACGGCCGGCCGGACGTGATCATCCACCTCGCGGCCGTCGTCGGGGGCATCGGGGCGAACCGCGAGAACCCCGGCCGATTCTTCTACGAGAACGCGATCATGGGCATCGAGCTCATCGAGGCCGCTCGGGTCGCCGGCATCGAGAAGTTCGTGACCGTCGGGACCGTGTGCGCCTACCCGAAGTTCACGCCCGTGCCGTTCCGTGAGGACGACCTGTGGGGCGGGTACCCGGAGGAGACGAACGCGCCGTACGGCCTGGCCAAGAAGATGCTCCTGGTCCAGGGTCAGGCCTATCGCCAGCAGTACGGCATGCACGTGATCTACCTCATCCCGGTCAACCTGTACGGCCCCCGCGACAACTTCGACCCGCGCAGCTCGCACGTGATCCCCGCGCTGATCAAGAAGTGCATCGACGCGCGTGACGCAGGCGCCGCCTCGATCGACGTGTGGGGCAGCGGATCGGCCTCGCGCGAGTTCCTGTATGTCGACGACGCGGCCGACGGCATCGTCCTCGGTGCGGATCGCTACGACGACGCCGACCCGGTCAACCTCGGTGTGGGCCAGGAGATCACGATCCGCGAACTGGTCGAGCTCATCGCACGGCTCACCGGCTTCAGCGGCGAGATCCGTTGGGACGCCACGAAGCCCGACGGGCAGCCGCGCCGGGCCCTCGACACCAGTCGAGCGACTGATCGATTCGGGTTCGTCGCGGGCACCAGCTTCGAGACTGGCCTGCGGACGACCATCGACTGGTACGAGGCGAGCCGCACGGGCGCACCCGCACCGGTGGGTGGCCCGCGCTGAGCGTGGTGTCGATCGAGCGATCGACGGTCGTCAGGATCGGCGCACTGGCCGTCGCGGCCGGGTCCGGGATCGCCATCGCTGTCGCGCCACTTCCCGTCGCCGGTGGGATCGTGGCCGTGCTTGGCGGCCTGTGGTTGACCAGTCAGGGTGCGCGGGTCGTGGACGTCTTCCTGGCGGCGCTGGCCGGGATCCTCACGGGCTACGCGTTCTTCAATCGGGCGTTCGCCTACGTCGGGGTACCGCCGCTGTTCATCGGGGAGGTCGTCCTCGTGATCGGGCTCCTCGCCCTCGTGTATTCCTTCGGTCGATTTCGCCTGACGCCGGTCACGGCGCTGCTGATCCTGTTCATCGGCTGGGGCGCGGTCCAGACCATCCCGTACGTGCCTCGGTACGGGGTCGATGCGCTTCGCGACGCCGTTGCGTGGATCTACGCGCTGTTCGCGATCATCCTCGCAACGACCGTCACGGCAGAACACCTCGCAGTCATGGTCCGCGTCGTGCGACGCATCATCCCGTACCTGTTGTTCTGGCTGCCGACGTCGCTGCTGGGCGCCATCGCGCTGGGTCACAGTGCCCCGACCCTGCCCGGCACGACCGTTCCACTCCTGTTCGCGAAAGGAGGCGATGCCGGCGTGCTCCTGGCCGGTATCGCCGCGTTCATCCTGGTCGGGCTGTATGCCCGCGCTGACCGGAGCCCACGGTTGGCCGAACCGATGCCCTGGCTACCCTGGCTCGGCGGCGCGGGTGTCGTGTCGATCGTCAACCGCGGCGGCCTGGTGGCCATGTCGATGGTCGCACTCGTGCTCGTGTTCATCCGACAATCGAGCCGCTGGCTCGCGATGTTCTTCATCATCGCGCTGCTGCTGACAGTGGGGATGCTGCTGGACCCGAAAGTGGACCTCGGTGGGCGCCGCGAATTCTCCTTCAGCCAGCTGACCGACAACGTGACCAGCATCTTCGTGCCCAGTGGCAACTCCCTTGAAGGCACCCGGAACTTTCGACTCAAGTGGTGGGGCGACATCGTTGACTACACCGTGAACGGGCGCTATTTCTGGACGGGCAAGGGCTACGGGATCGCCCTCGCCGCCGCCGACGGATTTGACACGACCGAGGCCGAAGACCTTCGCTCGCCGCACAACGGTCACATCGAGATCCTCGCCCGGAGCGGTGTGCCGGGTCTGGCCCTCTGGATCCTGCTGCATGTCACCTTCGCCGTCACGATGCTCCGCGGGGCGCACAGGGCTCGCGCCGATGGTCGGCGCGGCTGGGTCCAGATCATCGGATGGCTATTCGTGCTGTGGATGGCTGGTATCGCCAATGCATCCTTCGATCCGTATCTCCAAGGCCCGCAGGGCGGGATCTGGTTCTGGTCGGTGATCGGCCTGGGCCTCGCGGCGGTGCGGGCCGTTCACGAGGGGGCCCCGGATCCCATGACCGTGTCGGATGCGGATGGCAACCTCGACGGTCCGTCCAACGGCCCTGCGGCTGTCGCCCGGCGCGACCGGGCGCACGTGCCAGACCCTCGATCCGCCCGTGCGTGATCCGATGCCGCCGACGGGCGTCCGGGAGTCCACTCCCTACCGGATCCTGATGGTGCACGAGCGATATCAGCAGGCCGGCGGCGAGGATGGTGTGTTCGATTCGCACGTCGCGATCCTGCGTGCGAAGGGCCATGAGGTCCACACGCTGGAGGTCGGGAACGACGAGATCGCCGCCACACATTCGGCCCGCGACAAGGTTCGGCTGGCGATGGACACGGTCTGGTCCGGTGAGGGCATCCGTCGCATCCGGGCCGCGATCCGGTCATGCCGACCGGACCTGATGCACGCCCACAATACGTTCCCGTTGCTGTCGCCTGCCATCCATGGCGCCGCGCGGGCAGAGGGCGTGGCGACCGTCCAGACCCTCCACAATTTCCGCCTGATCTGCCCCAGCGCCATCCTCTTCCGCGATGGGCGACCATGCCACGACTGCGTCGGGATGCCGCTCGCACTACCCGGCGTCGTACATGGCTGCTATCGCGACTCCCGTGCGGCGTCCGCGACGGTCGCCGCCATGGCGAGCGTGCATCGCCTCCGAGGGACCTGGTCGCGCGACGTCGATCGGATCGTGGTGCTCGCGAAGTTCGCTCGCGATCAACTCGTGCGTGGGGGGTTGCCACCGTCGAAGATGAGCGTGCTCCCGAACGTGGTCGCACCGTCCTCCGTGACTGCCGTCGGGCCTGGCTCCGGATTCCTGTTCGTGGGACGTCTCACCGAGGACAAGGGCGTCGGGACGATCCTCGACACATGGCAACGCTTGCCGGGCGATGTCACACTCACGATCGCGGGCAGTGGACCGCTGGAGTCCGCGGTCCAGGAAGCGGCGGCGCGCAACCCGGCCATCCGGTACGTGGGCCGACTGGACCGGGCGGGTGTGGACGCAGCACTTGCGACCGCCCGCGCCATGCTCGTCCCGTCGCACGTCTACGAGAACTGTCCCCTGACGGTCCTTGAAGCCTTCGCGGCCGGCCGACCGGTCATCGCATCAGGACACGGAGGACTTGCAGAACTGGTCACCGACGGCGTGAATGGCCGACACATCAGGCCCGGCGACCGAGATGATCTGGCCGAGGCCGTGCTCGCCGCGCATCGGGACCCACAGGCGAGCGAGGCCGCGGGTGCGGCAGCTCGTGAGACATATCTCGCTGGATACACGCCCGATCGCGGGTACGCCGGCCTGTCGGACATCTATGCACTGGCGAGCGCGGAACGCCGGGGAACCATGGCGGGCCTGCGATGACGCGGCAGGCAACGGTCCGGCGCGTCTCGTGGGGGTTTGGGGACCAGGCCCTGTCGAGTCTCACCAACTTCGGGGTGGGTGTGCTGGTCGCACGGACCGTGGGAGCCGATGACTTCGGCGCGTTCAGCCTGGCGTTCGTGACCTACACGGTGGCCCTCATCACCTCTCGCGCGCTGGCGAGTGAGCCCTTCCTCAGCCGCCACAGCGCGACGAATGAGGAGGATTGGCGTGCGGCCGCTCGCGGCTCGTCCGGGATCGCTCTGCTGGTGTCGCTGTGGGCGTCGGCCGCCGTCGCCATACTCGGGATCATCATCGGCGGTGCCGTCGGTCCGGCCTTCCTGGCACTGGCCGTATGCCTTCCCGGCCTTCTCGTCCAGGACATGTGGCGCTTTGCGTTCATCGCGCGCGGCCGGGCCAAGCTGGCATTCGTTGTCGACCTCCTATGGCTCCTGCTGCTCTTCCCCGGCCTGCTGGCGCTGAGCGCCGTCGGCTCGCAGACGATCGTGGTCCCGATCCTCGTCTGGGGCGGGTCAGCCACAGCGGTGGCCATCGGCAGCCACATCGCTATGCGCAGCGTCCCATCGCTCCACGACGCCTCCGCGTGGTGGCACCGACACCGAGACATCGGGCCGCGCTATGTCCTCGAGGCGCTGGTTTCCGTGGGGGCGACGCAGGCATCCGCCTATTTCCTCGTCACGTTCGCCGGGCTGGCCGCTGCAGGGTCACTTCGCGGCGGCCAGATCCTGCTCGGCCCGATGCAGGTCCTGCTGATGGGCATCGGCATCACCGCCGTGCCGGAAGGGGTCCGCCTGGTCAAACGAGGCGGGCCTCGGCGCCTGCACGGACCGGCGGTCATCGTGTCGGTCGCAGTCGCCGGTTCGACCGTGGCATGGGGCCTGCTGATCAGCCAGCTCCCGGATGAGGTCGGCAGATCACTCCTCGGCGCGACGTGGGCGTCGGCGAAGGGCCTGATCCTGCCCCTCGCCCTCGCGTACGCCGTCATCAGCCTGAGCCTCGGCGCCGGGCTCGGACTCCGCGTGCTCGCTGACGCCCGACGAAGCCTTCGGGCGCGAACCGTGGACGCGATCGGGCAGGCGACCGGCGGGATCATCGGAGCGTACCTGTTGGGTGCGCTCGGGACGGCGATCGGTCTCGCCCTCGGAGGCATCGTGGGATTCGCGGCGCACTGGCTGTACTTCGCAGGATCCCTGCGACAGCACCACGAAGGCCATGAGAACGCCACACGCTCCGCGTCGTCCGAGCCCCGAGGCCCTGCATCGGCACCGCCAGCAAGCTCGGACGCTTCGATCGAGCTCGACGGCGACGACGGGTCCCACAGGCTCCCGTAACGCCGGGGATCCGGTCGATCGCACCATGGGCTGCACCCAGCGGGAACGGCTTCAGACCGTGGGCAACGCTCGGGTCAATCCGGATGGGCGCCATGATCTGGCGAGCGGTACCAGGCGATCGTCCGAGCCAGACCTTCCCGGAGATCGACCTGCGCTGACCACCCGAGCTCGTCTCGGGCGCGCGTGACATCGAGGACGCTGTGCCGCACGTCAGCCGCGCGGGGTGCCGTGAAACTCGGCTCGCGAGCATACCCGATGAGGTCGCGCATGACGCCAAAGAGCTCGTCGATGCACAGCGCTGAGCCGCTTCCGATGTTGACCGTCAGATCCTCGGCGGCACCGATCGAGCGAACGACCGCTCGCGCCACGTCCTCGACGTACACGAAGTCGCGGGTCTGTCGGCCGTCCCCATGGATCTCGACCGGCTGGTCGGCGATCATCCGGCTCGCGAACACGGACACGACCCCCGCCTCACCTTCCGCATTCTGCCGCGGACCGAACACGTTCGATAGTCGCAGGACGACGCGCCGCACTCCCGGCAGCAACAGCGCGAGGTACCGTTCCCCGGCCCACTTGCTCAAACCATAGGGACTGATGGGCTCGACCGGATGGGCTTCATCACACGGCAGATACCGTGGTTCTCCGTAGAGAGCTCCCCCAGTCGTCACGTACACGACCTGCGGTGTGCCAGCCATGCGAGCGCCATCCAGCAGGCGGATCGTTCCAAGGACGTTGGTCCGCGCATCTCTCGCGGGGTCGACCGTGGACCGCGAGACGGACACCTGGGCAGCGGCATGGACGATCGCTTCTGGCCGGAGCCGCTTGATGAGCGCGGGCGTGCGGGCCGTCGTGAGATCGTGCTGCACGAAACTGACGCCGGCTGGAAGATTCGCGATGGACCCACTCGACAGATCGTCGACGACGACCACCTTGTGGCCGTCGTCGCGCAGGGCAGCGGCGATGTGGGACCCGATGAATCCAGCCCCTCCAGTGACGATGATCCTCATCGGACGCGGGATATCGAGCA
Source organism: Candidatus Limnocylindrales bacterium (assembly GCA_046599085.1). GTDB lineage: Bacteria > Chloroflexota > Limnocylindria > Limnocylindrales > CSP1-4 > SPCO01. The sequence goes on from JBKJHI010000164.1 coordinate 16,929, forward strand.
TCCGGGAAGTCTAGCGTCGAGGCGGGCGGGCGCGCAGATTCGCCCGCCGGCGGAGTTGCGAGCCGGCTGGTGCCGCGGCGCACCGGTACTGACGTTCTGTCACCCATCTGACACTTCCGTACTATCTGTTCCGCGGGTATCCTCAGACCATCATCCAGTGACCGCTGATGCGTGTATCGAAGCGGTCGCACTTCGATCCCGGCGGCACATCGCGTGGCCGGCGACCGAACGTTCGTGGGGGCGCCTCCCGGGCCATCCGTCGGTCAGGGTCGCGCGATGCTAGGAGTTCGCTGAACAATGATCCGCCGATACGGCACCCAGTTGCGGGCCGCCATGATGCTCGCCGACGTCGCTTTCGCGGCCATCCTGGCGATCGCCTTGTCCGACATGATGTTCCGTGGCACGGACGGCCGCTTCTGGGCCGACGCCCTGCCGGAGCCGGTCTACGGTCTGGCCATGTTCGTCTCGGCATGGGTACTGACGCTGTGGCTGCATGGTGCCTACCGCCTGCGGGCCCGCTGGTCGCTGGGCAGCGAGGCACGCGTCATCTTCCGCGCGGCCAGCCTGTTCGCCCTCGTCTCGTTCTCATTCCTCTACCTGGCCAAGATCCCCGACGTCAGCCGGCCGTACATGGTCATCCTGCTCGGCGTCCTGTTCGTGTCGGCCGTCTCGATCCGCGCCGTCATGCGCTGGTCGTTCGGCCGGGCTCGGCGACGCGGCCAGAACCTGCGTACGCTCCTCGTCCTCGGCACCGGCGCCGGTGGCCGCCAGTTCGCGGCCAAGCTCGACGAGCACCCGGAGCTCGGCCTGAAGGTCATGGGGTTCCTCGGTGAGGCGACGGACGCCCTGCCGCCCCAGTGGCGCTACCTTGGCCAGATCGAGGAGCTCCCCGACCTGATCCATCGCCAGGTGGTCGATGAAGTGGCCATCTGCCTCGTCACCGAGGACTGGGCCCTCATCGAATCGATCGTGTCGCTGTGCGAGGCTGAGGGCAAGACCGTCCGGATGCCCGTGGCCATGCCGCGATTGTCGATCGCCACGAGCCACGTCGAAGACCTGGACGGCACGCCCGTGGTCTCGTTGCTGTCAGGCCCTCGCTCCGCCATCGCGCTCGGCGCCAAACGAGCCATCGATATCGTCGGTGGAACGCTCGGCATCATCGTGCTCAGCCCCCTCCTCCTGGCGGAAGAGCACTGGGCGGGTCGGTCTGCATGGGCGGCGATTCAAGGTCGTGAAGTTCCGATCGATGGTGCGCGACGCGGACGCCATGGTCGATGACCTGCGCGACCGCAACGAGATCAAGGGCCACGCCTTCAAGATCACGGGCGACCCGCGAGTGACGCGGATCGGCCTGTTCCTTCGTCGCTCGAGCCTGGACGAGCTGCCCCAGCTGTGGAACGTGCTGCGCGCCGAGATGAGCCTGGTCGGGCCGCGGCCGCCCCTGCCCGCCGAAGTCGAGGCCTACGACGTCTGGCACCGCCGCCGACTGTCCATGAAGCCCGGCATGACCGGCCTGTGGCAGATCGAGGGTCGCCACGAGCCCGAGTTCGACCAGTGGGTCCAGAAGGATCTCGAGTACATCGATCGCTGGTCGCCATGGCTTGACGTGAAGATCATCGTTCGGACGATCCCCGCCATGCTGCGGACCGAGGGCCGTTAGGTCGTGATCGACCCGGCGGCCCCCGAGGCCGCCGTCGGGAGCGCGGATCGGTCGACCGATGGACCAGTGACCGTGCCCGACGGCCGGATGCCGGAAGGTCCCCTCCCCCGCTACCGCGTCATCGGCACGCCCATCGCGGCAGCGTCGTTCGCCGACGTGCTCGAGCTGCTCGCGACCGCGCCCGCGGATGGTCGTCGGCTGCACGTCCACTTCTGCACGGTCCACTCGATCGTCGAAAGCGCGGACGACCCGACGCTCCGGTCGGTGTTTGCCGCGGCCGACAGCCTGGCCGTGCCCGACGGTGTCCCGCTGGTCTGGGTCGGCAAGGCCCGCGGCGCCGCGGTCGAACGCGTCTGCGGCCCGGACATGATGCCGGCGCTCATCGCCCGATCGGCCGCCATGGGGACGCGACACTACTTCTACGGCGGAGCGCCGGGCGTCGCGGAACGCCTCGCCGAGCGCTTCGTCGCCGCGAACCCGAAGCTCATCGTCGTCGGCACCTCGTCCCCGCCCTACCGGCCGCTCACCCCCGGTGAGGATGCGGCGGAGATCGCCCTGATCAACGCCGCCCGGCCGGACTACGTCTGGGTCGGACTCGGCGCGCCCAAGCAGGATCTGTGGGCAGCGCGACAGCGGCCGCACCTCGATGCCGCAGTGATCCTTGCCGTCGGGGCTGCCTTCGACTTCCACAGCGGCGGTCTGCGCCGCGCGCCGGGCTGGATGCAGCGGCACGGCCTTGAGTGGGTCTTTCGCCTGCTGTCCGAGCCGCGTCGTCTGGCCAGGCGCTACGTCGTGACGAACTCACGGTTCGTTGTGCTCCTCGCCCGCGAAGCGGTCGCGCGTCGCGCAAGGAAGTCCCCGACCGGCTGACGCCCGGTTCGCCGGGATCGTGCAGGGCGACCACGTGCGAGGACCAAGCCAAGCGATCGACAGCTACGGCACGCGCTGGAGCAGAGGACCTCGCCATCGCGTGACTCGACGCACCGCCGGGCCGCTCCACGGCGCGTAGTCCTAGGACGTCGTACCACCAACGACTGGCACGGACACCACCGCACTGCCGCGCACCCCGTTGGCGGCGCGCACCACCACGTCGCGCGGGTCGTCCCCGGGCTGACCATCGAGCCAGTGGATTCGCGCTCGCCCGCCCCGACACTGGGGGCAGCCATCGAATCGAATGGGCACACCCGTCGCGAGGCGGGGCCGCAAAGACCATGGGCCTGCATGCAGGCAGCCGGTATGCCGATGTCGAGGGCCGCGAGGATGCCTCCATGCCTTGCGTGCCCCGCTCCGACGTACCCGGCGCCGGAGAGAGGGACGACTATCGTGAGAAACATCCGCATCGCCGACCGTTCGGAGTGGGTCAGCGCGGCGCCGAAGGGTCCGGTCGCCGCGTCAGCGCGCCACGGATCCCGGCACCGCCTCAGCCGACTCCCATCCTTCAAGGCGGTCGCCCTCGTGGCGATGCTCGTGGCGCTGCCTGCGCTGGCTGGAGGCACCATCGATCCGGTCTCGGCCTCAGGGCCGTGCGTCCGGTTCACGACCAGCCAGTTCAATGCGCGCGGGACGGACGACCGCAACCTCAACGGTGAGTGGGTCCGCGTCATCAACAAGTGCAGCGCCTCCATCAGCCTGAGTGGCTGGTCGATCCAGGATCGCGAGCACAACACCTACCGCTTCCCGTCGACCGCACGGATCGCGGCTCTCGGCGATCTGATCATCCACACGGGCAAGGGCACGAACGGTCCACGGCATCTGTACTGGGGCCGTGCCCGCGCGGTGTGGACGAATAGCGCGACGGAGCGCGCCTACCTGTTCGACGCGAGTGGTGGCCGCGTCTCGACCTGGCCGCAAAACTCGCGGACCTACGTGCTGGGCGTGAATGTCAACGGCCCAGCGGCGGAGATCTCCGGGCGACCACTGCGCAGCTACGCGGCTGCCCTCAAGCTCGGCCTGACCGCCGGCTCTCCGAACCTGTCGCGCAACGACGTGGCACCCCGGCCCGCCGTGACGGACGAGATCGCCACGGTCCTCGAGACGGCCGCTTGGAAGCAGGGCACGCTGTCACTCCGCCAGTCCGTCCCGGATGGCACGTACGACGTGTACCTCTATACGATCGAGGATGTCGTCGACAACCACCACGCCTTCGATGTGCGGCTCGAGGGCCGCGTCGCGGCCAACGATGTCGGCCGGCTCGCGCGCGGCGAATGGCGGCGCTGGGGTCCGTACACGACGACGGTCGCTGACGGCGGCCTGTCGATCCAGCTGGAGCCGGAGATCAACTCCCCCCATCTGATGGCCTTCGAGGTCTGGCGCGTCAAGAAGCCGGGTACGCCGAAGGAGCCCAAGGCCGGCACCAGCTATCCGGCCCCGCTCGTCGCTGCAGCTCCGGCGCCGACACCGACGCCGACCACACCCGGCACCATCGACCCGCCGGTCGTCCCGACCCTCGCCCCCACCCCGACCCCGACCCCGACCAGCGGCGGGACCGCCCAGCCGACCGTCGCGCCCACGCCGACGCCGACTCCGGCGCCGACCGCCAACCCGACGCCCACACCCGCGCCGACCGCAGCGCCGACACCCACGCCAGCTCCCGCCAGCGGGTCCGGCCTGTGGGCCGCGAGCTTCCTGTCACGGCCGACGTCGGGCCCGATCCGCAAGGTCGGGGGCTGCGACGGCCTGGTCATCGAGGGCCTCACGTTCAAGGACCTCGGAACGGACGTCGAGGCCATCCACCTCGAGCGTTGCAACAACGTGACCATCCGTGCCAACGACTTCGCCAGGGTGGCCCAGGCCATCACCGTGGTCGATTCGACCAATGTCAAGATCGAGTGGAACCGCTACCTCGATATCACCGGGCCGCACGCGCGGGTCGGCAAGAACCGGGCCAACTTCGTCCAGCTGGTCAACGTCACTCGTGGCTACATCAGTAACAACAAGGGCAAGGGTGGCGACACCGAGGACGTGGTCAGCATGTACCGGTCGGGCGGCACGTCGACCTCGCCATTCATCATCGAGGACAACCACTTCGAGGGGACGAACTGGACGTCCGGTTCCGGATCAGGCATCGCACTCGGCGATGAGGGTTCGGCCTACTCCATCGCTCGCAACAACACCCTGCTCAACATCGGGCAGGTCGGCATCTTCATCGCCGGCGGGACGAACCACAAGATCCTGGACAACATCATCTACGGCGAACAACGCGCGTCGTCGAACGTCGGACTCTACGTGTGGAACCAGTACAGCTCCGGCTGCTCCGGCCACGAGGTCCGCGGCAACCGAGTGTCCTGGCGCAAGGCCGATGGGTCCGTCAATCCGTCGTGGAACGGCGGCAACTGCGGGTCGATCTCCGGGTGGAGCGACAACACCTGGACTGCCCCGCTCGATCCCTCGACGCTGCGGGTCGGCCTCTGACCCTCGGCGCGCACCCCTCATCCCGCCGCTTCACCTAGACTCGGCGGGATGGGATCCCTTCGCACATGGCGGCGCGGTGCGGCGCTCGTCGTCATCGCACTCTGGATCGTGAGCGCGTGTGCATTCGCCCGCTCCACCCCACATAGCCCCGTGCCCATCCCGTCGCTGCCGGGCGAACCGTGGGCGACCACGTTCCTGTCGCGTCCCGCCTCGGAGCCGATCCGCAAGAAGGGCGGCTGCGACGACATCCTCATCGAGGGACTCACGTTCCAGGACCTCGGGCCAGATGTCGAGGCCATCCACCTCGAACGCTGCAACAACGTGACGATCCGTGCCAATGACTTCGCTCGGGTGGCCCAGGCCATCACCGTGATCGACTCGACCAACGTCCGGATCGAGTGGAACCGCTACCAGGACATCCTGGGTCCCCACCAGCGTGAGGGGAAGCATCGGGCGAACTTCATCCAGCTGGTGGATGTGGCGGGCGGGTCGATCGCCGACAACAAGGGCAAGGGCGGTGACACCGAGGACATCATCAGCATGTTCCGGTCAGGCGGGACCGCCGAGGGCCCATTCATGATCGAGCGCAACCACTTCGAGGGCACTGATTGGTCGTCGAAGTCGGGTTCGGGGATCGCCCTGGGCGACACCGGGTCGGCGCATTCGATCGCGCGCGACAACACCTTGCTCAACGTCGGGCAGGTCGGCATCTTCATCGCCGGTGGGACCGGCCACAAGATCATCGACAACGTGATCTATGGAGAAGAGCGGCCCGCGTCGAACGTCGGGGTCTACGTCTGGGACCAATCGTCGGGCGAGTGCGCGGACCACGAGGTGCGCGGCAACCAGGTGACCTGGCGCGCGGCCGATGGGGCGCAGAATCCGCGCTGGGACGGGCAGAACTGCGGCGTCATCGATGGCTGGAGCGACAACACCTGGGACGCGGAGCTCGACCCGACGACGCTGGAGGTCGGACTGTGAGGTGCGTGGGGGTGTCGCGGGGTCGCGCCACGCGCTCACATGCTGCGCGTCTCGCCGATAGGCCCAGCCGGTCTCATCCGAACGGGTGATGGTCGCGCAACGCCGGGCCTGTCACCGTGGCAGCACAGCGGCCCGGAGGGGACGCATCGAGCGAGGCGCGTCATGGAACTCGTGCACCTGGCCCTCGGGGTCGCGCTCATCAACATCTCGGTCTTCGCGGCCGGCTGCGCGCTGGCGATCGCCCGCACGCGCGAGGCAGACCGCCGTGGCGGTCATCGTCGGCAGCCACGGATCGGCACGCTCGGCGCGCCGCAGCGCGGAAGCGCCACGCGCTGATCCGGTCGCGCGCCCGGCTCGGACCGGGTGCATCGCGCGCCTCGATAGGGCGTTCGCCTGATGGACCGCCATGTGGCGGCGCCCGCAGCATCAGGCGATGGACCCGATCCTCTTGCTGTTCATCCTCCTCGTCGTGACCAACGTCAGCGTGCTCGGAGCCGGCGCGACCAAGGCGGTCATCCGGACGTGGCGCGCCCGCGAGGGACGGACACGCCAGCACCCTGGGGGCCGTCTCGTCGACTGACGGACCGGCGTGCCTGAACCGCGGGAGGGCGCGGGGCCCGCGGCGATCCGACCGTCGACGATGACCCGCGTGGCAGTCATCGCCTCCTGGGCCGTCATCGCCGCGGTCGTGCTTCGCATCGCCTCTGGCGGCGGCTCACTCGTGGGCGTCCGGTTCGTGCTCGAGACCGAGCCCTTCTTCCTCCTGCTGGTCGGGTCTGGCCTGTTGGCCGCGGCGGGTATCGTCATGGTCGGGATGACTCGCCGGAGCGCCTGGGCTGAGCGGGTCGCTGATGTCCTGACAGCGCTGGCCATCCCGGCGTTCCTGCTGCTCCTCGCGGAGGGCCACGATTCGGCGGTATTCGGGCTCGTCGCGGCGGGGACTGCTTTGTCGGTGCCTCGCCTGGGCCGAGTCTGGAGCGGACTCTAGGGCGCCGAGCTCCCGACTACGGTCACCGTGCGCAACCCATCGGGGTTCGTGCCGAACTCCAGGTCGACCCAGGTCTCGTTGTTGGTCTCGTTGGATTCCTGGATCCAGCTATCGGGGTCCGCGATGGCAACCAGCCGGTACCGGCCGTCCGGCATGCCGCTGACGTCCACCGATTGATCCTCCAGGTACCACTGGTACGGATCGCTCCAGCCGGGGGCCAGGCCCATCATGATCGAGGTCGATGCGCGATCGCCGCAGCTTCCCGTCGCAAAGATCGGGTCGGTGGATGCGCCATCGGGCGCCGGGTCCAGGGGCACCTGGTCGAAGAAGCAGTAGCCGGCCTTTGTCTGGTCGATCAGATCCTCCGCCGCCCCCGCCCGGGAGAGGCGATATGCGGCCCCGAACCGCAGGTGCCAGTGCTCGTGACCATGGCCTCCGAAGATCAGGTTCGCCTCGATCCGGGCGCCACTGCGCGTCCCGTCCGGCTCGTCGAACCACTGCACGACCGCCCAGCGCGAGTCGGACCCGTTCGATCGCCGCGCCTCGACACGCAGCGTGCCTTCGCCGACGTTCGCGATGGTCGCCGTGAAGCGGAGCGCCTCGTCGCCGCTCAGTTCATCGGTGCCGATCAGGAAGTCGGACAGGGGGGTGGTGATGAGGTCCGGCAGGATCGGCGACGTCGGCGCGGCCACGTCCGCGCCGAAGGATGGCTGCTGCACGACGATCGCGGCCAGGGCGACGGCCCAGCCGGCAGCAAAGAGCAGCACGAGGAGGCGAAGACGGGTGCTCACGGGTCCTGACTATGCCGCAAACACGGGATGACCGTGCAGCGGGATGACCGTGCAGCGGGAGGGCGTGTCGCCGCCATACGCATCGCGGACATGGGAACGCCCCCGACCCATCGGGTCGGGGGCGCTCGACGATCGTCGGGTCAGGCCTTCGGATCGAAGCAGAACTGGATGTGGCTGATGCCGTAGTACTTGGGCTGGGCGCCATTCAGGTTGCGCGGCGCGGTGAGCCTCGTGTCAGAGTCATCCGCCGGCTCAGTGTTCGACACGCCGTCTTCCTTGCTGTACTGGTAGAGGATCGCGTTCGGGCCACCCTTGACGATGACGATGTCGGCGTCATACGTGTGCAGGTAGGCCGAGCGGATCTCCCAGCTGACGTACTTGCCGTCATAGGCGGTGATGCGGATGGGGCCGTAGTTGCCGACGCCGAGGTCGTCCGCCTCGATCTTGAGGCTGAACCCGCCGGTCGGCGTCTCGCCGCACTTTGGGTTGCCGGCGACGTACGAGTGGCTGTTCGCATTCGGGGCGACCGTGTCCCCGGAGATGGCATGGTTAGCGAGCGCGCCGCCCGCAGCCAGGGCCACGATCGCGATGGCCGTCGCCGTGGCACCGATGAGTCTTCGCATATCCGGATGTTCCTCCTGCTGTCCCCCCACCTGAGGGCTCCGCGTCGCGGGCACGACGCCGCCGTCAATGTGCCATGCCGTACCGTCAGAGTCCAGTACCTTCGGGTCCGAACCGGCAGTCAGAGGTACCGGTTGCGGTGCGTCGTGGCACCACTCGCCTCGCCCCCTCGGTCAGGCGGACCCGCCGTCCTCGCTGGCCTCTCCGCCGCTCCGTCGCTCCTCGTAGCGCCGGTCGCGCCAGGCGAGCGCCGCCTTGAGGCCATCGCGCCGGACGATCTCGTCCCACTCGCGCTGCTCGGGCGTGTCGGCGGCGTTGATGATCGCACCGAGGTCCAGGCCGGCCTCCACCGCCAACCGGAAGCCCGCAGCATCCATGGCCCGATTGAGCATGCGCTTGGTCGGGCCCATGACCTCTGGCGGGGTCCGGGCGAGCTTGTCGGCCAGGGCATCAACCTCGGTCGCCAGCCGGTCCAGCGGCACGACCCGGTTGATGAGTCCCATACGCTCTGCCTCGACGGCATCGATCAAGTCGCCAGTCAGGAGCAGCTCGCGTGTTCGCTTCTGCCCGATGAGAAAGGGCATCAGCAGGGTCACCGGCGCGGATCCGTAGCGGATCTCCGGTTCACCAAGTTTGGTGCCCTCGGCGGCGACGACCAGATCGCACGCCATCGCCAGTTCCAGACCGCCGGCCAGCGCGTAACCGTGGAGCTGGGCGATCACCGGTTTGGGCGAGTCGAGGAACCGCAACGTGGCTGCGACATCGGCGGCCAGGAGTTCGCGCCAGCGGACCGGCCCGTGGACGCCACCTTCGGCTTCCTCCGTCAGGTCGTAGCCGGATGAGAACGCGCGGCCGGCTCCCTCCAGCACGATCACGCGAACACGATCGTCGGCTTCGGCGGCATCCAGCGCCGCCAGCAGGGCCGCCACCATCGGGCCGTTCAGCGCGTTCAGCTTCGTGGGGCGGTTCAGCGTGATCCGGACGCCCCACGGCGTCGCCGAGGTCAGGATCACCGGCGCGTCGGCCATGGCGTCGTCAGGCATCGTCCAGGACCACGATGAGGGCGTCCACCGCCAGGGCGCCATCGGATGTCGCGATGACCGGATTCGCGTCGATCTCCTGGATGTCCGGCCGCGCGATGGCGAGGTCGGCCACTGCCACGACGACATCGACGATGCGCTCGACATCGACGCTCGGGCGCCCGCGCACACCGCCGAACAGGGCCGCCCCGCGCAGCCCCATGACGAGCTCCCGGGCGGCGGCCCGAGTGACGGGCGCCAGGGCCATGCGCACGTCGTCCAGGACCTCGGCGAGCACGCCGCCGAATCCGACCACGACCACGGGACCGAACGATGCGTCGCGGCGCATCCCGACGATCAACTCCACGCCGGCATCGGCCATCGGTTGCACGAGCAGTCCACGGATCTCCAGATGGTGGTGCGCGCCGAGCTCGAGCAGCTGACGGGCCGCCGAGCGGACCTCATCATCACCGACGAGGCCAAGCAACACGAGCCCGAGGTCGCTCTTGTGCGTCAGCCCCAGCGCATCGAGTTTCAGGGCGACCGCATGACCACCGAATGGCCGAGCGGCCTCGACGGCCGCCTCCACGTCCGGCACGGCGATCGATGGGGTCACGGCGCAGCCCGCCTCCGCGAGCAGCTCGAGGCTCTCCCGCTCCGGCAGGGGCCGAACCGTGCCGGCAGGGATCGTGGCGGCTGTGGGGACCGTGGTCGGCGGCCCGGCCATCGACGATCCGTACGTCGTGCGGTCCGCCGCCAGGGCTGGCCAGGCGGTCCGCCGCGGGCCCTCGGCCGTTCGGCCATCTCGCCTCGACTCCCAGCGCGCGACCGAGGCGATCGCCGTGAACGCCTCCATGGCGCCCCGGAGCAGCGGCGCGCCACCGCCCTCGCCATCGAGGAGGGCCTTCGTCTCGGGTGGCGGCTCACCCGACGTCAGGGACACGTACACGGGCAGGATCCCCGGCCGGTCGCGGGTCGCCAGGAGCAACTCCCGGGTCACCTCGTTGGCCGTGCCCACCTCCGACGGCAACGAGCGATACGGGAAGTCGTGGACGAGCACGAGGACATCGAACGCATCGCTCGCGGCCATCGCCCGGAAACACGTCCCGTACGCGGTGGGCGGATCGGCGGCGCCCCACGGGTCGAGCGGGTTACCGATGTAGCCCATCGTCGGGAGCCCAGCCAGGATCTCCGCTCTCGCAGACGGCGGGATCGGCGGCAGGTCGATACCCGTCCGCGGCGCGAGGTCCGCGACGAGCGACGCCTCGCCCGTCGACACGGTGACCACGCCAGTCCGACCGCGTCCGACACGACGCCCGGTCCGACGGACCCCTTCCACGAGCTCGGCCGTCTCGAGCAGTTCGTCGAGGTCTGCGCAGCGGATGACGCCGGCCGCGTCGAGGGCCACATCGGTGACACGGGCCTCGCCCGCGAGGCTGCCCGAGTGCGCGACCGCCGCCGCCTGTGCCTGTTCGCTGTGGCCGACCTTGACGACCATGATCGGCTTGCCGATGGCCAGGGCGTGATCGGCCAGCGCGAGGAACCGCTCCGGGCGCTTGAAGCCCTCGAGGAAGAGGATGACGCTGGTCGTCTCCGGATCGTCGAGGCAGTAGGCGAGGTAGTCGCAGACGTCGAGCGCCACCTCCGAGCCGCAGCTGATGATCCGGCTGAACCCGACCCTCGAGCCCGAGTGGATGAACGCATCCGTGACCGATCCCGACTGGGCGATCCCGGCGACGCCGCCGCGCGGTAGATAGGGTGAGACGTCGCCGATGTAGGTCGCACTGTTGGCCGTGAAGTCGACGACGCCCATGCAGTTGGGACCGACGAGCGCGATCCCGTGGGCTCGCGCGATCGCGGCGACCTCCTCCTGCATCGCCGCGGCTGCCGCGCCACCTTCCACGACACCACCGCCCGGGATGATGACCGCGGGAACCCCGGCCGCGGCCGCGTCACGGGTGACCATCGCCGCCCGGAGGGGGTTGAGCGCCACGAGCGCGATGTCCGGCCGTTCCGGCAGCGCGTCCAGGCTCGGGTAGCACGGTTGCCCGTGCAGTTCGTCGTATCGCGGGTTGACGAAGTGACAGCGTGTGGCGCTGCCCATCACCCGCAGATTCTCGCTGACGGTCCCTGCGATCCAGCTGCGCGGCGACGCGCCGACGACCGCGATGGAGCGCGGCGCGAAGAGGGGCCGCAGGTCGATCCTCCCGGGAGCCGCGATCTCCGTCATCCGACGACCCGGCCGACGCCGCGCTTCTCCAGGGCTCGCGCGATGATCAGCCGCTGGATCTCCGACGTGCCCTCCCAGATGCGATCGACCCGGAGCTCGCGGAAATAGCGCTCGGCCGGGAACTCGCGCATGTACCCGCGACCGCCGAACACCTGGACCACCCGGTCGGCGCAGCGGAACGCCGCCTCGGACGCAAAGAGCTTGGCGAGCGACGCCTTGGCGTGGACGACCTTGGGCTCCGCTCCACTGTCGACCAGCCAGGCCGCTTCGCGGGTCAGCAGGCGCGCGGCGGCGGCGTCGGCGGCCGAGTCCGCCAGCGGGAATGAGACGCCCTGGAAGTCGAAGATCCGCTCACCGAACTGGATCCGCTCCGTGGCCCACTCGACCGCGAGCGTGAGCAGCCGCTCCATCGCCCCGGAACAGCGCGCCCCGATGTGGATGCGCTCCTCGACGAACCACTCGTTCGTCAGCTCGTCGGCGGCACCCACACCGCCGAGGATGGCATCGGCTGGCACGCGGACCCCCTCGAGCACGAACTGGGGGTGGCGGTCGGCGAAGGTGTGCATGTAGTCAGGGTCGTGCTTGACGGTCACGCCGGGCGTGTCGTAGTCCACGAGGAAGAGCGTCGGGAGCCGTTGGTCGCCATCCTGGACCAGGCAGTGGAAGATCATGAAGTCCGTGTCGTCGGGCCCCGTGACGAACCACTTCTCGCCGTCGAGGACGTACTCCCCCGTCGCGGCGTCACGCACCGCGGTCGCACGCAGGGCCCTGGCATCACTGCCCGCACCGTCCTCCGTGATGGCGTAGCTGCCCGAGCGCTCGCCCCGCAGTGACGGGTCGAGGTAGCGGGCGCGCTGCTCACGCGTACAGTGGATGAGCGCGTTGTATGCCCCCGGGACGTACGACCAGAGGCCACCCGTCGCCTGGCCGAACTGCTCGTGCACGAGGACCTGCTCGAGGACCGTCCAGCCCTGGCCACCGAGCGCCGCCGGAAAGGACCCGCCCTGGAGGTTCGCCTCCAGCGCGGCCCGGCGGATGGACTGTCCCCAGTCGTGCGCCACGCGACCGCCGGCCGCCTCGAACTCGGCCTCGCGCGGCTGGAGCACATCGCGCACGAAGGCGGCCGCACGGGCCTGGAGGGCGAGGTGCGCTGGCGAGAGGCTGAGGTCCACGCAGCAAGGATGGGGCACACGGACCGGTGCCGGTCGGCAGCGTCGCGGGCGGCGGGACGACCTGTCCATCAAGTCGGTAGTGTTGGGGCATGACTGACTCCCCTGCCGCTTCGTCCACATCGCTCTCCCCGTCGGGTCAGGTCGTCGCCGGCGAGCGCGATGTTGTCGTCATCGGCGGCGGGATCCTGGGCCTCGCGGTCGCTCGAGAGCTGCTCATCCGTCGGCCAGGTGCGCGAGTCACGGTCCTGGAGCAGGAAACCGAACTGGCCATGCACCAGACCGGCCACAACAGCGGTGTGCTCCACGCCGGCCTGTACTACGCCCCGGGGTCGCGCAAGGCGATCTTCTGCCGCGAGGGCAAGGCGGCCCTGGAGGCGTACGCGACCGAGCGCGGCATCCCGTTCGAGCGCTGCGGCAAGCTGGTCGTCGCGCTCGACGAATCAGAGCTGCCGGCGCTGGCCAGGCTCGAGGAACGCGCCACCCGGAACGAGGTCCCGGGCCTCGAGCAGGTCGGCCCCGAGCGCCTGCATGAGATCGAACCGCACGTCCTTGGCGTCGCCGGGTTGTGGAGCCCGGGAACGGGCATCATCGACTACCGCCGGGTCGCGCTGGCCTATGCCGACGACGTGCTGGCCGCCGGCGGCACGATCCATACCGGGCACCGCGTCACCGGCTTGCGACCCGGCCCGACCAGCACCCAGGTCCTGACCGACCAGGGCGACCTGAGCGCCCGTCTGGTTGTCAGCTGTGCGGGCCTGTGGGCGGACACGGTGGCGGCCATGACCCCGGGAGCGGGCAGCGAGCGCATCGTGCCGTTCCGTGGCGACTACTACACGCTCACGCCGGACGCTCGATCGCTCGTCAACGGGCTCATCTACCCGGTTCCGGACCCTCGCTTCCCGTTCCTCGGGGTCCACTTCACGCGTCGGATCGATGGCGAGGTGTGGGCCGGGCCTAACGCGGTCCTCGCCTTCGCCCGGACGGGATACCGGCGTCGTGACATCAACGTGATGGACCTCGCCCGGACGCTGCGCAGTCGCGGATTCCTGCGCCTGGCCACCCGCTACTGGCGAACGGGCGCGGCCGAGATGTGGCGGGACTGGTCGAAGCGCGCGTTCCTCCACGAGCTCCAGCGGTTCGTCCCTGAGCTCCAGGGTGACCAGATCACCTTCGGGCCGTCCGGGATCCGGGCGCAGGCCATCGACCTCGATGGCTCGATGGTCGACGACTTCCGGTTCCGTGGCGTGGACCGGGTGATCCACGTCGTGAACGCGCCATCTCCGGCCGCGACGTCGTCGCTGGCCATCGCCGCCGATATCGCCGATCGAGCCACCGAACGCCTCGACGCCTGAGCGGCAGGCTGGCAGGCCACTCAGCCCGGGGTGGTCAGGACCATGATGCGGATCTCGGTCATGTCGTCCATCGCCCAGCGCAGGCCCTCGCGACCCAGGCCCGAATCCTTGACGCCGCCATAGGGCATGTGGTCGATCCGGTACGTCGGGACGTCGTTGATGATGACCCCACCGACCTCGAGCTCGGAGAATGCCCGCCAGGCCCCGGCGAGGTCGTTGGTGAAGACCCCGGTCTGCAGCCCGAACATGCTGTCGTTGACCCGGCCGATCGCCTCGTCGAGCGTGGCGAACGGGGCGACCACCACGAGTGGCGCGAAGGCCTCGTTGGAGCACACCTGGGCATGGGTCGGCACGTCGGTCAGGACGGTCGGCGGGAAGAACGTGCCATCGGCCATGCCGCCCGCGAGGACCTTGCCGCCGAGGGCCACGGCCTCGTCCACCCAGCGCTGGGTGCGGCTGGCCTGGTTGGCATCGACCATCGGCCCGACGTCGGTCGTCGGGTCGAGCGGATCGCCGAGCTTGAGCGCCTTGACGCCCTCGACGAATTTCGTCATGAACGGCTCCCAGACCGATTCGTGGACGAACAGTCGCTGGACGCTGATGCACACCTGGCCCGAATAGGCGAAGGCACCCACGAGGATGCGCCTGACCGCCAGGTCGATATCGGCGCTGGCATCGACGATGGCGCCGGCGTTGCCGCCAAGCTCGAGCACGACCTTCTTCTTGCCGGCCCGCTCCTTCATCCGCCAGCCGACGCTCGGCGAGCCGGTGAAGCTGAGCAGCTTGAAGCGCTCGTCGGCAACCATCCGGTCGCCGAGCTCGCGGGTCATCGGCAGGATGCTGACCATCCCCTCCGGGACCCCGGCCGCCTCGATGATCTCGGCCACGGCGAGCATCGTGAGCGGGTCGGCCGATGGCGGCTTGAGGACGATGGGGTTGCCGGTGGCGATGGCTGGCGCGACCTTGTGAGCGGCCAGGTTCAACGGGAAGTTGAATGGGCTGATGCCGGCGATCGGCCCGATCGGAAAGCGCCGCGTGATGCCGACCTTGCCGCGCGAGGCGGGCATCAGGTCGAGCGGGATGACCTCGCCGATCATCCGCTCCGCCTCCTCCGCGCCGAGGCGGAAGGTCAGCGTCGCCCGATCGACCTCGACCAAGGCGTCGCGGATCGGCTTGCCGGCTTCCAAACAGATGAGCCGACCGAGCTCCTCGCGCCGATCCTTGATCCCGGCGCTGATCTCGCGCAGGATCCGACCGCGTTCGAACGCCGGCATCGTGCGCGTCGTCTCGAAGGCACGGACCGCGGCCTCGACGGCTTCCTCGTACTGCTCCGCCGTGGCGGTGTAGGTCGAACCGGCAGGGGTGCTCGGGTCGGCCGGGTTGGCGACCACCAGCACGTCCGGCGAGGTCACCCAGCGGCCGGCCAGGAAGATCGGATGAGGGCTTGTACCGGTCGTGACGGTCATGGTCGGGCTCCGTGTGTTCGGTTGTCGAGATTAGTGTGGCAGAGGGTCCATGTCATGGTCGCCACCGACCAGCCAGCGCATCGGATTGTCCACGAGGAGGGCTCGGATGGCCGCCTCCTCGACACCACGCTCACGCAGTGCCGGCAGGACGACCCGATGGATGAACGCGATGCCGTGCGGATTGGCGTCGATGTGACGCCGCTGATCGACCGCACTGAGGACACCCGCCCAGATCGGGTCGTCGTGGGCGACGACGACGCGGTCGCCGAAGCCACGGTCGATGAGCTCGACGATCATCCCGATGCGATCATCGACCGTGCGTCCGCCGTACTCCGGCAGGTTGCCGCACGGCAGTCGATCCATGCCCACCACGTACCCGCGCTCGGCCAGGCCGGTCAGGTACCCGAGGTCGTGGGTATCGTCGGAGTGCCCGATGACCACCCGGTCAGGCGGGACGCCGAGTTCGTCGAAGATCGCCGCCTGCGCCTCGCCGATCCGGTTCCGAGCCGCTGCATGGGTGATGATCGGGGCACCGGTCTCGCGATGCGCGATGGCCGCCGCCTCCAGAACACGTCGGTCGAAGTCGGTGACCTCATCCTCGCTGGCGGCCTTGATGACGCCGCAGCGGATGGCGGAGCCGTCGGCTCCTTCCGTGAGGTCGGCGATGAACAACGTGGCGAGCTCGGTCGTGCTGCGGTTCGCCATCAGGACCGACGGCAGGAGCCAGTGGCCGGTCGCCGCGATGATCGTGACCCCGGATCGCGTTGAAACGTCAGCCAGCAACTCGACGTCGCGGCCGATGTCGAACGGCGTCGCATCGACGATGGTCTCGACCCCGGCCGCCTTCGCAGCGAGCAGAGCGTCCGTGCCGCGCTCGATCAGCGCCTGGCGCCCGCCGCCGAGCGCCGCCAGGCTCCGTGTCGCTCCGGCCGCCGCACAGACGACGTGCTCATGGACAAGGGTCGCTCCAAGGTCTGCGGCGGCCGTGAAACCGGTCACGGACTGGATGCCAGGGGCCATCTGTCGTTCCCTCAAGGTGTGCGGCCGGGTGGATGGTCAGGAATACGATATTCTAAATTGACCCGGCCGCCTCGACGACCCCGTGACCGCGTCCACTCGTCCAGCGTAAGGTGCGTGTCTGGAACGGTACGCTGCCATCTCGGACAGGAGAACCACGACCATGCCGTCGGACCTGGCACCCACAGCGGCTGCGATCGATCCCTTCCGCTTCGACGGTCGTGTCGTGTTCATCACCGGCGCTGGCGGCGCGTTCGGTTCGGCGGCGGCCCCGGCCTTCGCGGCCCGTGGCGCACGGGTCTTCTGCACCGACATCGATGCGGCCGCGCTGGCGCGCACGATCGACAGCGTGCGTGCGGCCGGCGGCGTGGCGGAGGGCCTCGTGGCCGATGCCGGGGACGCGGCCGCCGTCGAAGGCGCCTTCGCAGCCCTGGACGACGTCTTCGGCCGAGTGGACGTGGTCCTCAACCTCAGTGGCGCGAATCATGGCGTGGGACTGGCCGAGACCGCAGATGTGCGGACCTGGGAGGAGAACATCCGGATCAACCTGACCGCCAAGCTGCTGACCGCTCAGCAAGCCGCCCGTCGGATGATCGCGGCCGGACACGGCGGGAGCATCGTCAGCGTCAGTTCGATCGCCGGCTCGAGCGTGCTGGGCCGCGAGTCGCTGGCCTACGGGGTGGCCATGGCCGGGGTCGAGCAGCTGACTCGCGAGCTGGCCGTCGCGTGGGCGCCGTACGCCATCCGCGTCAACGCCATCAAGCCCTGCCAGTTCGTGAACCCCGGCCTGCAGGCCATCATCGACGACCCGGCCAAGGGCGAGATCGTGGCCCGCATGGTCTCCGGCATCCCGCTGGGTCGGATGGGCCGACCGGACGAGATCGTCGGTCCATTGGTCTTCCTGGCGTCGGATGCAGCGTCGATGGTCACCGGCATCTCCATGCCGGTCGACGGCGGGAACCTGGCGTTCAATCCAGGCGGGTCCATCCCTGGCGCATGACGGACTGGCGCGCCTTCATCCGTCGCTGAACGTCAGCGGTCGCTGAACCACTGCGCGACAGCTGGATCTGTCAGCCGCGCATTGGTCAACTCCACCATCTTCGCTCGATGCTCTGCGACGGTCTTGCGCACACCGGCAGCGTCGCGGGCGCGGATCGCGTCGACCCTCGCGATCGAGAGTGCGAGCAGCTCGTCCCACGACTCGTCATACGGATAGACCAGCGCGCGGTCGTAGCGCAGGCCGACGGGACCGACGACCATGCGGATCAGGTCGAGGAGACGAGGAAAGCCCGTGCACGCGAAGACCATGAGGTGGATCCGCACGGCAAGCTCGCCGAACAGACGCTCATCGCGCTCCACGCGCGCTCGGACCAGGTCCTTGGTCACCACGTCGATCGCCGCAAGCTCTGCCTCGGTGATGCGCTCCACGACCATCTCGTAGGCAGGCATCTCCAGCCCGTCGACCAGGAACCCCTGTTCGCGCATCTCGTTGATCGAAAGCCAGCGGACCATCGCGCCGCGGTACGGGGTGGCCTCCACCAATCCTTCCGCCTCGAGCATGGCGAGCGCTTCGCGGACCGGCGTCTTGGACACGCCGAGGCGAGCGGCAAGGTCCTTCTCGACGAGGCGCTCGCCCGGCGGCAACTCGAAGGCGACGATCATGTCGCGCAGCGTTTCGTACGTCGCTCGCTTGTGCGTGCGCAGGTTCATGTCGAACGACACCGGGCGATGATCGGGCGCCGGGCCTCGCCCATCGCTGCGACTCGCCTCGTCAGTCCGAATGACCACAAGTGCCTCCTGATCCGACGCTGCGCGGTGCGTCGCAGATCCTGATCCTCCGGGCCTGCCGCCCGATGACATCAGACATCATATGCGAGCACCTCGACGCGAAACCTCCCGTGCGGGCGAATGGCTGCGGATCGATTTCAGAATATCGTATCTCACATATTGCAATCTGATGTCCGAGATGCAACCATGCCCCCGATGCCCGGCAACGCCGCGGCAGCACGTTCCCGGACCCGAATGCAACAACAGGATGGAGGAGGCATGAACAAGCTTCTGAGTCGCCGCTTGCCGGCGCTCATCATGGTGGCCGCGATCGCGGCTGCCTGTAGCGGCACGGCGGCCACGCCGTCGGGAGCCGCCCCGACAGGCGCGGCGCCGAGCGACGGCGCGACGGCCGCGCCGACGACGAACCCGAAGCCGTTCGAGGGCGAGACGATCAACGTCGCGACCTACTCGGCCGTCACCGACTTCGACTTCTACGCGACGATCATCGCCGATTTCGAAGCGATGACCGGGATCACGGTCAACTACGTTCAGCAGCCGGTCGCGGCCATGGACCAGAAGATCCCGCTGCAGTTGTCGGCCAAGGACGCCTCGCTCGACGTGTTCTTCACCGGCTCGGAGAACATCGGCAGCTACATCGGCATCGAGGGCGTGGAGCCGCTCGACGCGTACCTCGACGACCCGGCCCAGACGGCGGCGGACTATGCGTTCGACGACATCGCGCCGGCCGTCCAGGCGGCCTGCCAGAACGGCGGCCAGAACTGGTGCATCGCCTCCAAGACCGGTGGCGCCGTCCTGTACTACAACACCCGCATGTTCCAGGAAGCCGGCATCACGGCCCCGCCGACGAGCCCGGCCGAGCTGCTCGACTACGCCAAGCGCCTGACCAACGACGACCAGTCGGGCTTCTGCACCCGTGGCGACAAGACCCAGAACCTGTACACCGCATTCATGCTGTGGCAGTGGTTCTACCCATGGGACAACGCCGTCACCGGCAACTACTTCGACAAGGACTGGAACTTCCTCCTGTCGAAGGACCCCAACGCGACCGAGTTCGCGACCTGGTACCGCGATATCACCCAGAACGCCTCCCCCGACGGGATCGCGACCTACCTCGTGACGAACTGCCTGCAGGACTTCCAGCAGGGCCGTGTCGCGATGTGGCATGACGACTCGGGCATGATCGGCGAGGTCCTGGACCCGGAGAAGTCCCGCGTCTCGGAAGAGACCGCCTTCACCGCCCTCCCCTGCCAGCCCGTGAACCCCGAGCACTGCTCGCTGGTCCAGCCGTTCGGCATCTGGATGAACCGCGCTTCGGAGCACAAGGGTGCAGCGTGGCAGTTCATGCAGTGGATCACGTCGAAGTCCACCCAGTCTGCGGCGGCTTCGGCCGGCGCGCTGCTGACGCCGTCTCGCCTGTCCGTCCTCGAGGACCCGGCGGTCATCGCCGGGATGCCGGCGACGTTCCCGGAGGCGCTGACGACCGTCCTTGGTCAGCCCAACGTGGCGCTGCTGCCGTTCATCCCCGAGGGGGTGGCGATCCTGCCGCCGATGCTGACCGGCCTGTCCGAGCTCAACGGCACGGACCGACCGATCGCCGAGGTGATGTCGGACATGGGTGCCGGGGTCGATGCCATCATGAAGGAAGCGGGCTATCCGAAGCCCTTCCCGGAGAACTGAGACAGCGCCCTGACCATCGAGGCCAACCACGATCGAATCCATGACTCGTCGTAACGACCGACAGGCCCCCGCCCCCGGCGGGGGCCTGTCCGCACTCCTCGAACGCTCCTATCTCATCGTGGCCGCATGGCCCGCCCTGATCGTGATGGTCGCGGTCACCGCCGTGCCCTTCGCGGTGACCATCGGCCTGGCCTTCACCAACTACGACCTCGTCCGCAGCTCGACCTGGACCTTCGTCGGGCTGGACAACTTCGCCCGACTGCTGGCCGACCGCCAGACGCCCCAGATCATCTTCAACACGGCCTACCTGGTCCTTGCAACGACGACCCTCGAAACGCTGTTCGGGCTCGGCCTGGCCGTCCTGATGGCGTCGGCGATCCGCGGCATCGGCCTCATCAGGACCGCCTACCTGCTGCCGATCATGACCGCCCCGATCGTGGTCGCCCTGACGTGGAGGGCGATGTTCAACAACGACGCGGGCTGGATCAACTATGGCCTGAGCCTGCTCGGATTACCCGAGCCGACGTGGCTCGGTGAAGCGATCCTGGCGATGCCGGTGGTGATCATCGCCGACATGTGGACGGGCGTGAGCTTCATGGCCGTCCTGCTCCTTGCCGGGCTGCTGGCCGTGTCGGGCGAGCATGGCGAGGCCGCCGAAGTCGACGGCGCCAGCACCTGGCAGGTCTTCCGACATGTCACCCTGCCGGCGCTCCAGCCAGTGCTCTTCGTGGCCATCATCCTGCGCTTCATGGACGCCTTCCGGAAGTTCGAGGGCGTCCAGATCCTGACCACCGGTGGCCCTGGCATCGCCAGCACGCCGCTCAACCTCCACATCTACAACACCGGCCTGTTCTATCACCAGATCGGCTATGCGGCTGCGTACGGGGTCGTGATGATCGTGATGATCGCCGGATCGGTCGGGCTGATCTACCTGTGGCTGGGGCGCTCCCGATGAGCCGCCGCCATCGTCGCCGCCGAATGCTGAGCGCGATCATCCTGCTGGTCGGCCTGATGTTCATCTTCGTGCCATACCTGTGGATCTTCCTGACCGCATTCAAGCGCCCGGTCGATGCGGCTGCTGTGCCGCCGATGATCTTCTCGCCGATCACCACCAGGAACTTCGAGGCCCTGGTCGACGGGCCGTTCGCGGGCTCGCTGGTCGCGTCGGTGATCATCACGCTCATGACTACCGCGGCGACCCTGTTGCTGGGCGTGCCGGCCGGCTATGCCTTCGCTCGGGGCCGGTTCCGCGGCCGACGCTTCTTCAACGCCTGGCTGCTGCTGAGCCGGATGGTCCCGCCGGTCATCTTCATCATCCCGCTCTTCCTGTTCTTCCACCGGCTTCGCCTGATCGACACCTTCCATGGCCTGACCCTTGCCTATCTGACGGGATTGCTGCCGTTCACGGTCTGGATGTCCGCCTCGTACTTCCAGGATGTCCCGATCGAACTCGAGGAGGCGGCACGCATCGACGGCGCCAGCCGGACCCGGACGTTCCTGGACGTGGTGCTACCACTGGCCCGGCCTGGGATCATCACGGTGGGCCTGCTCATCGGCATCGCCGCCTGGAGCGAGTACTTCATCCCCCTGATCCTGGCCGGGATCAACACCACACCGGCCACGGTCGGACTGGTCAATTTCATCGGCATCGACACGCTCAACTGGGGCGCTGTGGCAGCCGGTGCGCTCGCTCTCGTCATCCCGACCTTCGTGGTCACCCTGCTCGCCCAGCGCGGCATGCTGCGCGGGCTGTCGGCCGGGGCCGTCAAGGGCTGATCGCTCGGTCGGGCGGCCACAGTCGCCGAGCACACGGCGAGCTCGGCTGGCACCGGATCAGTCGACGACGAGCAGGGTCTTGAGCCCGTGGCCTCGCTCGGCCGAGGCAAACGCCGCGAGGGCGTCGTCCAGGGCGAAGCGAGTCGGCGTATAGGCCGCGACATCGAAGTCGGTCGTCGCCAGCCAGGCCGCGGCCCGTCGGAAGTGGGCCGGGGTGCCCCCGAATGCGCCGACCACCGAGAGCTGGCGATAGTGCACCGTGTTCATATCCAGCGGCCATTCGTGGCTGCCCGGCGTCAGGCCCGCGAAGGCCAGGATCCGGCCGCCGGGCTCGGTCATCTCGACCGCCGTATCGAGGGCTGCTTGGGCGCCGACGGCGACGATCACCACATCGAACCCGGCGCCGTCGAGGGTCGTGCGGACGCGCGCCTGCCAGCCGTCGTCCATCGGCTCGACCTCGGCCCCGGGCACGATCGAGCGGGCGATCCCGACACGGTCGGCATGCGGATCGACGCCGATCACGAGCGACGCGCCGCGCGATCGAGCCGCGGCAAGGTGCAGGACGCCGATGGGCCCGAGGCCAAGCACAAGGACCGCGTCGCCGTCGCCGACCCTCGCCTGGTCCTGGCCGTTGAGGACGGTGTGGAGGGGCTCCACCAAGGCGCCGTATGCCATCGGCTGGGTCGGGTCCAGGGTGACGACACCACCGGTCTGGATCCAGGCCGCCGGGACGGCGACCAGCTCGGCCATGCCGCCCGGCAGGTCGTAGCCAAGAACGAGACGCTGCTGGCACAGGTTGCTCCGACCAGCCATGCATGCCCGACAGATACCGCACGGCGCGCCTGGGCAGACGGCGACGGCTGTCCCGACGTCGAGGCCCGCGACGTCGCTGGCGACCACTGTGCCTGCGAACTCGTGACCCATCACCTGAGAGCCACGGATGCGAGGGCTGCCGTGACGCCACGTACGCACGTCCGAGCCGCAGATCCCGATGAACGCTGGACGCACGAGCACGCCGCCACGCGGCAGGACGGGGTCGGCCAGGACCTCGACGCGCAGGTCACCCGGGCCATGCAGGACGACGGCGTTCACGGCACGCCTCCCGGAGGGGCAGGTGCAGCGAGGGCAGCCTCGGCGATAACGGCCTCGGCAAGAGCATGGACGACCGGCCGAGTGTCCCGATAGAGGCGTCGGAACAGGGCGTAGCCGCGGTCATAGGTGTCAGCCAGCTGCGGATCGGGCCGGACGGTGCGCTCAGCCCGGAACCAGCCATCCCCGTCGTCGCCACTGTTCGCATCGGGGGTCGCCCCATGGTCCTGCCCGATAGCCCGCGCCGCCAGGTGCGCTGCTCCGTACGACGCGCCGATCGAGCTGGCCGCGACCGCCTGCGCACGGCCCGTCACATCGGACACGATCTGCGGCCCGAGCGGGCTGGCCGTCCCGCCGCCGGCAGCGCGGATGGTATCGACCGGAACCCCGACCGCGGCGAACGTCTCGAGCAGGTGCCGGACCCCAAAAGCGATCCCCTCGAGGATCGCGCGATGGAGGTCGGCCCGGGTGTGCTGCAGCGTGAGCCCGACGACCACGCCGCGGGCGAGCGGGTCGTCGAACGGGGTCCGCTCGCCACTCGGATAGGGCAACACGAGCAGGCCCCTGGCACCGGGCGGCGACGCCGCCGCAGCAGCGGCCAGCGCGTCGTGTGCTGCGACCACGTCCGTCGGCGTGTCGCCCGGCATCTCGAGCGCCAGCTCCCGACGCAGCCAGTCCACGATGGCGCCGCTCGCCGACAGGCCGCCGGCGAGACAGCGCTGATCGACATCCCAACCCGCGGTCGCCCAGAGACCACGTGCCGGCCGGGTCGGATCGGCGAACGTGGTCAGCGTGGTCGTGCTGCCATAGGTCGCGGCCACCACGCCCGGCCTCTCGGCGCCCACTCCGAGCGCCTCGGTCGGGCCATCACTGGTCCCGACGAGGACGGGGATGCCGGCCGGCAGACCCGTGGCGGCCGCAGCGACCGCGGTGAGCGGGCCCGCGATCTCACCGGGCCAGGCGAGCGCCGGCAAGCGACCATCGAGGGCCAACCCTGCCGCGTGGCGGAGATCCCATCGTCGTCGCCGAGCGTCGATGAACGGCGCCATATACGACGCCTGATGGTGATCGATGACCGCGATTCCGGTCAGCCGCGCGACGACGAACGAGGTCGCGGTGTGCCACAGCACGGCCTGCCGGGCGACATCAGGCTCGTGACGCCAGACCCAGCCGATCTTGGGGCCGACGGACTGACTGGTCAGGTCCATCCCGCTCAGGGCCCGGATGGCCCGACGACCGATCGTGCCCTCGAAGGCCTGGGCGATGGCCGTCGCGCGCGTATCCACGCCATACAGGATGCCAGCTCGCAGCGCCAGACCATCGGCGCCGACAGGCACCAGGCATGGACCACAGGTCGTGATGGCCAGGCCGCGGATCGGTGCCTCCCGACCGATTTCAGCCATCAGGCGCCGGCACAGGGCCACGGTGTCGCCCCACCAGACGGCTTCGGCGTCGTGCTCGAACCAACCCGCCTGGGGCGAGCTGACGGCGTGCTCCATCCGGGCCTCGGCCACGATGCGACCATCCAGTCGGCAGGCCACCGCCTTGCTGTTGGTCGTGCCGATGTCAACGCCGATGACGAGCGCGTCACTCGCGCGGATCGCGACACGGCCGTCGGCGATGGTCATACGCCGGTGGAGCGCACCTCGGACCACGGACGTGCCTCGGCCCCGGCGATCGCCGACAGGTCGGTCAGGCGCTGGCGACCAGCCGTGGCAAGGTCAGCGACCGGGTCGGTCGTGGCGATCGACGGGCCCCACACGCCGCGTCCGGCCAGAAAGCCCGAGGCACCTCCGGCACAGGCGGCCGCGACGGCCGCCGGGAAGCGCTCGACCGCGACGCCCGCCGAGAGCACCACCCAGGGGCAGCTGATGACCGCCGAGATGGCTTCGCTGCGAGCCACGATCTCGGCATGTTCACCCGCCCCGAGCATCGGCACGTGCGTCTTGTACAGGTCCGGCTCGAACGGCGCGAATTCAGCGGCTGCCGCCTGGATGGCTGCATCGAAGGCCGGCCCACCAGTCACGCCGGGGACCTGGACGAGACCCTCCAGCACGGACAGCAGGCCGAGCCGGCGACTGCCCTCCACGAAGTCACGAACCATCCGCTGGCGTGGCTCGACGGGGTCATCGGGGCGCCAGATGACCAGGAACTTGAGGGCCCGCGTGCCGAACCGATGCAGGTCAGGGGATATCGCGGCTCGATCGAGCTCGCTCCCCTCGAGCGGCCCACCCGGCCGCTGCATGAGCTTGTCGACAGCCACGATGAGGCCGCACGATGGGCCGATCGCACCAGCCCGGGTGACTGGCTCGAGGCCATAGTCGCGGTCGATCAGCATGCCCGATGCCGAGGGCGACAGCGTCCGGGCGACGGCCACCTTGAAAGCGGCGATGTCGCTGTCGGACGATGGATGACCCGCAGCGACGAGCAGCGTTCGCAGCGATTCTCGCTGATCGATGGCCAGCATGCGGAACGTGCCATCGGCCGCGGCGATGCTCGCGAGATCGGGACGGGCGATCACTGGCGAATCCCCTTGCTCCGGCCGGTTGTTTCGGCTCGATGTGCGAGATATCATATGCCAAGATGTCGCCTTCCGCCGCGGCACGATGATGAGGTGAGTCGGGGTGATGACGGCCGAACAGATCGGCGAGCTCGAAGCGCGTGCCCTTGAGGCTCGACGCGAGATCGTCCATGCCGTGAGCCGCGCGAAGGCCGGACATCTGGGCGGTCCCCTCTCCGCCGTCGATGTCCTGGTCGCGCTGTACGGCGGGATCCTCCGCATCCGGCCGGACGAGCCCGCCTGGGAGGCACGCGACCGGTTCGTCCTGTCCAAGGGCCACGCGTCCATCGGCCTGTACAGCGTGCTCGCCCTGTCGGGCTACTTCCCGGTCGAGGAACTGGCCACGTTCGATGCCATCGGGACACGGCTCCAGGGTCATCCGGACATGACCCGGCTGCCCGGGCTGGACATGTCGACCGGCTCCCTGGGCGTCGGGGCATCGGCGGCCGTCGGGATGGCCATCGGGGCGAAGCGACGCGGCCTCGACAGCCGGGTCTTCGTGATGCTCGGCGACGGCGAGTGCCAGGAGGGCCAGATCTGGGAAGCCGCGATCTCCGCCGTGCGCTATCGCCTCGACAACCTCTTCGCCATCGTCGACGTGAATGGCCTGCAGCAGTTTGGTTGGACCGACGGTGATGGCAGCCGAACGAGCCCATGGACGACAGACGGGCTCGCTGCGATCTGGTCGGCATTCGGCTGGCGGACGGCAGTCATCGACGGGCATGACATGCGGGCCATCGTCGAAGGGCTTGAGGCGGCGATCGACGCTGCCAACGACGGACGTCCGACGTGCATCCTCGCCCAGACCGTGAAAGGCCGAGGCGTCTCGTTCATGGAAGGTCGGTTCGAATGGCACGCCCGTGTGCCGAGCAGCGACGAAGCCGATCGCGCGCTCGAGGAGCTTCGCTCGTGACGACCGCAGGCGTGGCGCACGGCGCGGCGATC
Organism: Candidatus Limnocylindrales bacterium; assembly: GCA_046599085.1. Lineage (GTDB taxonomy): Bacteria > Chloroflexota > Limnocylindria > Limnocylindrales > CSP1-4 > SPCO01. The sequence continues at coordinate 43,475 of JBKJHI010000164.1, forward strand.
CGCTCGCAACGGGAAGTCTTCGGCGGTGTCCTCGCGGATATGGCCACGGAACGCGACGACATCCTCGTCCTCGACGGGGACCTGGCCAATTCGACCCGGGCCGACATCGTCGCCGAGCGGGTCCCGGACCGGTTCCTGGAGATGGGCATCGCCGAGCAGAATCTGCTGGGCGTTGCCGCCGGGCTGGCCACGATGGGCTTCATCCCCTACGTCAGCACCTTCGCCTGCTTCGCCGTGGCGCGGGCGCTCGATCAGATCCGGGTCACCATCGCGCAGCCCCACCTGCCGGTCAAGATCGTCGGCGGCTACAGCGGGATCCTGACGGGCTCCACCGGCAAGACGCACCAGATGGTCGATGACCTGACGATCATGCGCGCGATGCCGGGCATGACGGTCCTCGCGCCCGCCGACGACGTTGAGGCCGAGGCCATGCTGCGCGCCGCCGCGGATCTTGCCGGGCCGGTCTATATCCGGCTGGCTCGCGATCCCGTCAGGCGCGTGTTCACGGGGGGTGACCTCCCGCCGTTCGGGCCGCCCGTCCTCCTGCGCGATGGCGGCGATGTCCTGCTCATCAGTACCGGGACGCAGACCGCCCGGACCCTGTCCGCCGCAGAACTCCTGGCGTCCGATGGCGTGGACGTCGCCGTCCTGCACGTGCCGGTCCTGAAGCCGCTCGACGGTACCGTGCTGCACGCGGCGATGTCTGGCCATCGCCGCGCGGTCACGGTCGAGGAACACACCATCATCGGCGGTCTCGGCGGTGCCGTCGCCGAGGTGATCGCCGAGCACGGTGGACCTCGACTGCGCCGGATCGGCCTGCAGGACGTGTTCGGCGAATCCGGCCCCAATGATGCGCTGCTCGAGCACTACGGGCTATCGCCCGAGCGCGTGGCCGAGCAGGTCCATGCCTTCGTCCGGTCCACGCCGTGACCGTACCCATGCCAACTGTCCCATCCCGACGTCCACGCAAGGAGCCCGCCCACGATGCCTGACGAACCCCGCTATCTGGTCATCAGATCCGACGATATCGAACCGTTCACCCATCCGGATGAGCCTTCCTATCACTCGCAGCACATCCTCGGGAAAGAGACGACCGGGCGGCACGACCTCCTGCTCAACCAGGGCACCGTGGACCCCCATCACGGCCTCGGTGGCACCAATCATCCGGACAACGACGAGATCTACTACGTCGTCAGCGGCGAGTCGCTCGTCGATCTTGGTGGCGATCCGGACAGTGGCGAAGGGCACGAGACATACCGACTCGTGCCGGGCATGGTCGTGTTCATCCCCGCCGGCGTCTTCCACCGGTTGCGCAACGAGGCCGATGAGAAGCTGGTCATCCTGACCATCTGGCCACAGCCCTCGGTGGTCGGCGCGAACGGGATCCATGATGAGCGGATGGAGACGTGGCACACGGGATTCCGGCTGCGCGACGGTCTCGAACTCGTGGCAGGCGCCGGAGCCGCCCGGGTCATGGCCCCGGATGGCTCGTGGGATCCGCTGGTCAGCGACTGACGGGCGGACGCCGCCATCGGCGGTCGGTCAGGACAGTCGTGGGTCGAAGACGGTCTTCAGGCCCTCGCGCCGCTCGAAACGCTCGAGGGCGACGGCCCACGACCGGAGTGGCAGGATCTCGCTGACGAGCGGCTGCAGGTCGACCTGGCGGTCGGCCACGAGGCGCCCGGCGCGCAACCATGACGCCGGGGAGCTGCCGAATCCTGCCCGGACCCTCAGCTCACGCAGGACGATCTCGCCGAACGGGACCTGGATCTCGCCCGACAGCAGGCCGACCTGGACCAGCGCGCCACGCGGCCGGAGCCAGGTGATGGCCGAGCGGACCGCCGCGCCGACACCGGCGCACTCGACGACGACGTCGACCATCCGGTTGGCACCCTCCTCGTCCAGGGCCGCGGCGTCCGCGGGAAGGTCCACGGTCCGTGTCTCGAAGCCGAGGCTCATCGCGACGTCGAGGCGCTCGCGGTCCACGGACGTGCCGACGACCAGCACCCGACCACCGGCGATGCGTGCGACCTGCGCCGCCAGCAGCCCGACGGGACCCGGTCCGGATACGACGACCCGGTCGCCCGGCTGGATGACGCCCGGATCCGCGAGGGCGTTGCAGACGCAGGCCAGCGGCTCCATGAGCGCGGCGGCATGGTCATCGAGCCCATCCGGCAGACCGTGGAGCTTGGCGGCCGGAACCACGACGTGGGATGCGAACCCCCCATCGACACCCGAGCCGACGGATAGCCGCGACCGGCAGAGCATCGGCCGTGCCGTGCGGCACCAATCGCACAGCCCACAGGTCTCGAACGCAGTCTCGGGTGCCACGAGCCTCCCGATCCAGGCCGGATCCACACTGGTACCCACGGCATCCACGCGGCCGGCGATCTCGTGGCCGAGCGTGACCGGCGGGCGCGAGGCGTAGTCGCCCTCGAGGATGTGCAGGTCCGTCCCGCACATGCCGGCCCCGGTCACAGCGATCCGCGCCTCAAAGGGGCCGGGCTCCGGGATCGGCACGTCCTCAAGCGTGAGGGTCGTTGCCGTGGCTGACAGCTTCTGAAGCGCGAGCATCAGGCCGGTCGCCGATCGACGCCATGGGCCGCCCCGATCCGGGTGACCGGTCCGTCCGTGAACACGCCGTAGTCGTGCGACGGCAGGAGATGGTCAGCGAGATCCCGCAATCGATCCATCGAGTCCACCGATGCATCGACATCCACGTGATAGCCGGGCGGCAAGTCGTCATCGATGTTCCGATAGGTCGAGATGGCATCGCCGGCGATGCAGAACGAGCCGTCGGCGGTGTCCACGATCACGGCCTGCGAGCCCGGCGTGTGGCCAGGCGCTGGCACGATCCGGACCCCTGGCCGCAGCGTCCGCTCTCCGGGGACCGTCACCAGGTTGCGCACGAGGTACGGCGGTGTCCCCCAGCCCGACTGCGGCGACAGGAAGGCCTTCCGGAAGAACCGGCCCGGAGCGATCGCGTAGCGCAGCTCGGCGTCCTGGACCAGGACCTCGGCGTCCGGGAAGAGATCGCAGTTGCCGGCGTGATCCCAGTGCAGGTGGGTCAGGACGACCGTCTCGACATCGCGCGGATCGATCCCGGCCAGTTGGATCGCATTGCGCGGCTCCTGGTCCGGCGTCCGCTCCAGGACCTCGCCGATGAACTCCGAGGCGCGTTGCCCGGTCGGCGCGCTCGTGTCCACGACGATGGTCGTGGGACCGCTGATCACCCAGATCACCCGCGGGATGCGGATGATGACGCCGACGCCGACCGTGTAGGTGAGCATCGATTGGTCCAGCGTGGACGTGCCGGTGTCGATGGCGTGGATCGTCCAGGTCGCGCTGCTGTCGTCCGGATCACCCGCATGCTGCTCGTCCATCGATACCCTCCCGCGACCATCTGGTTCCGTCGACCTCTCTGAGATATCATATCTTCTGCACCCGGTCGTCCGCGGGATGCTCGTGAATCACATCACGTTCGGAGGATCCATGGCCGGCGGCGTCACCTCACTCTTCCACCCCGTGATCGCGGTCAGCGACATGCGTGAGGCTGTCCGCTTTTACCGCGACCTGCTCGGACTCCGCGTCACCTTCGACGATTACCACGACCCCGCGGCGATCTCCCTGCTGTTCGATCTGGAGGAGCCCGTCGTCCACGCGGTCGTCGTCTCATGTCCCGATGGATCGGAGATCGAACTCGTGGAGTTCGAGCGACCGCGACGCGCGGCAGCCGTTCGTGCGCCAGGCCAGCCCGGCGTGATGGCTGTGAACCTGCTCGTCCAGGGTCTCGACGGCATCGTGGAGCGGCTGCGCGGTGCCGGATACGAACCCAGCTCGCCGATCGTCCCGCAGACGCTGCCCGATGGCGGCGGCATCCGGGTGATCGTGTGCCGGGCACCAGACGACGTCGCCATCCTCCTCGTCGAGTTGCCGCCTGGACGTACATCGCTCGCGGCTCCGACGACGGACCAGGCCATGCCGGTGGCGTCATGACGACCGCCGCACGCAGCGTCGTGGTGACCGGGTCCGGGCAGGGTCTTGGTCGCGCCATCCTGGAGCGGCTGTCCGATGATGGGTGGGCGACCGTCGGCATCGAGATCGACCCGGCCACGGCCGCGGACGCCACGGCGTGGCTCGCCGACCGCGGTCGAGCCGGATCGGTCCTCGCGGGCGACGTGATGGACATGGCTTCACTCAAGGCAGCGCGGGACGCGGCTGTCGCGCATGCGCCGCTGCTCGGCTGGGTGAACAACGCAGCGATCGTGGCCAGCGACTCCGTCCACAAGCCAGACCCGGATGCCGTCCAGCGACTGCTTCGCGTCAACGTCGAGGGGACCTACTGGGCCTCGTCCGTCGCGGTCCAGACGTTCCTCTCGCAGCGATCCGGCGGGTCCATCGTCAGCATCAGCTCCATCCACGGACACGCGGCGTTCCCGAACTGGGCCGCCTATGAGTTCAGCAAGGCGGGCGTCCTCGGGTTCAGTCGCAACCTGGCGGTCGAATACGGACCAGCCGGGATCCGCTCCAACACGGTGGACCCCGGCGCGATCTGGACGGAATGGAACCAGCGCGCCGTCGAGCGCGCACCGGATCCCGATGCCGCGTTTGCCACGCTCTCGGCGTACGCGGCACTCGGCCGCGTCGGACGCCCTGCCGAGGTCGCCTCGGTCGTGGCGTTCCTGCTGTCGGACGACGCATCGTTCGTGACCGGCGCGAACCTCGCGGTCGACGGCGGCGCGGGCGCTCGATGCTATCCCTCACCCATCGCCGACGACATCCTGGCTGGGCGACCGCCCGTCGCCTGACCGTTCGCTTGCATCTCCCGGCGGGCAGCCCGAACCTCCTCCTCGGGCTGCCCGCCAACCCCACCTACGAGGATCACCCATGCACGCCTATGGCATCTGGCACTTCAGCTTCACGGTGTCCGACCTCGAGGCTGCGATCGCGTTCTATCGCGACCTCCTCGGCTTCGAGCTCGTCCACCGGCAGACCCAGGACAACGACTACACGCGCCGGCTGGTCGGGTACCCCGACGCCGTCCTGGAAGTGGCCCAGCTCGCTGCGCCAGGCCAGCCTCGGGGCCTGTCGACGCACGACCTTGAGCTGGTCCGCTACGTGTCGCCCGACGGACGCCCGTTGGCGCGCGAGATCCGCGATCCAGGCCAGGCCCATCTGGCCATCGCGGTGGACGACGCCGACGCCACGTACGAACGGCTCGTCGCGGCGGGGATCCGGTTCGTGACGCCACCGAACGAGATCACGGCGGGCGTCAACCGCGGCGGCCAGGCCTGCTACTTCTTCGGGCCAGACGACATCGTCCACGAGCTGTTGGAGCCACCGATCGAGCGCCGGCGGGCCTACGACGCGCGCGCCGCCGCAAGCTGAGCCCCGAGTCGCGCGAGGTCATGGTCGGCCGGCATCACCGTCCACCTGCTCCAAGCGGACCACCGCGGCCGCGATCGACCGCTCGAGGGCGATGATCGTCTCCTCCAGCCTGACCACCCGCTCCAGGATCTGTCGGTTGCCGAGCAACAGTTCCTCGTTCTGCGACTCCTCGACGTCCGCCTGCGACGCCGCGTGCTCCAGGGTCAACCGGTCGCGCTTCGCCGCGCGATTCCCGGCAAGGAGGATCAGCGGCGCCGCGTACGCAGCCTGGGTGGAGAAGGCCAGGTTCAGCAGGATGAACGGGTACGGATCGAACCGGAAGAGCAGGATGATGTTGCCGGCGATCCAGGCCACGACGATGCCCGACTGGATCAGGACGAATCGCCAGCTGCCGAGGAATCCCGTGACGCGATCGGCGATCCGCGCCCCGAACGGTGCGTCAGCCTCCATCGCGACATTGACGGGATGCCGGAAGTGGCGGAATGAACGGGTGACTGACATCGCGACACTGACCTCATCGAGCGGGGTGGCCGTGGCACCATACGCTGATGCCGACAGCACGCACGACTGACCTTCGCGACGCCCTCCGGATATCTCCCGGTTCGCGCGTCCGGCTCTCGAAGCTCGACACGGACGCCACGCACGGCTGGGACAAGGAGCGCGCTGCGCCGGAGCTCGAACGCCAGCTCCACCGGCTCGCGGACCTCCAGGATCGCCTGTGGGCGGAATCGAAGCACGCGGTGCTGGTCGTCCTCCAGGGCATCGATGCGGCCGGCAAGGACGGCACGATCAACAAGGTCATGGAAGCGTTCAACCCGCAGGGCTGCCCGGTGACTTCGTTCAAGGTCCCGAGTGCGGACGAGCTGGCGCACGACTACCTGTGGCGCGTCCACAAGGCCGTGCCGCGCAAAGGCGAGATCGGCATCTTCAACCGATCGCATTACGAGGACGTCCTCGTCGTGCGGGTGCACGACCTCGTCCCGAAGCGGGTCTGGTCCAGGCGGTACGACCAGATCCTTGCCTTCGAAGAGCTCCTCGTCGAGAACGGAACGACGATCGTCAAGTTCTTCCTGTCCATCGACCGCGAGGAGCAGCGCGAGCGGTTCCAGGCGCGATTCGACGATCCCACGAAGCGCTGGAAGTTCTCGATGGGCGACCTCGCCGAGCGCGCACGCTGGGACGACTATCAGGCCGCCTTCGATGAGGCCTTGACGAAGACCTCGACCGAGCAGGCGCCGTGGTACGTCATCCCCGCAGATCGCAAGTGGTTCCGCAACCTGGCTGTCGCAACGATCCTGGCCGACACCATCGCCAGCCTCCGACCGAAGTACCCCCCCGTCGACGACGACGTCCCCGCCGACCTGACGATCACCATGTCATCCGGTCGCGCGATCCGCTACCCGGCGGATCAGGTGATCGTCAGGTCGGCGGGGACGTCGTCGTCGACGGGGGGGTACTTCGGTCGGAGGCTGGCGATGGTGT
>JBKJHI010000204.1:0-32284 GCA_046599085.1 Candidatus Limnocylindrales bacterium
CGCCAGCCCGGCCCGCTCGACGCCGAGACGCTGCGCAGCATCGACGCCTACTGGCGGGCGGCGAACTACCTGTCGGTCGGCCAGATCTACCTGCTGGACAACCCGCTCCTGCGTGAGCCGCTCCTGCCCGAGCACACCAAGCCGCGATTGCTGGGTCACTGGGGCACGACGCCCGGCCTGAACCTCATCTACGCCCACCTCAACCGGGCCATCCGCGAGCGAGACCTCGACGCGATCTATATCACGGGACCGGGTCACGGCGGTCCCGGGTTGGTCGCCAACGCCTATCTGGAAGGGACGTACAGCGAGGTCTACCCGACGATCAGCCAGGACCTCGCGGGCATGCGCCGCCTGTTCCGCCAGTTCAGTTTCCCGGGCGGCATCCCGTCGCACGTCGCACCCGAGACTCCTGGGAGCATCCACGAGGGCGGCGAGCTCGGCTACTCGCTGGCCCACGCGTACGGCGCGGCGTTCGACGACCCGGACCTGCTGGTCGCCTGCGTGGTCGGTGACGGCGAGGCCGAGACCGGACCGCTGGCGGCCTCGTGGCACTCCAACAAGTTCCTCGATCCGCGCACTGACGGCGTCGTCCTGCCCATCCTGCACCTCAACGGCTACAAGATCGCCAACCCGACGGTCCTCGCGCGCATCCCCGAGGCCGAACTGTATTCCCTGTTCGAGGGCTATGGCCATACGGTCCACGTCGTGGAGGGCGATGACCCGCTGACCGTCCATCAGGCCTTCGCAGCGACGCTCGACGCCGCCCTGGACGAGATCGCGGCCATCCAGCGAGGCGCCCGCGAGGCGCCCGCCGACGCGCCGCTCGTGCGGCCGCGTTGGCCGATGATCATCCTGCGCACGCCCAAGGGTTGGACGGGGCCGAAGACGATCGGCGGCCTGCCCGTGGAGGGCAACTGGCGATCGCACCAGGTGCCGATGAGCGAAGTCCGCACCAACGACGCCAACCGGGCCATCCTGGAGGCGTGGATGCGCAGCTATCGGCCTGAAGAACTGTTCACCCCCGATGGGGCGCTGGTCCCGGCCCTGGCCGAGCTGGCGCCGGTCGGCGCGCGACGGATGAGTGCCAACCCGGTCGCCAACGGTGGGGAGCTCCTGCGCGATCTGCGTCTGCCCGATTACCGCGACTACGCCGTGGACGTGCCGGCCCCTGGCGCGACCATGGGCGAGGCCACCCGCAGGCTCGGCGACATGCTCGCCGACGTCATCCGCCAGAACCCGCGCAGCTCCCGGCTGATGGGCCCGGACGAGACCGCCTCCAACCGGCTCGGCCCGGTGTTCGAAGCGACGGAGCGGACGTGGGTCGCCGAGACGCTCCCGACCGACGACCACCTCGCCCCGGATGGGCGGGTCATGGAGATCCTGTCCGAGCATCTGTGCCAGGGCTGGCTGGAGGGCTACCTGCTGACCGGCCGACACGGGCTGTTCAACTGTTACGAGGCGTTCATCCACATCATCGACTCGATGTTCAACCAGCACGCCAAGTGGCTGAAGTCGACAGCGAACATCCCGTGGCGCCGCCCCATCGCGTCGCTCAACTACCTGCTGTCCAGCCACGTCTGGCGCCAGGACCACAACGGTTCCACGCACCAGGACCCGGGCTTCATCGACCTGGTGGTCAACAAGAAGGCGGAGCACATCCGGGTCTATCTGCCGCCCGACGCGAACACCCTGCTGTCGGTCGCCGATCACTGCCTGCGCAGCCGCAACTACGTCAACGTCATCGTCGCGGGCAAGCAACCCGCGCTGCAGTGGCTGTCGATGGACGAGGCCGTGGCCCACTGCGCGCGCGGCATCGGCATCTGGCCGTGGGCGAGCTCCGACCAGGGCGGCGAGCCCGACGTGGTCATGGCCTGCGCCGGCGACGTGCCCACGCTGGAGACGCTGGCCGCCGTCGACCTGCTCCGCCAGCACCTGCCGGATCTGAAGGTTCGGGTCATCAACGTCGTGGACCTGATGCGCCTCCAGGATGAGACGGAGCACCCGCACGGGCTGCGTGCCGCGGAGTTCGACGCGCTGTTCACGACCTCCAGGCCGATCGTCTTCGCCTACCACGGCTATCCATGGCTCATCCACCGCCTGACGTATCGGCGGACGAACCATGCGAACCTGCACGTTCGCGGGTACAAGGAGGAGGGCACCACGACCACGCCGTTCGACATGGTCATGCTCAACGACCTCGATCGCTTCCATCTCGTGATCGACGTGATCGATCGCGTGCCGAGCCTCGGCGAGCATGCCGCGCACCTGCGACAGGCCATGGTCGACCGTCGCCTGGCAGCCCGCCAGTACACCCGCGAGGTCGGCGACGACGACCCGGCCATCCGCGACTGGACCTGGCCCGGGTGACCTCGCCGGAGGGCCGGATCCTCGTCCTCAACGCGGGGTCGAGCACGCTCAAGGCCGCCGTCCTCGTGCCGGCATCCGGGACGGATCCGGCCGACGCGACGGTCGACCTGCCGGCCCTTGCCACGACCACGCGTCGTTGGGCGGACGATGATCGTGTGCCGGTCACGTTGGAGCGGGTCCTCGCCAAGATCGGTGTCGACGACCCGGGCAGCCTGTCGGGCATCGGTCACCGCATCGTCCACGGCGGGACGGACTTGTTCGCCCCGGCCCTGGTCGACGCCGACCTCGTCGGCGCGCTCGAGGCACTCGTGCCGCTGGCGCCGCTCCACATGCCGCCCGCCATCGCGACGATCGCCGCGATGGCCTCCCTCGCGCCCGATGTGCCCCAGGTGGTCTGCTTCGACACGGCATTCCATGCCGGCCTGCCCGAGGTGGACCGCACGTATGCCGTCCCGGCGGCCTGGCGCGACGAGCTCGGTCTACGTCGCTATGGCTTCCATGGCTTGTCGGTCGACTGGGCGGTGCGGCGAGCGTCCGTCCTCCTCGGCCGACCGGCGGCGGCCCTCGGCCTGGTCGTCGCGCACCTGGGCGCCGGCGCGTCGGTGACGGCGGTCTCCGGTGGGCACTCGGTCCACACGTCGATGGGGTACACGCCGCTGGAGGGCCTGGTCATGGCGACGCGCGCCGGCTCGCTGGATCCGGGCATCGTCACGGCTCTGGCGCGCGCCGGCCATGCACCCGACGACCTGGAGGCGGACCTCCAGCAGCGCTCCGGGCTGCTGGCCCTGGCCGGGACCGGGGACATGCGCGAGCTGCTGGCCCGCGTGGCGGACGGCGACGCACCGGCGCAGCTCGCCGTGGACGTGTTCGTGGATCGTGCGGCGGCGGCCATCGCCGCGGCGGCGACTCGCCTGACGGCGCTGGACGGCGTGGTCATGACCGGCGGCATCGGAGAGGCATCGGGCGTCATCCGGACCGCGATCGTGGCCCGTCTCGGCGCGCTCGGGATCCCGCCGCTGACGGCGACGGCCGGCGATGACGGCGATGGTGTGCTGTCCACCGGTGCCGGGCCGGCCGTCCTCCGCGTGCGTTCCCGCGAGGATCGGATCATCGCGGCCGCCGTCAGGGAACTGGCGACGACCTGACGGGGCTCCCGGACCACAGAAACGCCCCCGCAGCGGGCTCAGGAACGAGGCACGACCACGACCGTGGCGTCAGCGTGATGCAGGACGTTGCGGGCCACGCTCCCGAGCAGGAGCCGGTCCAGGCCCGTCCGACCGCGGGTGCCAAGCACGATGGCGTCGGCCCCCGATGTCCGAACGTGATCCACGAGCGTCGCCGACACGTCGCCCTCCGGGACGGACCAGCTCGCATCGAGGCCAGCCTCGGTGAAGCGCGCAGCTGCGCCCGTCGCCGCGGTCGTCAACGCCTCGCGCGCAGCACGCATCCCGTCCTCGAACCAGGTCATCGACATGCCGTAGCCGCCGGCGAGCATGACGGCGGGGCCAGGTACCGGCGAGGGCGCCACGGCGACGACCTCGAGTCGTCGTCCCGTGAAGCATCCGAGGCGGATGACGGCGTCGACGACCAGCTCGGTCATCTCGGACCCATCGACCGCGACGATCACATGGTCCATCGTCGCTCGTCGCGCGACGATGACCGGGCACGGCGCATGCTCGACGACTTCGGCCGACACGGAACCCAGAAGCATGCTCGTCATGGGACCACGACCACGGCTTCCCATCGCGATCACGTCCGCCTCGATGGAGGTCGCGACCTTCACGATGACCGACGCCGGGCGCCCGATGACGACCTCCGTTTCGACCGATAGATCGTCCGCCGCCAGGTTGCCGACCTGAGCCTGGAGATCCGCGAGGCCTATCTCGCCGGCGCCGAACGTGGCATCGGCCACGCCGACATCGACGGTCGGCATCCCGAAGAGATCGTAGAGGGGTTCGATGACGCGGACCGCGTGGACCGTGGCCGGCGTGGGACGTGGCAGGCTGGCCACGAGCCGAAGCGCGGTCTCGGCGCCGTCAGAACCGTCGTGAGCGAGCAGGGTGCGCATGGGATGCCTCCAGGGCCGTCGGACGACTCGGACTCGAGATGTCGTCCACATCGATCATCCACCCTGGTGCTCGCGCGGCCACCCATCCATCGGTCATGACCGGGACGGGCCGAACGGCTCAAACGGGTCGTCAGGCGCCGGCGGCGGCCAGTGCCTCGTCGAGGATCCCCAGCGCCTGATCGACCTCGGCTGCGGTCGTCACCAGGGGCGGGATGATCCGGATGACGTTCACGTAGGTCCCGGCCGTGAGCACGATGAGGTGCCGTGCCAGTGCCTCGGCCTGGATCCGCCGGGTGAGGTCGGGATCTGGCGTGCGGGCCAGCCCGTCAGTCGGCTTGATCAGCTCGAGCGCGGCCATGAGGCCGAGGCCGCGCGCGTCACCGATCGACGGGTAGCGAGCCTGGAGCGAGCGCAGGCCGCCCAGCAACTGGTCACCACGCTCCCGGGCGTTGGTGACGAGACCCTCATCCTCGATGACATCGAGGGTCGCGTTGGCGGCCGCGCACGAGACCACGTTGCCGCCGTACGTACCGCCGTGGGTCCCGGGCTTCCAGCGGTCCATCAACTCGGTCCTGGCCAGGATGCCCGACAGGGGTAGGCCGGACGCGATGCCCTTGGCCATGACCAGGATGTCGGGCTCGACGTCCCAATGGCGCACCGCGAACATCTCGCCGGTCCGTCCGAACCCGGTCTGGACCTCGTCGGCGATGAGCAGGATGCCGTGCTCCGCGGTGATCTCGCGCAAGCGTGGCAGGAACCCGGGCGGTGGCACCACGTACCCACCTTCGCCGAGGACTGGCTCCAGGATGATCGCCGCCACGCGGTCCGGATAGATGAACTGGTGGAAGGTGAGGTCCAACTGGGCCTCCCAGTCGCAGGTGCAGGCGTCAGGAGGGTGGCCGCCGCCCGGCGCGCGGTAGCAGTACGGATAGGCTGTGTGATAGACGGATCCGGGCAGCGGTTCGAACGCTCCGCGGTAGACGTCCTTGGCCGTGGTCAGCGCCATCGTCTGGGCCGTGCGGCCGTGATAGCCGTAGCGGAAGGCGATGATGGCCGGCCGTCCGGTGGCGACGCGGGCCAGCTTGACGGCCGCCTCCACCGCCTCCGCGCCACTGTTCGACAGGAAGGCCTGGTATGGACCGCCGGGGAGCAGCCGAGGCAGCCGCTCGTAGAGGCGCAGGCCCGGCTCGTGGAACATGATGTTCTGCTGACCGTGGAGCAGCTTGTGGGCCTGCGCGGCCACGGCGGCGGCGACGCGCGGGTGGGCGTGCCCCGTGTTCGTGACGCCGATCCCCGAGCTGTAATCGAGGTAGCGCTGCCCATCCCTGGTGATCAGCCACGATCCCTCGCCGCGATCGATGTCGAGGTTCGTGATGCGGCCCCAGACCGCCGGGACGACGGCATGATCGGGGAGCGCAGTGTCCGTGCTGCGCGCCGCGGCGGAATCGATCATCTCAGCGAGACCCGCGCCGCTGGAAGACCACCGACAGCGCGACAAGGCCGACAGCGACGGCGAAGATCGCCGTGCCGATGACATTGACCTGGACGGGGACGCCGATCCGGGCGGCGCCCCAGATGTACATCGGGAACGTGACCGTGCGGCCCGCGGTGAAGTTGGTGATGACGAAGTCGTCGATGGACAGGCTGAACGCAAGCAAGGCCGCCGCCATGATGCCCGGCAGGATCAGCGGGAACGTGATCCGCCAGAAGGTCGCCCACTCCGTCGCACCCAGGTCCATGGCGGCCTCCTCGAGGTGCCGGTCGAGGCCGGATAGCCGGGCGCGAACGGTCACCACCACGAAGCTGATGTTGAACATGATGTGGGCGATCAGGATGGTCAGTTCATTGAGTGGGAAGAACGGCGGCCGGCTGATCGCCACGAACATCGTCAAGAGTGACGCGCCAAGTACGATCTCCGGCGTCGCCATGGGCAGGAAGATCAGCAGATTGGCCGGCCCCGCAGCGCGGAACTGGTAGCGCACGAGGGCGAGCGCGATGAGGGTCCCGAGCGCCGTGGCGACGATCGTCGACAGGACGGCGATGCGCAGGCTGGTCAGGACGGCATCGCCCAGGCCGGGCACCCCGAACGGATCCAACCAGTACTGCAGGGTGAAGCCCCGCCACGCCACATTGCTGCGACCGACCGGGTCATTCACGGAGAACAGGGCGATGACAGCGACCGGGAGCATCAGGTAGCCGATCGCCAGGAACGCATACGCCCACAGCAGGTAGCGATCCAGGAAGCGCCGGATGCGATCGCGGAGTGGGCGAGCAGGTCGAGTCCGCATCGTCATCGCGGTCACCCTAGACGCTCCGTCCAGCGGTCAGGTTCTCCGTGCCGAGGAGGCGCGCGTAGACCGCGACGGCGACCAGGATCCCGACCATCAGGATGAAGCTCAGGGCGGACGCGGTCGGATAGTCGGCGTTGGTCAGGAACCGGCTCTGGATCACATTGCCGATCATGTTCGTACTCGGGTTGCCCAGCAGCGAGGCGTTGACGTAGTCGCCCAACGCCGGGATCAGGACGAGCAGCGAACCTGCGAAGACGCCCGGCAGCGACAGTGGCAGCGCGACGCGAACGAAGGATTCGGTGAGGAAGACGGTCCCGACGACGGCACCGAGCAGCGCGCCGGCCAGCATCGAGATGGGCACCTCGAGTTCGAAGGCGAACCCGAGCAGCGCGAAGAGAACGGCTCCCGTCACCGCACCGGCGATGGTCCCGCCAGGCCGCCACGGGCCGGCGTACAGGTCCTCGGCGGCCTCGGTCAGGCGCCGGTCCATCTTCTCCAGGGACACATAGATGGGCAGCGTCATGAACGGCAGAAAGTTGTAGGTGATCCCGGAGATGACGGCGATCGGCGTGGCCAGCACGCGAAATCCCGGGTCGAGGATCCCGATGGCCTTGAGCGGGCCGAGGACCAGTCCATCGTCACCGAGGATGATCTTCCAGCTGACCGTTCGCAGCAGGAAGCTCGTGAAGAACGGCGCAACGACCATGAACAGCATCAGGTTCTTGTAGCGCCCGCCGCGGAAGGCGATGGCGTAGGCGAGAGGATAGGCGATCAGGAAGGTGAGGACCGTCGCCGCGCCCGCGTACACGAGCGATCGACCGAACTGCTGGGAGTAGCGGTCGAGGGCCTCCGGATAGGTCGTCCAGTTGTCGAGCGAGAAGGTGAAGCCACTTTCCACGGACCCGGTCCAGAAGGACGTGATGAACATCTGGAACGCTGGGTAAACGTAGAAGATCGCGAGCCACAGGAGCCCGGGTGCCAGCAGCAGGTAGGGGATCCACCCGTGATGCCGGTGCAGGAAGCTGCCCACTCACCCTCCCTTGTGCCCGCTGCGGCGCGTTGGTCGCCGCGGGCGGGTCGTGCCGATCAGACGCCGGTCAACGCCGAGAACTGGTCGTTGAAGTACGTCTCCTCGTCCTCATCCAGCGACCGGAACGCCGACACCTGCGACAGCATCTCGGCCGTCGGGAAGATGAGCACGTTGTCGGCCAGCTCGGCGTCGATCTTGGCGAGTTCCTCGCGCGCGCCCTTGACCGGCACGATGTAGTTCACCCACGCCGCGATCTGGGCCGCGATGGCCGGGCGATACACGAAGTCGATGAACAGCTCCGCGGTGTACTTGTGCGCCGCGCCCTTCGGGATGAGCATGTTGTCGTACCACAGCGCGCCCCCCTCGGCGGGGATCGCGAAGCGCAGGGACTCTTTCTCGAGCTGCTTCTGGATGATGTCGCCGGACCAGGCCATGGCAACGACGACGTTGCCGGCCACGAGGTCCTCCGCGTAGTCGTTGCCCGTGAAGGCCCGAACGATCCCGGCGTCGACCGCACCCTGCATCTCGGCGATCGCTTCGTCGAACTGATCGGTCGTGACGGCGGCCGGGTCGTAGCCCAGCTTCCACAGGGTCAGGCCGACGGCGTCGCGCATCTCCGACAGGTAGGTGATGCGGCCCTTCCACTGAGGATCCCACAGGGCAGCCGAGCTCGTGAGTTCGCCGGTCACCGCGCTATCGAAGCCCAGGCCGGTCATACCGGCCTGCCACGGCGCGTGGTATTCGTTGCCCGGGTCGAAGTCGGGGGCGCGATAGGCGTCCTCGAGGTTGGCGGCGTACGTCGGGAGGTTCGCCGCATCGAACTTGTCTGCCCAGCCGAGCCGGATGATCCGCGCGGCCATCCACTGCGTCAGGACGACGAGGTCCCAGCCGCTGTCCTGGCCGGCCTCGAGCGGCGCCTTGATGGTGCCGAAGAACTCGTTGTTGTCGTTGATGACCTCGGAGTACTTGACCTTGGTGCCGTACTCGGCGGTGAAGTCCTCGAGCGTCTTGTGCTTGGTACTGTCCGCGTCATCGGTGTCAATGTACAGCGGCCAGTTCGCGAAATTCAGCTCCGCTGACGGTGACTGATCGACTGGCGGTGGCGTGCTGCCGTCGACTGGCACGGAGGCGCTCGGTGCCTGGCTTCCCGTGCCGCTCGTGCCGCAGGCGGCAAGGAAGGCGGCGGCGCCGGTCAGGGCCGTGCCCTGGAGGAAGCGACGACGGGTGACCTCTGCGGTCTCAAGGATCGGTCGATTCATGAGCGTTTTCCTTTCTCGCCGGGGGAAGCGCCCGCGGTGCGGACGTCGTCCTTGACGATGAAGCAGTGGTCCGGTGACCACGTGAGCAGGACCGCTTCGCCTGGCGACCAGAGTTCGGTCCGGCTGGCACGTTCCACGTTCTGTTCGTACACGGTCAGGCGCGCTCCGCCCCTCGCTTCGACCTCGTACTGGGTGCTGACCCCGAGGTAGGACGCGTCGCGCACGACCCCTGCCATCTGATTGTGGCCCTCAGGGATGGATTCGTTCGGTTCGCGCAGGCGGATCTTCTCCGGCCTGATCCCGATGCTCACGTTCGTGTCGCGGCCGACCAGGGCGCTGGGCGCGCGGACGCGCGTGTCATCGCCCAGACGCACGACGGCCAGCTCGCCGGACGTGTCCTCGACGATCCCGGAGAGCAGGTTGCTGATGCCCAAGAACCCCGCCACGAAGCGTGTCGTCGGGCGTTCGTACAGGCTCGCCGGATCGCCCAACTGCTCGTAGTGGCCCTTGTTCATGACAGCGATCCGGTCGGACATCGTCATGGCTTCTTCCTGGTCGTGGGTCACGTAGATGAAGGTGATGCCCACTTCCTGCTGGATGCGCTTGAGTTCGACCTGCATCTGGCGTCGAAGCTTGAGGTCCAGCGCGCCGAGCGGTTCGTCGAGCAGGAGCACCGCGGGCCGGTTGATGAGGGCTCGGGCGAGGGCGACACGCTGCGCCTGACCGCCGGAGATCTGGGTCGGCTTGCGCTTCTCGTATCCGGGAAGCTCGACGAGCTGGAGCATCTCAGTGACGCGGGACTTGACCTCGCTGGCCTTGACCTTCTTGCGACGCAGACCGAAGGCCACGTTCTCGAAGATGGACAGGTGCGGGAAGAGGGCGTAGCTCTGGAAGACGGTATTCACGTTCCGCTGGTACGGCGGGAGCCACGTGACGTCCTTGCCCTGTAGTTCGATCAGGCCCGACGTGGGCTCCTCGAACCCGCCGATCATGCGCAGGGTCGTCGTCTTGCCGCAGCCGGATGGACCGAGCAGGCTGAAGAATTCGCCGTCCTGGACCTCCAGGCTGATGTGGTCGACGGCGACGGCATCGCCGAACCGCTTCACCACATCCACGAGTCTGACGTCGACGTCGGGCACGTTCGCTCGCACTTCCTGCGTCCCGGGGTGGGGCGTCCGGTCGGACGCGACCAGGCCGCCTCGCTCCTCCGCGACTCGTGCCCGATCGGCCAGGGATCGGTGGCCCCGGACCGGCCGAGGATATGGGCGCACTCACCGGGGTGTCAAGGACGCGGGGTTCGCAGAGGTGTCGCGTCGAGGCTGCGGGATTCGCACGGTTCGGTGCCGAACGACCATCGGTTTCGCATCATCCGCCGACGGAGTCGCCACGTGACCGCGTCCGTGACCGCGTCCGGCTCCGCGACAGGGCGCTCGACCGACCGCCGTGCATCGCCGCGCGCCGCGCGTCGCGGCCGGGTTCGGTGAGCGGGAGTACGATATCGACGTCCCATGTGCCAGAAACGAGGTCGCTCACCCGCATGACCGCTATCACCGAATCGGCCGTCCTCGATGCGCTGCGCCAGGTCCAGGAGCCCGAGCTCGGGCGTGACATCGTGACCCTGGACATGGTGAAGTCGATCGCCATCGACGGCACCCGGGTCAGCTTCACCATCGAACTGACGACGCCCGCCTGTCCGCTCAAGGACGAGATCGAGGGCAATGCGCGCGCGGCGATGACCGGGATCGGCGTCGACGGCGTCGACATCACCTGGGGCGCGATGGTGCGCCGCGCCACGCCGCGGCAGGCCGAACAGCTCGTTCCGGGCGTCAAGAACATCATCGCGGTCGCCTCCGGCAAAGGTGGCGTCGGGAAGAGCACGGTCAGCGTCAATCTGGCGGTCGCGCTGGCCCAGGCAGGGGCGACGGTCGGCCTCCTCGACGGCGACATCACCGGTCCGAACATCCCGCAGATGATGGGCGCCGAGGGCCAGCCGACGGCGAGCGCAAACAACAAGATCACCCCGATCGAGCGCTTCGGGGTCAAGATGATCTCGATCCAGTTCTTCGTGCCGGAGGGCCAGCCGATCGTGTGGCGCGGCCCACTCATCGGCGGCGCGATCCAGCAGTTCCTGCGCGACGTCGAGTGGGGCGACCTCGACTACCTGGTCATCGACCTGCCGCCCGGCACGTCGGACGCCCAGCTGACACTGGCCCAGGCTGTGCCGATCAGCGGCGCCGTCCTCGTCACGACGCCGCAGGAGGTCAGCCTCAGCGATGTCGGCAAGGCGCTCGCGATGTTCCAGCGGATGAACGTCCCGATCCTTGGGTTGGTCGAGAACATGACGGCCTTCGCCTGTCCCCACTGCAGCGAGCTGACCGAGATCTTCGGCCGCGGTGGCGGGGAACGGTTCGCCGCGAAGCACGGCGTCGAGTATCTCGGCGGGGTGCCGCTCGACATCACGGTCCGCCAGGGTGGCGATGTCGGAGTGCCAGCCGTGGCCCAGCGCGAGCCGGGCCCCGCGGCCCGAGCCTTGACCTCCGTCGCCCAGACGGTCGCCGCCCGGATGAGCGTGCGGACCGCGACGGCGGAATCCCGGCCGGTCCTGACCATCAGCTGACGGGACGGGCCCTGCCGTGCGCTGCCCATCGTGCGGAGCCCGGGGAGCGCCCGACGCGAGGTTCTGCGACCGCTGCGGGACGGCGTTGGTCGCGGCGCTTTTCGATCAGCCGGAGGACCCGCTGCGGGGTGGCGACCGGCGCGTCGTGACGGCGCTCTTCGCTGACCTCGTGGACTACGTCCGGATGCTCGCGGAGTTCGACCCGGAAGTCGTCCGTGCGCGCGTGAGCACGGCCCTGGCCACCATGGCCGACAACATCGAGCGGCTTGGCGGGACGCGGGAGAAGTTCATCGGCGACGCCGTCTTCGCGGTCTTCGGATGGCCGACCGCACATGGCGATGACGCGGAGCGAGCCGCGCTCGCGGCCCTGTCGATCCGGGCCGCCCTGCGCGACCTGGGCGGCGCGTCCGCCGGATCGCTCATCGGCGAGCCGCTCGAGGTCCGGATCGGGATCGCGACAGGAGAGGTGGTGGCCGGTCGCCGCGTGCCGGGCGGAGATGGGGATCTGGCCTTGACCGGTGAGGCGATCACCACGGCGGCTCGCATCCAGTCGCTCGCGCAGCCCGGCGAGATCATCATCGACGCAGCCACGGTCCAGGCTGCCCGCGGCCGACTCACCACTGACGAGCGCGGGACCGTCGTCCTGCGCGGCCAGTCGACGCCGACCGAGCTCTTCGCGTTGCGCGGGGAGCTCGATATGCGCTCGTGGTCACCCTACGCGGCAGGTGTCGCCGGACCGCTCGTCGGACGTGAGCGCGAGTCGACGGTCATCGCGGCGGCGATCGAGCGCTGCGCTCGGACCGGGATCGGCGAGACGATCGTCGTCGTCGCCGAGGCCGGCATGGGCAAGTCGCGGCTGCTCGGATCTGCCGCGGTCGCCGCACGTGCCGCGGGGTTCGCCTGGACCTGGACGGAGAGCGTCTCGTACGGGCGAGGTGAGGCCTACCGCTATGCGCGGCTCTTCGCGCAGACCGTCGCCGACGAACAGGGTGTGGATTCCGGCACGCTCGCTCGGGGCCTTCTCTTTGCGCCGGACCTCGACCCGCACGACGTGCGGCGCTACGGGGGCGCCATCGCGGCCGTCGCGCGGGATGCGTCGTTCTCCGGCTGGGAGGCCGAGGCGCCGGACGCCCCGTCCGACCCGGCGGAGGTCGCCGCGACGCTCGGTGAGGTAGCCGGACGGTACATCCAGCGGATGATCGAGTGCTTCGGGCCCCGCGTCGTCGTCGTGGACGACCTGCACTGGCTGGACGGCTCGAGCGAGGGCTTGGTCGATCTGCTCATGGATGCCGCGACGCGGATGCCGCTGGTCGTGCTCGTCGGCAGCCGACCCGACCGACTCGAACGGCTGGTCGGGCGCCAGGGGATCTCGCGCCTCGATCTGCCCGGCCTGTCCGAGCCCGAAACGGCACAGCTGGCCACGCTCGTGGCGCGAGCCGCGGTGGATGCCGACGGGGCGCGGCGGATTCACGAGCGCACGGCCGGCAATCCACTGTTCGTGACCGAGACCGTGCGGGCCTTCCTGGAGGATGGGACGCTGGCCCGACGGGACGGCCGGGTGGACATGGTCGGCGGCGGCGCCGATCGGGTCCCGCTCACGCTCCGCGCGGTGCTCGGTGCCCGCATCGATGCGCTCGACGCCGACGCGCGCTCGGCCCTTGATGTGGCGGCCGTGATCGGCGTCTGGTTCCGGCCACGACTGGTCGAGGAACTGGTCGCCCAGGGCGGCTCCGTGATCACCGACGCGACGTGGGAGCGCCTGGCGTCGAGCGCCCTCGTCACGCCGACCGATGGCGACGACGGGTCGTGGCGCTTTGCGCACGCCCTGATCCACGATGCCGCGTACGCCGGCATGCTCGCCACCCGGCGCCGTCAACTGCATGCCCAGGTCGCGGCGTACCTGGGTGCCCGCGCGGAGACGGCTGCGCCGGGGCACGTGGCCATGCACCTGGCGGCGGCTGGCGACATCGTGCGGGCGTTGCCGCTGCTCCGAGAGGCGGCCGCCATGGCGATGGCGATGGGAGCCGCGGACGAATCGGCGCGGCTGTGGGCTCGTGCCGCCGGATTGGCCCGCGCGGTCGACCCGGGCGCGGCCGATGCGGACGAGCGGCGAGCGGAGGGCGCGCGGGAGGCAGCCGTCGCAGCGGCGCAGACCGTTCGCGCGGCCGGCACGTCCGCGCGGCGGGCAGGGCCAGGGGGCGACTGACCCGGTCAGGCGCTCCGGGATCCCGGCGCGGTCGCCGTCGCGTCGACGCCGCCGCCGGCTGGCTCGACGGTGATCGTCAGCCCATCGAGTGCCGGCTGGACGGGGAGTGGCGCACCAGCGCACAGCCGATCCATGTCGGACCGCCGGGCCGGCCCGTAATGCACGAGGAGGGCAGCGCGCGCCTGCGCAGCCACGGCCAGCGCGATGGCCTCCTGCGGCGTCATGTGGCCTCGTTCCGGATCGTCGAATGCGGCGTCGTGGAGGGCCGCTTCCACGAGCAGCAGGTCGACGCCGCGCATACCCTCCGCCACCACGTCAGACGGGCCCGTGTCGCCCGTATAGCCGAGTCGTGAGCCGTCGGGGGCCGTCACCACGACACCCCAGGCTGGGACGTAGTGCCGCCCCTGGATGAAGCTGACCTGGAGATCGCCGATCTGCAGGGTCGCGGCCGGGTCGTACTCGACTGCATCGAAGGCCGCGTCGAAGAACCCGTCGCGCTCCGAGATCGCGCGGGACAGGGCGTCCAGTCGCTTTCGACCGCCGGGCGGGATGTGGATCGGCAGCGGATCGGGTGCGCGCTCGCCCCACGGATAGAGGTAGCGGAGGCCGACGATGTCGAGGTAGTGATCGGCGTGCATGTGGCCGATGACGACCGCCGCGAGCGAGCGCGGGTCGCGCACCCGCTGGAGGTTGCGGATCACGCCCTGGCCAAGGTCCAGCAGGATCGCCGTCGAGCCCCATTCCAGGAGATATCCGGCCGTCGGTGTCGCAGGGTGCGGCGCCGCCGTGCTGTGCCCGAGCACGGTCAATCGGAGGCGGTCGCCGGTGGCATTCGTCATGCGCGGCATCGTACGGTGTCGCGCTGGGGTCGCGTCGCTCGGGTGTGACGTTGTCCCTGTCGGCCAGCTGACAGCGCTAGGATGGTCGGCATGACACTGGGTCAACCCGTGCTTGCCTCGCTGGCGGGGATCCCGTTCTTCGGCGGACTCGACCCGGCTGCCCTCGAACGACTGGCCGCGAGCATGCGCTCGCGTCGGTTCAAGCGCGGCGAGGTGCTGTTCCACATCGGCGATCCGGGCGACGCGCTGTTCGTGATCGTCAGCGGCGAGATCAAGATCTCGTTGCCGTCCGACACCGGCGAGGAGGCGATCCTGGCCACGCTCGGTCCGGGTGCCGTGTTCGGCGAGGTGGCGCTCCTCGATGGCGCGCCGCGCTCGGCATCGGCGACGGCGCTCGTCGCGACCGAGACCGTCGTGCTGCCGCGCGCCCGGTTCCGCGAGCTCATCGCCACCGAGGAGGCGGTCCGCGACGCGCTGCTCGCGTCCATCGCCGGCGAGCTCCGCCGACTGACGACCCACGTCGAGGAGCTCCATTTCCTCGACATCACCGGTCGCCTTGCAGCTCGCCTGGTCCGGCTTGCCGGTGAAGGTGGCACGCAGCTGCCCGATGGCGCCATCCGTCTGCGCCGGAACCTGACCCAGGCAGATCTGGCCGCCATGGTCGGCTGCACGCGGCAGAGCGTGAACAAGTTGCTCGGCCAGTTCGCGGACGCGGGGCTTCTCCGGCTCGAGCGAGAAGGGATCGCCGTCATCGACATGCCGGGCCTGGCCCTGGCCGCCCACCGCTGAACTGCGGGCTCTGACCCTTCAGCCGGGATCGTGCTCGCCGAGCGAGCCAAGCACGACGGCTGCCGCAGCGAGGGCGGCGCGGGTCCGCCCCTGGCTGCCGCCGAGGAATGCGGTGCGCCGCTCGGTTCGCTCGATCGAGGGTCCGACGACGGCCACCGTGACGAGGGTGTCGCCGCCCTCGATGCGCGCGTGCACGGCCACGCCGACATCGGCCGCCGCTCTGTCTCGCACGGCACGGGCCGCGTCGGTGGCTGCCGCATCGGCGACGGCCGCATCGGCGACAGCCGGATCGGTCGTGTTCTCGCCGGATGGTTGCGTTGCTGGCCCGGCTGCCCACGACTCAGCGAGGGCCAGCCACGGCCCGTCGCCCAGCAGGACGGCGAACTGGCCGCCGGTCCCGCGCTCCTCGATGGCCAACCGCCAGCCGCAGGCCTCAAGCTGCGAGCCGATGGCACCGGACCAGGTGGTGTCGCCCTCCGACCAGATATGCGCGCCGAGGCGCTCCTCGATGACGGCGGCCACCTCCGCGACATGGTCGGCGGCATCACGCTCGACGCCGTCGGAGCCGGGTCCGTCCACCGCGGATACGCGGATGTCCACGGCCTCCGCCCGTGCGTACGTGGCCACCTCCGGGTTGCCGACGCGGAGCAGATCGTCCCCAAGCAGTTCGGCCAGCTGCGATTCGCCGATGCCGGTGGTCCGGAACGTGCGCGCCGTGAAGGGCCGACCGAGCCTGCGCTGGCGAAGGCGAGGCAGTGCCGCATCGATCCACATCGGCCGCATCTCGCGCGGCGGACCGGGCAGCGCCACGACGATCGCTCCATCCGGCCGCTCCACGTACCAACCGGGGGCGGTGCCGTTCGGGTTCGGCAGCGCCACGGAAGACGGGATCAGCCAGGCCTGTTTGCGGTTGATCTCGGGGAAGGGCAGCCCGCGCCGCCGCCACAGGGCGCGCAGCCAGCGCTCGAGATCGGGGTCGACGATGGGGGTCTCGCCGCACAACGCCGCGATCGCCTCGCGGGTCAGGTCGTCCGGCGTCGGGCCGAGACCACCGGTCGAGATGACGAGGTCCGAGCGGGTGAGGGCCGTCGCGAACGCGTCGGTCACGACGTCGAGCACGTCCGGCACGGCCATCAGGCGCTCGATGGCGACACCGGAGTCGGTGAGGGCCCGAGCCAGCTCACCGGCGTTCGTGTCGCGCGTGTCGCCGACCGTCAACTCGGCGCCGATCGACAGGATCGTGGCGCGAAGCAGCGGGCGCATGCCGGGATCGGGGCCGTGGCTCGTCACCTCGGCAGGGTAGCGCTCCGCTGGCCGCCGCGGCGGCGCTGCTATCATCGGTCGATGTCCGACACGCCTCCGCCTCCGCCCACGTCGAGCGATGCCGCACCGGGTGTCCGCGCTCGATTCGGCACGACGAAGGATGCCGCCAGGCAGCTGGCGATGGCGCACGTCGACCTCGCCAAGACCGAGGCCAAGGCCATCGGCGGTCGGATCGCACGGGCCGTGGCGCTCGCCGCTGCCGCCCTCGCCCTCGTATTCCTTGCCGGGATCCTGGTCGTCGTCGGCTCCTCGCTGTTCCTCGCCGACTGGCTGCTCGGATCGATGGGCTGGGGCGTCCTGCACGGCCTGCTCCTGTTCGTCGCGCTTGCCATGGCGGCCGTCTTCGTCGCCATCGGGCTACCGGCCAGGTCCGTCGGCGCGGCGTTCCTGGGTGGGGTCGCGACCGCGGTGGTCCTTGGCGTCGTCCTGGGGCTGGACCTGGCCAATGCCGCCTACGCGGCGATAGGCGACGCCCTGGCGCCATCCGTCGCCATCGAAGCCGAGGTCCGTCCGCTCGTCGTGGCTATCGTCCTCTGGTCGCTCATCGGCCTCGTCGGAGGCCTCGTCGTCGCCGTCCGTGGCGCCGACTGGGTGGCGGTCGTCGCCCTCGTCATCGTCGGTGCCCTGGTCGGTGTCCTCACGGCCCCGACGTTCGGCCCACAGGTCGGCGCCGCCCTCGGCATCACCGTGGGCTATCTCGCGTGGATCGCGCTCCAGGTGATGGCCATGGTGCGAACGAGCATCGACGCCGATGCGCTCAAGGCGCGCTTCTATCCGACCCAGACGATCGAGACCAGCAAGGAGACCTTCGAGTGGCTGAAGACACAGCTGCCGCGCGCGAACGGGTCCTAGCGGCCCGCGCGGCCTTGGCCGAGGAGCTCACTGGCCTCGAGGCATCAGCCCGCGCGGCCGTGGACATCCCCGCCCGCGTTCGCCGCTCGCCGGCCAAGGCCGCCGCCATCGCCGGTGGCGCTGGCTTCCTCGTGCTCAAGGGCCCGCAGCGACTCTTTGGCGCGGCGCGCCGGGCGATCAAGGGAGATCCCGCGCCGATGCCGAAGTCCATGCTGCCCGACGAGGTCGACAAGACGCTGCGCAAGCTCGGGCGTGACGGCGACCGCGTGCGTGGCGCCCTTGAGCGGGACTTCGCCGAGTACGCCAAGCGGTCGGCCAAGGGACGCGACGGCGTCAAGGCCGGACTGCTCATGGCGGCCGCGCGCCCCCTCCTCAGCCGCGGCGCGAAAGCAGCCGCGGATGCGTTCCTGACCCCGGACGGTCCGTCGTTCGCCGCGCGCCTGGAGCAGGTCCGCGATCGGCGGGCAGCGTCGAAGGACGACGAACCCGCCTGAGGCGGCCGCACCTGGCTTGCGACTCGCGGGCGTCTCACGGAAGGCGTCGCGTGACCGCTAGACTTGCCGCCGCTGGGCGAGTGGCGGAATGGCAGACGCGCCGGCCTTAGGAGCCGGTGCTGCGTGAGCAGCGTGTCGGTTCGAGTCCGACCTCGCCCACCAGGCTCGCGTCGCGAGCCGGGCCCCGCAGCCCGCCGTGCGGGCGGTCGCCCTATACTGCCTCGGCGATGCAGACCACCCGAACACCCGCCCCCAAGTCGTCCATCCTGCTCGAGATCGAGCTCCCGCCGGAGCGTCTCGATGCGGCCATCGGCCATGCGGTCCGCGCCCTCGCGCGCCGAACGCGTGTCCCGGGCTTCCGGCCCGGCAAGGCACCGCGGCCGCTGCTGGAGCGGCATCTCGGCCCAGGCGTCGTCCTCGATGAGGCGGTCGAGCACCTTGTTCAGGATGCCTATCGGGATGCCCTGATCGCGGAGGACATCCTGCCCCTGACCAACGCCGACGTGGAGATCGTGCAGGCGGAGGAGGGTAAGCCGGTCGTGTTCAAGGCGACCGTCCAGGTCCGCCCGGTGGTCGAGCTCGGCGACTATGCGAGCTTCCCCTTCGGTCCCGAGATCGAGACCATCGACGATGCCCGGATCGACCAGGTCATCGAGCAGTTGCGTGACCAGAACGCGTCTCTGTCCGCGGTCGAGGATCGCGGTGCCCAGGACGGCGATTACGCGGTGATCGCCTTCGTCGGGACCAGGGACGGTGAGCCGTTCGACGGCGGCACATCGGATCGGATGCCCATCATCCTCGGCCAGGAACGCCTGATCCCCGGCTTCGAGTCGAACCTGCTCGGGGCAAAGGTCGGCGACACGGTCGAATTCGACATCACCTTCCCGGAGGACTACGGCGAGCCCGCCCTGGCCGGCCAGGTGGCGCACTTCAGCGTCACCGTGAAGGAACTGCGCGCGAAGGTGCTCCCGGAGGTCGACGATGACTTCCTGGCGAGCCTCGGCGACTTCGACTCGATCGATGCGCTGCGGACGGATGTGCAGAGCCGGCTGGAGGGGAACGCCCTGGACCGCGCCCGCCACGGCTTCTCCGATCGGATCATCAAGTACGCGGTCGACAACGCGGACCTCGAGCTGCCGGATGTGCTCATCGACCAGGAGGTCGAGGTGATGCACGACGAGTTCCGCGGTTCGCTCGCCCGCCAGGGGCTCACGGAGGAGGCGTACCTGAAGGCCGTCGAGAAGACCGACGGCGACATGCACGCCGAGTTCCGGCCGGACGCCGAGCGCCGGGTCAAGACCCTGCTCGTGCTCTCGAAGATCGCGGAACTCGAGGGAACGCAGGTCGATGACGCCGATATCGAGTCGGAGGTCGCCCAGGGTCGCGAACGCTACGCCGACGACGCGCGCCTGCTGGCGTACTTCGACTCCGAGCGTGGCCGGTCCTTCATCCGCAGCACCTTGCGCCGCAGCCGGGTCGTCGAGTCGCTCATCGACCGCTGGCTGGCGGCCCGTCCGGAGCACCCGGCACTGCCGCACCTCGAGGACGCACCGCCGTCCGCCGTCGCCAACGAGCAGGCCCTGGCCAATGCCGCGATCGGCGCGACGGATCCGGGCTCACTCGGGGACGATCCGGTCGTGGTCCCTGCCGATGCGGCCACCGCCGACGAACCCGCGACCGTCTGACCGGCGCGATCGCCGGGTACCCGGCGATCCACAGCGACCACCCGCAGCCTCATCGAACCCAGGAGACCCAGATGCTCGTCCCGATGGTCATCGAATCCTCCAGCCGTGGGGAGCGTGCGTACGACATCTACTCGCGGCTGCTCCGCGAGCGGATCATCTTCCTTGGCGACGCGATCGAGGATCATCTGGCCAATCTGATCATCGCCCAGCTGCTGTTCCTGGACTCAGAGGACCCGGAGAAGGACATCAGCCTGTACATCAACTCGCCCGGCGGCCAGATCACCTCGGGGCTCGCCATCTACGACACGATGCAATACGTCCGCGCCCCCGTCAGCACGATCTGCATCGGCATGGCGATGTCCATGGCGGGTGTCCTGCTGGCCGCCGGCGCTCCGGGGAAACGCTTCGCCCTGCCGAACAGCCGAGTGATGATCCACCAGGGCTCGGGTGGCTTTCGGGGTGCGCCGCCGGATGCCATGATCCAGATGAAGGAATGGGAATTCCTCGTCCAGCGCAACCACGAGATCCTTGCACGTCACACGGGCCAGCCGCTCGAACGTGTCATCAAGGACACGGAACGGGACTATTTCCTGGCTCCCGAGGAGGCCCGGGACTATGGCATCATCGACGCGGTGTACTCGGAGACGTGGGATTCCCTCACGGCCCAGCACCACGACGAGAAGGCCGCGGAGGCAGTGACCGCGGAGCCGGACGAGATCGAACCAGGCCCCGAGCCGAAACGCGGCAAGGGCGAGTAGGACGAGGAACGGATCCGCGCAGTGACGACCACCACGACTAGCAAGGGACCCAAGGTCCCGTACCGCTGCTCCTTCTGCGGGAAGAGCCAGGAGCAGGTCCGCAAGCTCATCGCGGGTCAGGGCGTCTATATCTGCGACGAGTGCATCCACCTCTGCCAGGAGATCATCGAGGAGGAGCTCCTCGAGACGCCGCGGCCCAAGCCGTCCGCCACGAAGCTGCCGCACCCGCACCAGATCAAGGACGCCCTGGACCAGTACGTCATCAGCCAGGAGCGGGCCAAGAAGGTCCTGTCGGTCGCGGTCTACAACCACTACAAGCGGATCAATGCGGGCCAACAGGTCGATGAGGTCGAGCTCCAGAAGTCCAACGTCCTGCTCGTCGGTCCGACCGGCTCCGGCAAGACCCTCCTGGCGCAGACCCTCGCTCGCGTCCTGGATGTCCCGTTCTGCATCGCCGATGCCACGTCCCTGACCGAGGCCGGGTACGTCGGCGAGGACGTGGAGAACATCCTGCTGCGGCTCATCCAGGCCGCCGACTTCGACGTCGCGCGTGCCCAGCGCGGGATCATCTACATCGACGAGATCGACAAGATCGCTCGCAAGTCAGACAACCCGTCGATCACCCGTGATGTCTCTGGCGAGGGCGTTCAACAGGCGCTGCTCAAGATCCTCGAGGGGACCGTCGCCAACGTCCCACCCCAGGGTGGGCGCAAGCACCCGCACCAGGACTTCATCCAGATCGACACCACGAACGTCCTGTTCATCTGCGGCGGTGCGTTCGATGGTCTCGAGCGGATCATCGAGGAGCGGGTCGGGAAGCGGGCCATCGGCTTCGGTCAGGACGCCCCGATGGGCGCCGTGGAGCGCGGTCGCGTCCTGGAGCGGCTGATGCCGGAGGACCTGCTGAAGTTCGGCCTGATCCCGGAGTTCATCGGGCGCCTGCCGGTGATGGTCACGCTGACCGCGCTGACGGCCGACGATCTCGTCCGGGTGCTGACGGAGCCGAAGAACGCCGTCACTCGCCAGTTCCAGCGTTTCCTGTCCCTCGACAAGGTCGAGCTCGCCTTCACCCCTGGTGCCCTGCGTGCCGCGGCGGAGGTCGCCCTCGATCGCAAGACGGGTGCCCGCGCGCTGCGGTCGATCGTCGAGGAGTCGCTCCTGGAGGTCATGTACGACATCCCGGATCGCACCGATATCCGCAAGTGCATCATCACCGAGGAGACGATTCGCGAGGCTCGCCTGCCGCTCCTGCTGACCAAGAGCGATGTCGATGGTGGTGTGGACGAAACGAATTACGAGGAGTGGCTCGCCGAGCGGGGCGAGACGGCCTGACCGTCGCCGATCAGGATGACCGTCCAGGGCGAGGCACCGAACCGGCACGCTCGACCACGACCTGTTCGTCCGCCGGACGAGCGGGCGTTCGTGCCTGGTGCGCGCCTCGATGACTGACCTGCCCAAGGCCTACAACCCGAGCGACGTCGAGGGCGCGATCTACGAGCGCTGGCTGGCGGCTGACGTCTTCGCTCCCGATGGAGTGGGCTCGACCGCTGACCCCGACCTGCCGACGTTCACGATCGTCCAGCCGCCGCCCAACGTCACGGGATCGCTCCACCTGGGCCATGCCCAGCGGACCGCTGTGGAAGACCTGATGATCCGCCACGCCAGGATGCGCGGCCATGCGGCGCTCTTCCTGCCCGGCCTCGACCATGCCAGCATCGCGGCGCAGTTCGTCCTGGACGGGATCATCGCGAAGGACGGCGAGACCCGCCAGAGTCTCGGCCGCGAGCGCTACCTCGAGCGCATGCACGCCTTCGTGGCGACGACGCGCGACGTGATGCTCGGCCAACAGCGGCGGGTCGGTGCCTCGGCGGACTGGGGCCGGCTGCGGTTCACGATGGACGACGTCTCGGCAGAGGCCGTCCGGGTAGCCTTCGAGCGGCTCTATCGGGACGGACTCGCGTATCGGACCGAGGCGCTGGTCAACTGGTGCCCAGGCTGCCGCACGAGCGTCAGCGACCTTGAGGTCATCCCCACCCCCGAGACGGGGACGCTGTGGTCGATCCGCTACCACCTGATCGACGAGACGACCGGCGCGCCCGATCCAGCCCATACGATCACGGTCGCGACGACCCGCCCCGAGACCATCCTGGGCGATACCGCGGTCGCTGTGCATCCCGAGGACGATCGGTACGCGGCGCTCGTCGGTCGGCGCGTGCGCATCCCGTTCGTGGATCGGGACGTGCCGATCATCGCCGACGACGTGGTCGAACGGGGATTCGGGACCGGTGCGGTCAAGATCACGCCCGCCCATGACGCGGACGACCATGCGACCGGCCTGCGCCATGGCCTGGCTGCGCCGACCATCCTGGCCGACGACGCGACGATCGCGGACACGGGCACGTCCTACGACGGTCTTGACCGGTATGCGGCGCGCAGCTCGATCCTTGCCGACCTTGCGGAGCGCGGCGACGTCGCCGGTGAGCAGGCCCACGAGATGGTCATCGGGCGGTGCCAGCGCAGCGGCGATGTCGTCGAACCGCGCCTCAAGACCCAGTGGTTCATCCGGACAGCGCCTCTCGCTGAACGGGCCCTCGCCGCGACGCGGAGCGGGCGGATCCGTATCCTGCCCGACCGGTTCGAGAAGACGTGGGAGCACTGGCTGACGACGATCCGCGATTGGAACGTGAGCCGCCAGCTGTGGTGGGGCCATCGCATCCCGGCGTGGTACTGCCCCGATGGCCACGCGACCGTCAGCGCCGCTGCCGCCGGGCCGGATGCCTGCCAGACATGCGGCCGCCCCGCCGCCGACCTCCACCAGGATCCGGACATCTTCGACATCTGGTTCAGCTCGGGCCTGTGGCCGTTCAGCACCCTTGGTTGGCCGCATGACACTGCGGACATGGCCCGCTATTACCCGACGTCAGTGCTCGAGACGGGCTACGACATCATCTTCTTCTGGGTGGCCCGGATGGTCATGCTCGGGCTGCACCTGACCGACCGCGAACCGTTCCACACGGTCTACCTGTCAGGTCTCATCCGCGACCCGCAGGGGCAGAAGATGAGCAAGACCAAGGGCAACGTCGTGGACCCACTCGGCGTCATCGACGAGACCGGTGCCGACGCACTCCGCTTCGCCCTGATCCACGGGGCGACCCCGGGCCAGGACCAGCGGTTCGGACCCGCCAAGCTGGAGAACGCACGGAACTTCGCCAACAAGCTGTGGAACGCCACGAGGTTCGTGGTCGGTGCACGGCCGTCCACGATCGCCGCGGACGGGGAGCGGCAACTCCCGGATGCCCGCCACCTGGGCCCAGCGGAGCGCTGGCTGTTGTCCCGCGCCGCAGCGACGACCGAGGCGGTCGATTCCGCGATGACCGGCTACGCCTTCGCCGAGGTCACGCGTTCTCTGTACGACGCGATCTGGAACGAGTACTGCGACTGGGGCCTGGAGCTCGCCAAGGTCCGCCTGGCCGACGAGGACCTGCCCGCCGAGGTGCGCGAGGCGACCTGGTGGACGCTCGTCGAGGTGCTGGATACGTACCTGCGCCTGCTCCACCCGGTGATGCCGTTCGTGACCGAGGCACTGTGGGCCGCCATCCCGCATCGGGCGAGCGATCCCGACCTGCTGATCGTCGCGCGTTGGCCGGCGGTGGGGGAGCGCGACGAGACGGCGGAGGCGGAGGTCGGCGCCATCATCGAGCTGATCCGGGCGGTCCGCACGGCACGCTCCGAGGCGCACGTCGAGTCGGCGGCCTGGTTGCCGGTCCAGATCGCGATCCCGCCCGCGCTCGGGCCGACCTTCGAGGGCCTACGGTCGGCCGTCGAGCGCCTGACCCGCGCGCGGCCGCTGGACCGGCGGCTGAGCCGAGAGGCGCTGGATGCCGGAGCGGGATCGCTGGCGGCGATCGCCGGGGACCTCGAGGCGCGGATCCTGCCGGCCGGCGGCTCGGTCGATCCGGCCGCGGCCGCCCTGGAACGGGCTCGCCTCGAGCGGGAGCTCGCTGAAGCAGAAGGTTGGCTCGCCGCCGCGCGTGCGCGCCTTGCCGATGCGTCGTTCATGTCGAAGGCGCCCGAGAAGGTGGTCGAGGGCGCACGAGCCCGCGAGGCCGAGCTGGCGGACCTGGTCGACCGACTGCGGGACCGACTCTCGCCGTAGGCCGGCCGGGCGACGGCAGGCCGGCCCGCGACCCGGACGGGAGGAGGACCGTCCGGGCCATGGACCAAGGAGGGATCAGCCCTTCACGGCACCGCCGGTGATACCGCGGACGAAGAACCGCTGGAGTGAGAAGAAGACGATCAGCGGCAGGACCATCACGATGAACGCGGCGGCCGTGAGCAGATGCCACTGGCCACCCTGGGAATTGACCAGGTTGGCCACGACGACCGTCAACGGCTGGTTCTCCGGCACGGGGCCGATGAACACGAGTGCCACGAGCAGGTCGTTCCAGACCCACAGGAACTGGAAGATGGCAAGCGATGCCAGCACCGGCACGCTCATCGGCAGAGCCAGCCGGAAGAACGAGGTCGCCGGCCCGGCGCCGTCGATCGCCGCCGACTCGAAGACCTCCCTGGGCAGGCCCCCCATGTAGTTGCGGAGCAGGAAGATCGCGAACGGCAGGCCGAAGCCCGTGTGTGCCAGCCAGACGGCCAGGAACGTGCCCGCGATGCCGGTCTCGGCGAACAGCCGCAGGATCGGGATGAGCGACACCTGCAGCGGAACGACAAGCAGACCCACGACGACGACGAACAGGACGTTCTTGCCGCGGAAGTCCATCCACGCGAAGGCGAAGGCCGCGAACGCGGCGACGACCAGCACCATGACGGTCGTCGGGATGGTGATGAACAGGCTGTTGATGAACGCTCGGTCCAGACCCTGGCGGCTCAGCACCTCCTCGTAGTTCGAGAAGGTGAACTCGAACGGTGGGAACAAGGCGGTCCACCAGCCCGATGACGAGATCTCCGCGGATGGCCGGAACGAGTTGATGAACAGCCCGACGGCCGGCACGAGCCAGACGATGGCGATCATCACGAGCACGATGTGCAGCGCGATGCGTCCCCGCTTGAGGCCGCCGCGACGCTGCCTGACCGGTGGTCTGGCCAATGCCGGTGCGGTCATCGGATCGCCTCCTGCTCTCGGAACCGTTTGATGTTGAGGATCATCACGGGGATGATCGCGAGGAACAGGACGACGGCCACGGCGCTGCCCCTGCCGAACTGGCTGAACTGGAAGAGTTCCTTGTACATCCGGTTCGCCAGCACCTCGGTCCCGAAGTTGCCGTTGGTCATGATGTAGACGATGTCGAACGCTTTCAGGGCGACGATGATGACGGTCGTGCTGATGACCGCGATCGTCGGCAGGAGCAGCGGGAACGTGATGCTGCGGAAGACCTGCCACTCGTTGGCCCCGTCGACGCGCGAGGCCTCCAGGAGCTCCGTGCTGATGCCCTTCAAGCCGGCCGACAGGATGACCATGGCGAACCCGACCTGCATCCAGATGCCGACCACGATCAGCAGGATGGTATTGAGCGGCCAGTCGTTGAGCCAGCCCACGGGCTCACCGCCGAGCGCGGTCACGACGGCGTTGAGCGTGCCCGATTCGGGCCGGAAGTCGTACATGAATCGCCAGATGACACCGGCGGCCGTGAAGCTGATGGCCAGCGGCAGGAAGATCACGGCCTTGATCCACGCCTCATAGCGGACGCGGTCGACGAGGACGGCGATGAGCAGCCCGAGTCCAACCGAGCCCACGGTGAGCACGACGATCCAGAGCAGGTTGTTCGCCAGGGCTCCAAGGGTCTCCGAGCTGCCGAAGACGTATTCATAGTTGGCCAGCCCCACGAACGTCTCGGAGAAGCCGTCCATGAAGCTTCGCCGGACGGTGTCGATGGTGGGGTAGACGAGGAATACGCCAAGGAATGTGAGGGCGGGCAGCAGCCACAGCATCGGTCGCAACTTCGGCGCGATCCGGCCAGGCACGAACTTCAGGATGGTCTCGATGAGCAACACGTACCCGACGAGTGCCGCCGGGACCCCGACGATGACGATCGCGGCCGTGAATAGGCGTTCGTCCATGTCCCTCCTCCAAGCGAGATGAGGGCGGGCGGTGCCGGTAGCGACACCGCCCGCCGATCGACGTCGGTCTACTCGGCGTAGGCCGTTGCCTGGACCTCGTCGAGGCCGGCGAGGATCGAGTCGAGCTTCGACTGATCCTGAGCGAAGTCGACCATTGCGCTGAAGAATGCCGCTTGCAGGGCAGCCGGCATGAGGTCGCCACCGTCGAACCGGAAAACCGTCGCGTTGGCGAGGATCTCGGCGGATCGTGCAGAGACGTCATCCGGATAGTCAGTGACGTTCTTGTTGCCGGACAGGGCACCACCGATGCCGACCCAGATGGCCTGGGCGTCGGCGGTGACGAGGTAGGCCATAAGGGCGCGAGCCTGGGGGGTGTCGTTGAACATCCCGAACAGGTCGCCGGCGCCGGTCGTGGCTCCCGCGAAGGCTGGGTTGATATCCGGCATCGGGAAGAAGTCGTAATCGCCTTCGACCGCGCCGCCCTCGTCCTGGAAGAACGAGGTGATGAACGACGCCTGGTGGTGGAACAGGCAACCGGGCGGATCCGTGAACATCGGGTTCGCCGCGGAGCCGAAGTTGGTGTTGAGGACGTACCCGGAGCCACCATTCGACGTGTCGAGGACATCACCGAAGGCCTCGAATGCCAACGTGATCTCCGGCGACGTCCACTTCTGGGTTCCGGCGACCCATGCGTCATAGACGTCCGGGCCCGATTGGCGGATGACGAAGTCCTCGATCCAGTCCGTGCCGGGCCAGCCGGACGCGGCGCCGCTCTCGAGGCCGACACACCACGGGCTCATATCGCCACTGGCCGCAGCGGCAGCCTTGGCGTTCAGGTCATCCCAGGAAGTCGGTGCACCACCGGTATAGACCTTCGGGTTGTACCAGATCAGGCCCTTGACGGCCGCCTTGATGAAGACGCCATAGACCTTGCCGTCGACGGTCCCCAGGTCGACGAACCCGGGTGAGGTCTCCGACGTATAGGTGGCGATGTCGAGGACATCGTCGAGTGGCTTGAGGGCCCCGCGCTGGGCGAATTCCTGCAACTGGCCCGGACCGGGCAAGCCGGCCAGGTCCGGCAGGATGCCGGATGCGACCCCCGTCGTGAGGACCGCGTTCAGGTCGCGGGTGCCCGTGTACTCCACCTTGACGCCGGTCGCGGCCTCGAACGGTGCGACCATCGCGAGGAAGGCATCCTGCTCGGCGCCGCCCCATGTGCCGATCACGCTGACCGAGCCGCCGATCTGGCCGCCGGCGTCGGTGGGACTCGGTTCGGTGCTGCCGGACGGCGGATCCGTCGCGCCGGTTGCGGGCGACGCGGTGCCGGACCCTCCGCCGCACGCGACGACGATGAGCGCCGTGGCCGCCAGCAATCCAGTGGCCGTTCGCCACCGATGCTTCTGCTCCTCCATCGATCAATCTCCTTTCCCGTCGATCCGGGTGATCCGGATCGTTGACTGGGCCGTTGTCAGGCGCTCCGCGGCGGAGCCGTCGATGCGCGAACGATGAGCTCGGTCGATAACAGCGTCCGCTCGCTCGCGGCCGGATCAGCGATCCGGTCGAGGAGGGCGCGTCCGGCGGCCTGTCCGAGCTCGAAGGCCGGCAGCCGGACCGTGGTCAGGGGAGGGTCGACATAGGGGGCGAGGGGGATGTCGTCGAAGCCGACGACGCTGACGGCGTCGGGCACCCGACGGCCCGCTTCCCGGAGTGCCCCGATCGCCCCGAGCGCGACGACGTCGCTGGCGACGAAGACGGCATCGAGGTCGGCCCGCTCGAGCAGTGCCCGCATCGCCGCGTGCCCGCTCGGTGCGTCGAATGCGGCCTCTTCGATGAGATCGGGGTCCTCGGCCAGGCCCGCCGCGGCGAGGGCCTCTCGGTAGCCCGCCAGCCGCTCGGTCGCGGCGGAGTAGACCAGTGGCGCATTCGTGATGCAGGCGATCCGCCGATGACCGAGGGCGATGAGGTGCTCGACGGCCCCGCGAGAGCCCGCGACGTTGTCGACATCGACGCTCGGGACGCCGAGGCCGGGCAGGCTGCCCTGCAGGACGACGGGGAAGCCATCGCGCACCAGCTCGGCGAGCTGTGGATCGTCGAGGCGCGGGCCGCTGATGATCAGGCCGTCGGCATGCTGGGCGCGCAGCAGTCCGCTGTACGAGTGCAACCCGTCGGGCTCGAGCGGTTCGATCATCACGCGGTAGCCGTCGGCGCGGGCGGCCGTGGCGATCCCGCGGAGCGTCTCGGCGAGGACGGCGTCACCGGCGATCTGCTCCGGCGTCTGACGCAGGACGAGGGCGAGCATGTGGCTGCGACCGGCGGCAAGCTGCCGCGCGGACGCGTGTGGCTGGTAGCCGAGACGCTCGGCCGCCTCCGTCACGCGACGGCGGGTCGCGGGCGGGATCTTCACGTCGGTCCGGCCGTTCATGACGAACGAAACGGTCGTCCGGGATACCCCGGCCTCCATCGCGACGTCAGCGCTGGTCGGTCGCTTCGACATGGTCGATCGCCTTCCTCCTTCTTGACGACGGGCCGTCGATGTGGTCGACTAACGCGTGTCAGTAACGCGTATCAATGACGGTTCGGCGCGAAATTGTCAAGACCAAGTCGCTACCGTCGTGACATCGAACAACGACGTCAGCACGCTCCGGAGGCCCGACACTCGATGATCGGCATGCGCGGGACGCAGGCAGTCAGTGGCCTTGTCGGCGCGCGCTTCGGCGACGACTGGTGGCGTCGGGGCGTCGTGTACCAGATCTATCCGCGCAGCTTCGCGGATAGCGACGGCGACGGGACCGGCGACCTGCCGGGGATCATCGATCACCTCGACCATCTCGGCCGCGACGGGCTGGACGTGGACGCGCTCTGGCTGTCGCCGATCTATCCGTCACCGGGACTCGATATCGGCTACGACGTCAGCGACCACAGCGCGATCGACCCGTTGTTCGGGACCGAAGCCGACTTCGACCGCCTTGTCTTCCAGGCGCACCGACGCGGCATCCGGGTCATCCTGGACCTCGTGATGAACCACACGAGCGATGCCCACCCGTGGTTCCAGGCCTCGCGCCGACGGGAGGCCCCGTACACCGACTGGTACATCTGGCACGACGCGCGCGGCACGGACCGGCGCGGCCGTCCTGCGCCGCCCAACGACTGGGTCTCGTGGTTCGGAGGCCCGGCGTGGTCGTTCGACGAGGTGCGCGGACAGTTCTTCCACCACACCTTCTTGCGCGAGCAGCCCGAACTCGACTGGCGGGTCCCGGCTGTGGAAGCGGCGCAGGTGGCGATGATCCGTGGCTGGCTCGACCGGGGCGTCGACGGCTTCCGGGTCGACACCTTCAACGTGTTCCTGAAGCATGCCGATGTCCTCCCGAACCCCCGTCGTCGTGGTTCGACCGCGTGGGCGCGTCAGCATCACCAGTACGACATCGACCAGCCGGAACTCCCGGACCTGCTCGCCCGCCTCCGCGCCGCGGTCGATGCCTATCCGGGCACTATGACGGTCGGCGAGATGTTCGTCGGGACGACCGAGGGTGCGGCGGCCCTCACCGGTGAACGACACCTCGTCTTCGACTGGGAGCTGATGACCCGCCCGTGGTCCGCGGCCGCATTCCGGGCGGCGATCCGTCGACGGGAGCGCGCCTTTGCCGACGCGCGCTGGCCGACGGCGGTCCTGTCGAATCATGACCAGCCGCGGCATGCCTCCCGGCTGGCCGCCTCCGTGCCGGGCCGCACGCTTGACCAGGATGCGGTCGCTCGCGCGGCAGCCATGCTCCTGCTGACCCAGCGCGGGACGCCGTTCGTGTACTACGGGGAGGAGCTGGGCATGGGCGATGTCGACGTGCCGATCGACGAGAGCATCGATCCGCCGGCAGCGCGCGTCGGGCCCGACTTCCCATGGTGGGACCGATCGCGATCCCGGACGCCGATGCCGTGGTCGCCCGAAACGCACGCGGGGTTCACGACAGCGGACCGTCCGTGGCTGCGCCTGGGATCCGACACGGCGTCGCGCAACGTCGCGACCCAGGCGGGCGCCGCCGACTCCGTGCTGGCGGCCTACCGGCGGGTCATCGCGGCCCGTCATGCGACGCCCGCTTTGCAGGATGGCGACCTGACGCTGGCGCGCGCGATGCCGGATGACGTGTTGGCCTATCGGCGCTCGAGCCCGTCCGACCGACACGACGAAGCGTTGGTCGTGGTCGCCTTCGGACCCGAGAGTGCCGACATCCGACTGCCCGGACCTCGTGGCCGGGGAGGGTGGCGCGTGCTCGTGGGCACGGACGTCGACCCGCCGCCGACGACCGAGGACGGCCGCCGGATCCATCTCCAGCCGCTCGAGGGCGTGATCCTGGTGGCTGACCGCTGAGCGACAGCGCCCCTGCTACCATGACGAACCGATCCAGCCATCCCGGGGAGCCCCACGCGTGCCACTCGACTTCCTGAAGCGAAAGCCGTCCGCCGACACCTCGACCGCGGCCGCCCCCGCGCAAGCGTCCCCGCGCGGCCCCGTGTTGATGCCCGAGGAAGTCGTCGCCCAGGACTTCCAGCTCAAGCTGTACTACGCGGGGAAGACCAGCGAAGGCGTGCGGATGCAGACCGGCACGGGCGCGATGCACGACATCCCCTCGATGCTCGCCGGGCTGGCCACCTCGGAGATCGAGATCGTCGAGCCGCTGCCGATCGAGTTCAGTCAGGCGACCCCCACGATCTCCCGCCCATCCGAGGCGATGCAGTGGCTCAATGCGCATCACGTGCACTCGCCGATCACCAGGCACGCCCTGGTCGTGCTTGAATCGATCGATGCGGTCGATCTCGCGTTCGACACGTTCGCCTGCGCTCTGCTCGACGGCGAGGTCGACACGAGTGGCTACCCGGAGTACAACGCGGTCATCGGCGGGGTCGCAGCGCACTGGGATGAGGCCACCGGCGACATGATCTGCCGGGCGGTCGTGGGCTGGGGCGGGCGTGGCGTCCGTGGTGACACGGACCGGATCGGCGCGAAGCTGCTCGGCGGCATCCTCAGCAACATCCTGGCCAGCCAACACGCGCTGGGGCTGACCGCCGTGGAGCGCCCGATGCCCGCGGCCGGCCGCGGCGGCCTGGTCTGCGCCCACTGCGGTTTTGCTTCGGCGCACGAGCGGGCGTTCTACTGCCCCAAGTGCGGCATGCGCCTGCTCCGCGGCTGAGGGTCGACTGCCTCGTGCCGCTCTATGACTACGACTGTGCCGCGTGCGGGCACCGCGTCGAGGTGATGCACAGCGTGTACGCCGACGGCCCGGCGGTCTGTTCGAGCTGTGGGAGCGACCGCGTGCGCAAGGCCATCGTGGCCCCGGCCATCCACTTCAAGGGTTCCGGCTGGGCGAAGAAGGAGCGGCGAGCGACGCAGACGCCGGGGAACGCGGCGAAGGCAGCCGGGACGACAGGCGGATCGGATGGCGGCAGCGGCGCGGACTCCGGCAGCGGCAGCGGCGAGGACTCCGGTGGCGGCGGTGACTCCGGCAGCGGCGGTGACTCCGGCAGCGGCGGGGATTCCGGTGGCGCCTCCGCGCGCGATGGCGAGGGCTCCAAGAAGGGTGGCACGCCGACGAAAACGCCCACGACGACGCCGGCCTCGGCCGGCGCGGCCGCCGGTAGCGACTG
>JBKJHI010000042.1:0-5135 GCA_046599085.1 Candidatus Limnocylindrales bacterium
AGCGCCAGGTCGTGAAGGATCCATTGGAGCCCGGTCGCGGCGACGGCGAACGTCGCCCAGACAACGATGTAGCCGGCGACGAACAGGGCTGTCGAACCGCCCCGCCCATCCTCCGACACTCCGTCGAGGCGGTCATAGGCAAGCACCATCGGGACGGCTGACGGCAGCATCATTGCCGCCATCATCACCGCCCACATCGTGACCATCAGCGCGGCCTGGAACGGGGACCAGGCGGACGTCATCGGCATGGCCAGGACCGACGACATGTTGCCCATCTGTGTCGCCACCATGGCGATGTAGGCCCACGAGGCCGCCGTAAACCCGATCAGGCCGACCACGACGGCGCAGCTCGTCTGGATCCTGGCCCCGCGTCTGCCCGAGCCCGAGGTCGGGGTCCAGACGGACGAGTGGCAACCGCCCGCCCGAATCCGCTGACACGTGAGTTCGTCGCCCCAGGCAGTCCCCGGATCGCGCCTGGGACCGACCGCAGACGACCAGTCGGGTCGATGGTGTCGGAGTGCATGACGGTATGGATGACCCCGGATCGCGGCTCCGTCAGGCCCACGGCTAAGCGTGGTGACCGGCCAGGACGTGGACACCTCGTGGCCTGTCGGGTCGCCGCGAACCACCGCCGACATGAGATGTGGCCTGCCCTTTTGCGGGACGGGCCAGCGGTTTCGCCAAGACGGCGCGATGGGTTACTCGGCGGCCACCTCAGGCATCGGTGGAGCGTCACCGGGGAGGATGAGGCCATCGAACGTGCGCGAGGATGGCGAGACGTCAGGCGCAAGAACGGCACCGAGGCCTTGGTTGTCGCCATACCCCGTCGCGACCCATAGCCCAGATCGGGCTCTCTCCTACAGCTTGCCGACGACGTGGGCGAGCACCTGCGACATCTGGTCGTGGGGGCTGAACTCGACCATCTTGATCGCTTCCTCGACCGTGACCGTGTGACCGGAGGGCCAGTAGTAGAGCTCGCCTGCGCCGACGATCTCTTCGTTGCCGTTCTCGTAGCTCACGCGGATACGGCCCTCGATGACGTAACCCCAGTGCGGGCACTGACAGTGGTCCCGCTCCAGGCCCTCGAGCAGAGGGCCGAACTCGAGACCGGTCGGGTACTCCATGTACGCGCTGGTCATCCCGCCCCAGTCCTGCCCTCGGACCATCTCTCCCAGGGCTGCGTGGGCGATGGGGATCTCCTTGACGTTGCTCTTCACTCCGTCTGCCTCCTCATGGCTTCTGTAGGCGTCGTGGTGATGTTGGGCCTTCGACGACCCTAGGTCGGGACCGTTTGGTCCCGCGTTTGGGAGCTGGGCGGGTCGGCTAGACCGTATCCACAGAGGCAGCGAGGACGCGATCGAGGAGATCCGGCATCGGGCCGCGGCGGGTGGTCGCGAGCGCAGCCGCGACGTGCGTGGCATCCCGGCCCCCTTCGAGCTCGACGAGGTCGGTGAGCAGCGACGCCTGCACCCAGACATAGACGTCCGGGACCGAACGCGCGCGGTCGAGGCCCGCCCGAAGGTATTTCTCGGCAGCCTCGTCGCGGCCGGCCGCTCGGGCCACCAAGGCCTTGCCGCGCAGGGCGACGGCCTCCCAGCATGGGTCGCCGAGCTCGCACGAAAGTGCGTACGCGTGATCGAACGCGGCGTCGTGATCCAGGTCGGCATCGAGACACAGCGCGGCCTCCGCCGCGATCACCATTGGCCACGGCACAAGCGATAGCCAACCGGACTCACGACATTGGGTCACGGCGGCTTCGCCGAGCATCCTGGCCTCGAGATACCCACCAGTCAGCAGGCGGACCCGAGCGAGGACGCTGAGGGCAAACGCCTCCCAACGATCGCCGAAGGCGTGGAGTGTAGCAATCGCCTGCTCGAGTGTCGCCGCCGCGCCGCCGTAGGCCGCTCGATCGGACTGGCAGGCCCCAAGGATGACGCGCGCCCGAGCCGCACCGATGTCGTCGGCGGCTGCCTCGGACCGAGCGATGGAGCGATGGAGGAGCCCCTCCGCGGCCCCGTAGGACGCTGCCAGGAGCCCGATGTAGGCAAGCTCGCGCTCTGCCTCAGCCGCGGCAACTTCGTCACCGGCACTCAGAGATAGCTGCAGGGCGCGATGGAGGAGTCCAACGGCCTCGCTATCCCGACCGCGAACGGAGTGGACGAGGATCCCGCCCAGGAGGAGCAACGCTTGCGCCTCCAAACCTGGCCATGAAGCGGCCGAGATCGCCGCTCGCCGGGACACATCGATCGCACCGGGGTAGTCGCCGCTCTCGGCCCGGCTCCGGGCGACCTCGAGCAGCGCCTCTGCCGTCGCAGGTGTCGAACCCCGGGGCCGGCTACCGGCACACGATCGAGTCCTCGACGGATCACGTGGGGCATGTCGATCCCCAGGTCATCGCGATAGCGCCGCTCGACGAGTCGGACATGCGCCTCGGCGTCTGCCCGTGCCCCTTCCGCCACCAACAGCGAAACGAGAACCTCGTGTCCGGAATCGTCAAATGGGTCCAGCACGATGGCCCGGCGCGCGAGCGCGATTGCCGTGCGCGTGTCGGTCGTTGCCGCGACCGCGGCCGACCACCGGAGCGTGGCACCAAGCGCCGATACCGCCCGAGTTCGCTCTCTGCGGAGCCAGTCCTCGAACTCCGGCGCGTCGCGCGGATCGATGCCCTCCAGCAGCACATCGCCGATCGTTCCGAGCTCGTCAATCGACGTCCGACCTTCGTGGAGCATCAGGACGTCGACCACAACCGTGGCACCGTCCAGAGCGGTCAACCGCAACCCATCGTCGACATCGATAAGCGTTGCGGCGGGTTCGAGGGCTCGGCGGACTTGGAGGATGGTCCACCGACACGCGGCTCGAGGGTCATTCGCCTCTGGCCAGAGAAACGTCGCCAGCTCGCGGCGGGTGATGGGCGGACCGATGACCACCCTGCCCAGCAGTGCCCACGTCTTGGCGGCGGCGAGCGGGCGGCGCCGGCCATCGAGCGCAAGCGTGGGTTCGCCCAGGAGCTTGATGCCAAGGTGCACGCGTAGGATTCTACCGCCTCGCGCCGCCTCCACAGGCGTCCGGGCATGCTGCTGACGCGCGCCGCGACGTCCCGAGGCGCCACAACAAACTAGCCACCGCACAAACCTCGCTTACGCGGGGGTCGCGCTGAGCCTCGATCGTCTGGGCCACCACCGATGCATTCTCCCCAACGCCGAGCAGGAGCGGCGACTTCCGCGTCCGTAGGAAGGGGACACCCACGAAGTAGGCCCGTCCACGATCTTGCTCGCCCCGTCCGTCTGGAGCGGGAAGCCAAGGTTGTCGAAGGCGGATCGACGGCACAACTGGCGGCACCCTGTCCGGGGCTGCCAGGGTAAACGCCCAGCACGAGCCTTGGCCACCTCGAGAGGTCCCAGTTCAGCCAGGCTCAAGGCCCGGGATACGGAGCCACCCCCTCCGCCCGCCCCGGTAAATCAGCTGCTCTGTGGTCAGTCCCGACCGCGCCCGGAGGTCGGCGAGATGCCGCTTCGCCGTACTGGGTCGCACGCCCACGCGCGCCGCGGCCTCTGCCACGGATCCTCCGCCGGCGACGAAGGCAACGAGGACGTCGACCTGACGGGCGTTCGGCATCCGAGAGAGCGAGCCGTGGAGATACCCATCCCTCACGCCGGGATCACCCGGCTGCGCGTGATGAGCCCGAGGACCACCGCGGCGACGGCGAGGATGGCGCCGATCTGGTCGGGTGCCAGGGAGAGGCCGAACGCCACGATGAGTGCGATCACAGCCTGGACGAGGGCGAGGACCATCGTGGGCTCGCGACCCCAGATCGTGCCGGGCGGGGTGTCCATATCGCCTCCTTCACTTCACGCGGACGATGTCGCCAGGGTGGATGAGCGCCGGGTTGGCGCGGTACTTGGCGTTCTCTGAGAAGGCGAGGAGAGCCGCCAGGGTCAACCCGTGTGAAGAGGCGATCGCGCTCAGGCTGTCGCCCGCCTTCACGGTGACCGTGGTGATCGGCGGGCGGAGGATCGCGTT
Organism: Candidatus Limnocylindrales bacterium; assembly: GCA_046599085.1. Classification (GTDB taxonomy): domain Bacteria; phylum Chloroflexota; class Limnocylindria; order Limnocylindrales; family CSP1-4; genus SPCO01. Next base: position 4,021 of record JBKJHI010000042.1, read on the forward strand.
CGCCCGGGTGATGACGCGCTTGATCCGGGCCTCCCGGGTGGCTGGCGGCCACGGGTCAGACCGGCGCGACACGCTGTTGATGTCGGCATGGACGACCACCGTGCTCCGATTGATCGGCAGCCCCGTGACCTTGTGCGCCGCGACGACGAGCCGGGCGACGGCCTCGAACTGGGCATCAGTGAAGGGCTCGGTGCCCGCACCCGAGCACTCGATCGACTCGTGCACCCACTCGTTCATGTTCACGCCCGAGGCGACCGCCGTCGCGATCGTCGGGATCTTCGTGTTGGGATGTGCGACGTCGCCCTGGCACCAGGCGGCGTACGTGGCCGGGTCAATGGCTCGGACGATTGTGCCGTGGCGATCTATGTACGCCGTGGCCGAGGGTCCAGCGGAGCCGGCGCGGTTTGCGTAGGTGCGCTCCTGCAACGCCGTCGCCTTGGCGTTGGCGGTCTGGTGCAGGCAGGCGAGCATCGTCGGCTTCCGCCGGCGACGAGCTCCTCGCGTCGGGTAGCCATACGCCTTGTTCGTCAGGAGCGCCGTGACGGTCGTCATCTCACGCCCCGCCACAGGGCCGAGGCCTCGAGCCCGAGGAGCGCGAGGATCGCGCCGAGGAGGGGCAGGAGGATCCCAGGGCTGATGTCGTAGTCCGGGACGGCGACGTCGAGGACGAGGAGCACGACCAGGACGATCGTGAGCGCGGCCGCGGCGCCGATGCGGGCCGAGGAGTAGACGTCGGCCCTTGCACGGTGGTCGGCTGCATCGTCGTCACGTTCATCGCTCATGCCGGCGCAGTCGGTCGATCCACGCGTCGACGAGGGGTGGCAGGAGCCAGCGATCGAGGGCGATGCCCATACCGACACCGGCCAGGAATGCCAGGGCGAGCTCGACCCCGCTCATCGGATCGCCGAGGAGTTGACGGCGCGGACGTACCCGGTGGGGGGACCCGGGAGTCGGTATGGATCTGACCAGCGCGTCGTCATGCCCCAAGGGTGCGGGCCGCGGGCCGCGGTTTCCATTCGGCCGATTGGGCCAAGTAGAAACGGGAGCAAGTCGCCGCCACCCTTGCTGGCATGACGGCGCGCTGGTCCGAACCACACCGACTCCCGGGTCCCCCC
>JBKJHI010000256.1:0-8260 GCA_046599085.1 Candidatus Limnocylindrales bacterium
CCTGCGCGAGATGGGCGTGCCCGAGGGCGATCGCCTGGCATTCATCGGGCTGTTCAGTTCGCTCATCTTCGTCGTCGGGATGCCGCTCGTCCCGTTATGGGGCGTGTGGGCCGACAAGTACAGTCGCAAGGCCGTCATCGTCCGCAGCGCACTGGTCGAGGCGGTCGTCTTCGCGGGCGTCGCCCTGTCGCGCGAACCGTGGCAACTCGCCCTGAGCATGCTGCTCATCGGATTCCAGCTCGGCAACACGGGCGTGATGCTGGCGGGCATCCGGGACGCGACGCCCGGCCGTCACCTGGGCAAGACGATCGCCCTGTTCGGTGCTTCGAGCCCGGTCGGGTTCGCGCTCGGCCCGGCGCTCGGCGGCGTCCTCGTGGACGGCCTGGACTGGTCGCTGCCCGCCGTGTTCTGGCTGTCGGCCGGTCTGTCCGTGGCGACCGCGCTGCTGGTCGCCTTCGGATCCCGCGAGATCCGGCCCGAGGTCGTCCCCGTCGGGCGCACCCTGGACCTGGCGTTCGGAGCGGTGCGCGGGGTCCTCGGCGATGCGACGGTCCGGCGGATCTTCCTCATCTTCGGCGTGTCGTTCCTGGCCATCCAGATGTCGCGTCCCTACATCCCGCTGTTGGTCGAGGGGTTGGCCGGGACGGGTCCGGGTCTCGTCTCGGCGATCGCCCTGGTGGCCGGCACCGCGGCGCTGGTGGGCGGCGTCATCTCTCCCCTCGGCGGCGTCATCGGCGACCGGATCGGGTTTCGGGTGGTCCTTGTGGTCGCACTCGCGGCCGGCGGCCTCGCCTTGATCGCGATGCCGTTGGCTCCGGGCGTCGGCACGCTGGCCCTCATCGCGGTCGCCCTCGGGGCCTCGACCGCGACCGTCAGCGCCATGGTCTTCGCGCTGCTGGCGACCGAGGTCCCGCCCGAGCGCCGGTCGACGACGCTCAACCTCGTCTATCTGCCGCTCTACGCGGCCGGCATCCTTGGTCCGACCCTTGGAGCCGGCGTCGCTGCGGCCGCGGGCCTGCCCGGCCCATTCGTGCTCGGTGCGGCGGTCTTCCTCATCGGTGCCGCGGTCATCGCCCTGCGTGGCGGCTCCGGCCCGCGTGGCGTCGTGACGGCACCGATCAATCCGGGCGGCGTCGATCTGTGACGATCAAGCCGAGCAGCAGGAATGCCATCGACCCAGCGAACAGCGCTCCCGTCTCGCGGATCTGCGCGAAGCCGTAGCGCTCGCCAGGCACGGCGACGATGACCTCCGGGTAGATCCCGACGCCATCGCTGTCGTGCGGCACCTCTCCGCCCTCGAAGTACTCCCAGCTGACGAGCGACCCGTCGGGCAGCTTGAATCGCTGATCGACATACAGATCGCCGGCGCTCCAGTCGAAGTCATCCATCGGGATGGCCTCGCTGCGCAGGATCGACTGATGGACGGTCGAACCGCCGGAGATCCCGATGACCGCGACGACGGCGGTGACGAGGACGGCCGGCAGCACGCGGCCCATGACCGCTCCGACGGCGACGGCGATCGCCATGATGAAGACAGCTCGCGCCGCGAGGATGACGCCGCGGTTGCCGAATGTGTCGAAGCTGTTCGCCACGTCCATGCCCGGCCTCACCGCGCCCTCGAGCTGGTCGGCCGCGACCCCGGCGATCAACGCGATCCCGGCGAAGAGTGCCAGGGTCGGCAGCAGGCGAGCGACGAACCAGCGGATGCGGGATGTCGATAGTGACCAGGCCAATCGCGCGGTCCCGCGCTCGACCTCCCGGGCGACGAGCGTGACCCCGATGAGGACCGCGGCCAACATGGGGACGCCCACGAGCAGGGTGATCAGGGGGCCCATGACGCTGTTCTGCAGATCGTAGAAGGCCCGACTTGCCTCGTCGCAGCCGGTCGGCGGCGCGACCTCCCATGGCTCGAAACAGATCGCCGGCGGCGCCAGCGCCTCGAGTTGACGGGCGCACACGAGGGCGGCCGTCGCAAGGAGCAGGATGAGGATCCCGACGAACGCCAGCTCGAATCGTGCGAACCGAAGCGAGAGTCTGATGGCACGGAGCGCGCGCCTCGCGATCATGCCGCGATCCCGGAGGTGGCACCGATCGATGCTGACGCCGCAGCCGGAGCGAGACGTCCGGCGGCAAGGTGACCGAGTACGACCTCCTCGAGGGTGGCGGCTCGCCCAGCCGTTACGTCGCCGGCCACCAGGGCCAGGAGCTCCCTGGCCGGGCCCGGGAACCGTCCGACGAGCGTGATCGATCCGGCGAGTCCGCCCAGGGCATCGGCGGCCACGACCCGGTGGCTCGCGATCGCGCCCGCGATGGGCAGATCGAGGAGGGTCCGGCCCGCGCCAAGCACGAGGAGTCGGTCACAGGCCTGCTCGATGTCGGTGATGACATGTGAAGACAGCAGGACGGTGGTGCCGCTCTCCTGGGCCGCGTCCACGAGGACCCCGAGGAATTCGCGCCGGGCAAGCGGATCGAGGCTGGCGAGGGGTTCGTCGAGGAGGAGGACCGGCGCCCGCGTCCCCAACGCGAGCGCCAGCCCGACCTGCGCCTGCTGTCCCCCAGACAGCGTGTCGGCGCGAGCAGCAAGCGGGATCCCGAGCTCATCCAGGCGTCGACGTGCGAGCTCGGCATCGAAGCCGCTGCGCAGGGTGACGGCCAGGGCGACGTGATCGTCGACGCTGAGCTCGCGGTACAGCGAGGGCGATTGCGGGACGTAGCCGATGTGCCGGATCGCGCGGCCACGGTGGCGCGCTGGATCGACCCCGGCGACGATGAGGTGACCTTCGGTCGGGCGTTCGAAGCCGACACAGGCCTTGAGCAGGGTCGACTTGCCGGCGCCGTTCGGTCCGACGAGCGCGGTGATGCTCCCGTCCGGCACGGTCAGGTCGACGTGGCGGATGGCCCATCGGCCCCTGCCGAGGCGGCCGGTGATCGCGCCGCCGAAGCGCTTGCCCAGACCGTGGGCTTCCAGGATCGCCACGCCCCACCTCCATGTTCGTCGGGCGATCGGCCGCAGGATGTCGGCGCGTCGCCCTCCGAGCACACCGTCACGATCGGAAGCATCGGTGCCCAGCCGCCGTGTGCGAAAGCCGACGTCCTCCTGATGGGGGTTCGGGGATTTCCCGGGGGTCGGATCGACCGGGACCCTGCTACGGTTCGGTCCATGGACCAGCGGACGATCGATCGGGTCGCCATCGCCATCGCGGGTGTGGCGTTGCTCGCGGGGCTCGCGACGATCGCCTTCGGACGGTTCGACAGCGGGATCCGCCTGACCACGAGCGGCGAGTACGTCGTCGTCTCCGAGGTCCAGCCACGCAGCGCCGCGGCGCAGTACGGCCTGCGGCCGGGGATGATCGTCACGGAGCTGCAGGGGGTCACACTGATCCAGCTCCCGCGAACGATCTACCCGGACGTGGAGCCCACGCTGGATCCGAACACCGGGGAGTACCCCCCGCCCGAACCCATCGGCGTCGAGCCGCTCGTTCCGACGGTCGAGGCCATCGACCCAACGGTCCTCGCCGGCCTGCTCGCGCGGACGCCGACCAACCTCATGGCCATCGACGCGGAGCACCTCCGTCGGTTCCAGCCGGACGAGGGCGCGGAGGTGCAGCTGTACGACGACGGGCTCGACGGTATCCGGATCACGCTGCCGACCTTCGTCTTCGGTGTCCTGCTCCTCATCCTCGTCGCCTGGTGGCTGGCAAGCGGACGAGCAGGCGAGCGGATCCGCGGCCTGGCGACGTCGCTGTCCGTCGCGACCGGCGTCCCGTTCCTGGTGGCGCCGCTCGCCGCCAGCTGGGTGACCCTCCTGCTCACACTCGGAGCAGCCCTCCTTGTCGCCGGCATGGTCCCGCTCGCCGTATCGCTGATGGCCCGGATCGAGGACGCGGAGGACCGCCGCTTCGCGGGTCTCGCGGTCGCGGCGTGTACTGCCGCGGCAGCCGTGATCGGCGTTCTGGCCTCCGGTACGCAGCCGTGGTCGGGCGAGGGCCTGGTGACGTGGGCGCTGCTCGCCGCGATCCCGCTCATCCCCGGTCTCGGCGCGGCCGGACCGATGCACGGCAGCGGCAGTCGTGGCGGGCCGTCGTCGACGAGCGGCCGCCTGCTCGAATCGACCGAGTACGCAGCGGTCGGCTTCACGCCCGCCATCGCGCTCGCGTCCGTCGGCCCGAGCTCTTCCGTGCTCCCGCTCGTGCTGTGGGTCACGCTGATCCTGGCCACCGGCCGCTTCACGATCCGCCCATTGGCTCGCCTTGCTTCGCGCGCCGCCCTCCAGCGGGATCTCGTCGTCGCGGCCACGGAGGCGGAGCGTGCCCGGGTCGCGGCCGACATCCACGACGACGCCCTCCAGGAGCTGACCCTCCTCGTCCATCGGCTCGACGCCGCCGGCGACACCGAGGGCGCTGATCTGGCCCGGACAGTTTCGGATCGATTGCGCGCGATCTGTGGCGACCTGCGACTGCCGATCCTCGACGATCTTGGCGTCGGGCCGGCCCTCGACTGGCTCGTCCTGCGCATCGAGAAGCTCGCCGGCGGCGAGGTCCGCCTCGAGCGGTCGGATGGGTCACGGCCGCCGGCGGACGTGGAGCTTGCCTTCTTCCGGGTGGCCCAGGAGGCCCTGTCGAATGCCGTCAAGCACGGGCGTCCGCCGATCCTGGTGCGCTACAGCGCGACCGTGGGAGGCGCGTCACTGACGATCGATGATGCCGGCCCCGGCATCGAGCCCGACGCGGGCGAGACCGCGGACCGCGGCGGCCACTTCGGCCTGCTCAACATGCAGCAGCGCGCGGAGGCGATCGGCGCGATCCTGGACGTGCGGTGCTGGCCGGGTGGCGGGACCCACGTCAAGCTCGATTGGCGGGCGCGCTGATCCGGGTCGCGATCATCGACGACCACCCGGTGGTCGGGGAGGGGACCGCGGCCGTCCTCCGCGCGGAGCCGGACCTGGAGGTGGTCGGCGTGGCCGGATCACTCGATGCGGCGCGGGTGGCCGGTCTTGCCGATGCGACCGCGGTCGACGTGCTCCTGCTGGACATCCGCCTCGGCGGGAGCAGTGGCCTGGACCTGCTCACCAGCGGCGACATTGCGCCGGCGGTCATCGTCCTGACCGCGTTCGATTACCCGCAGTACGCGGAGGCGGCACTCCGGCTCGGTGCGGCGGGGTTCGTGCTCAAGACCTCGCCACTCCCCGAGCTGCTCGATGCGATCCGGCGGGTCGCCGCCGGCGGGATGGCCTTCATGGTCCGGCCATCGGCGGCCTCGCGGACCCACCTGACTGGTCGCGAGCGGGACGTCGTTGCCCTCGTCGTGGAGGGGCGCAGCAACGACGAGATCGGCGCCGCTCTTGGGATCAGTGCCAAGACGGTGGAGACACATCTTGCCCGCGTCTTCGAGCGGTTCGGGGTCGCCTCCCGCACGGAACTCGCCACCCGCGCCCTGCGTGAGGGCTGGATGGAGGTCCCGCCCGGGCCCTGAGGCCGGTCGCCGGGTGCGCCGGTGCGCGCCGCTCAGGAGCGGTGATCGTTCCGCCATAGCGGGATGACCGCCAACAGCATCGACAACGAGCCGTACCAGAGCGCGGGCAGCGCCAACATGCTCGCCACCGGGACGGTCCAGCGGCGATCGGTCCTGGCGCCCCACACGACGAGGGCGGCGGCGAGTGGCAAGCGGACCAGCAGGGGCACGGGGATCGCCGCCCACGTGCCGCCCTTGCCCGCGCTCTGTTGCAGGACGCCGATCCACTCGCCCCAGGCGGTCGGCATCAGGACCGCGGACACGGCGACGACGGCCCCGGTCGCGCCAAGGGCGATGGCCAGCGAGCGCCACTCCCCGCGCACCACGAACCACAACAGGCCGATCCCGGGCGTGATCTTGGTGAGCAGCACGAACGCCCAGGCGGCGGGCCAGCGGAAGCCGAGCACGATGGCCACGGCCAGCAGCAGCGAGATGTTGCCGCCAAGCAGTTCGATGGTCACGAGCGCGACGCCGAGCGCGAACCAGCGAGCGCCCGTGAGGATCCGTACGGCCAGGAGCAGCAGGCCGGTCCAGACGGCCACGAACACGGGCCAGGCCAGCGCGGTCAGGGGCGAGATGATCTGGAGGAACGCGGGCGAGTAGACATACGCGCCGGGCGCCGTCCAGACCGAGCGCGCGTACGGCTCCAGCAGGCTCGCGGACCAGTAGCACCACGCCTCCAGGCCGGTCTGGATCGGCCGGCCGGCCGGCACGGAAAAGACCACGATGACCGCCCACAGGAGCGCGACCGCGAAGGCGACGGGCGCGCGCTGGTCGGCGATCGCATCCGCGATCACGATCCCCCTGCGGCGCCCAGGGGTGAGGAGGTCGAGGGTCGTCACGCGCCGAAGTGTGCACGACGAACGTCGCGGAGGCGACGCGTGGATTTCCACGGCTGAGATCCAGGGACATCCCGGATGGCTACCCGCCGGCATCGCGACGGGTGCACGGACCAGCACGAGCGCCCTGCCTCACGCGTACCATGGCCGCGTGCCGAACATCGCGCTCCCGCGCCAGCTGCCGCGCGCCCGTAACCGTCACCCGCTCGGGTCGACGGAGCCGGCCACGCCCGACGCCATCTCGGAGCCGGAGATCCTCGAGGCCAGCGGGCTGCGCTGGATCCACATCGAATCGCCGCGAACGGCCGACCGCGAGTGGCTGGAGGAGCACTTCGTCTTCCACGCCCTGGACTACGAGGACGTCTACTCGCGCAACCAGCGTCCCAAGCTCGATCAGTACGACGACTACGTGTTCATCGTCCTGCACTTCCCGATGTTCGACAAGGACTCCGGGCGGATCCTGACGGCCGAGCTCGACTTGTTCATGGGTCCGGACTACCTGATCACGATGCCGAACATCCCGCTGCCGCCGCTATCCGCGATGTTCGAGCGCTACCGCGAGCGCCAGGAGTTGCGCGAGGACGTCTTCAGCAAGGGGTCCGGCTACCTGCTGTACAAGATCGTCGACACCGGGGTGGATGCGTCGTTCCCGATGCTGCGCAAGATGGGCCTCAAGCTCGAGCGGCTGGAGGACGACATCTTCGAGGGGCGCTCGTCGGAGATCGTCCGCGACCTGTCCGAGGCCAAGCAGGAGATCATCAACTTCCGGAAGATCGTGCGCCCTCAGCGCGCCGTGCTGCGTGACCTGGAGCGGACCAAGCAGCGCTACCTGCAGGAAGAGCTGGAGATCTACTTCGACGACATCTCCGACGCGGCCGAGCGCATCTGGGACACGCTGGAGAACTACAAGGAAGTCATCGAGGGCCTGGAGTCCACGAACGAGAGCGTCCTGTCGCACCGCCTGAACGAGACGTTCCGGATCCTGACCGCGGCGAGCGTCATCCTCCTGCCATTGACTCTGATCGCCAGCATCTTCGGCATGAACGTGCATTTCCCGGGCGAGGGTGAGGCCTGGGCATTCGTGTTCATCCTGATCCTGATGGCCGCGGTCTTCAGCGGCCTCGTGGTCCTCTTCCGGCGGCGCGGCTGGCTGTAGGGCCTTCGGACCGGCCGGCGCGGCGGACCGGGCCATCGCTCGGCCCGGCCGGCCTGGGCCTCGCTCGTCAATGTCGATGGCCTCAAGCCTGCCGCGTCGTGCATCAAACGCACGCAACGGCGTTTGAGCGACGGTCCGCCGCATGGATGGTGCTTGCGATGCGGCATCTGATGGCACATCACGGTCAGGCTCGGGCCGCAGGACCTCGGTGCCGCCCGACATGTGCACGCGATGCGGCATCCAATGCACCCGCTGTGCGGCGCCAAGGCGAGGATCGTCCGTTGCGTGCGTCTGGCGCACCCCGACGCGCCGAATGTGCGTCTGATGCTGCAATTCTGGCGAGATGGGGGCCGAGACGGTTGCCGCGAGATGGGGCCGAGACGGCGCCGAGAGATGGCGCCGAGATGGGGCCGAGATGGGGCCGAGATGGGGCCGAGATGGGGGCCGAGACGGTTGCCGCGAGACGGGGCCGAGACGGGGCCGAACCGCCCGTGAGACACGCGCTGCGAGACACGCGCCGCCAGATACGCGCCGCGCGACACGCGCCGCTCGGCCGGCGAGCTGGCCATCGCAGTCCTCGAGTCGATGGCGATGGCCGCGCACATGAGCGGCCGCATCGATGCCGCGAGTCGAGCGTGGGGTCCGCGACGGCAAGCCCGAACTCGCCGATGGCCAGGTCCTCGACGTCGCGAACATCGTGTGGTCGACCGGGTACCGGCCGGACTTCGGGTGGCTCACGGTCCCGGGCATCGCC
>JBKJHI010000102.1:0-15753 GCA_046599085.1 Candidatus Limnocylindrales bacterium
CGCTCGGTTCCACAGCGCCATGAACGCCTCCTGCACGACCTCCTCCGCGATGCCACGATCCGACGTCAGCCGACACGACGACGCGAAGACCGCGTCGGCGTGCCGGTCGTAGAGCGCGGCCAGGGCCACATGGGACCCGGCCACGACCTCGCGCATCAGCGCAGCGTCGTCGTCGCGGTCGGCGACCCGTCCCGTCATCGGATACGTTCTGGTGCGGGCCACCGGTTTCCCGAACGGCGTGGCGACGGCATCACCAGTCACCGGCACCAAGCCGGCGAGGGGGCCCGACGAACGTACCGACCGGACCGTGGGCCTCGAGACAGGTGACCCCGTCCGGTCCGACCATGGCGTCGTGGAGCGTGCCTGCCGGCAACTCGAGGCGCTCGCCGGCGACCAGGTCGAAGGCCGACCCGCCGGCCGCCGGCAGGCCGAACCGGATCGAGCCCGAGGTGACGACGATGACCTTGTCGTAGGCGTGCTCGTGCGCTCCGTACCGGTCGCCCGGGCCGTTGGACCACGCTCGCGGATCCAGGCCCGCGTCGTGCAGTCGATCACGGAGCTCGCTGCCGGCCATCCGCGGTTCAGGCGATCCCGGACACGCCGATGAGCGTCCCGATGAGGTACGTCACGATGGCGGCGCCCAGGCCGATGCCGAGCTGGCGGACGCCTGAGAAGAGGAGACTGCGGCCCGTCAACAGGCTCACGCCGGCACCGACCACGAACAGGGCCGCCAGGCTCAGTCCAAGGCTGGTCAGGATGATCGCGGTGGACCCGCCGAAGAGGAACGGGATGACCGGCACGGCCGCGCCGACGGCGAACGCAACGAACGAGCCGCCGGCCGCGCCCCACGGCGAACCGAGCTGGGTCGGGTCAAGGCCGAGCTCCTCGCGGACGAGCATGTCGAGGGCCGCCTCCTTGTCCTGGAAGATCCGGTGGGCGATGGTCCTCGACTCGGCCTGGGTGAAGCCCTTGCCGCGATACGACGCGGCCAGCTCCGCCTCCTCCTCTTCCGGCATCGCTTCCATCTCCGCGCGCTCGAGGGCGATCTGGCGTTCGAACAGCTCTCGCTGACTCTGCATGCTGATGTACTCGCCCGCGGCCATGCTGAACGCGCCGGCGAGCAGACCCGCGATCCCGGCCAGGAGGATGAACGACGGATTCGCCGAGGCGGCGCCGGCCACGCCCATGACCAGTGACAGGTTGCTCACGAGCCCGTCACTGACGCCGAAGATGACCGCGCGCAAGGTGCCTGAACGGCTGCTCCGTCCGTGCCAGCGTTCCCCCTTCGCGGCCTCGGCCGGTGAGGACGCCGCGCGGGCTGCCGCCACGCCATCGCGCCCTGGGTCGTCGACATTCAGGCCCGACCCCAGGCGGTCCCAGATCTCGGCGTGCTCCCGCTCGTCGGCGGCGATCGCAGCGACCTCGGGATGACCGCCCTGGCTCTCGTAGATCTCCTCCTCGTCGCCCTCCAGCGCCTTGACGAGATCGGCGACCGCCTTCGTCCCGAACAGGCGCGCGACGGCGATGATGAACCGGACCCGGAGCCGGGCCGGGCCGGGCTCCGGGACGTCGATCCCCAGTTCACGGAGCTTCGTCGCCCAGACGTCCGCGTGGCGGCGCTCGTTGGACGCGATCCGGGCGAACGCGCCGGAACGGACCGGATCGCGGTCGATGCCGGTCAGCGCGTCGTAGAGGATGGTCGCGTCGCGCTCGAGCTTGAGGTTTTCCAGGCTCGTCGCCGCATCGATCGGTGCCACGACCCCATCGTAGCGGCCATCTAGACTGAGGGCATGCCGAGCGGTCCCCTGTACCTGACCGCCGCCGATGTCGAGGCGTGCATGCCGCCCGTCGCGGAGCGGATCGCCCTCGCCGAGCGGACGATGACCGCGCTGGTCGGCGACGCGGAACTGCCGCCCAAGATCGGCGTGCACCCACGCTCGCAGGGCTCGTTCGCCCACGCCATGCCCGCGTCCCTTCGCCCGGCAGCAGACGGGTCCGAAGCGGGCGCCCGGGACCTGCTTGGGATCAAGTGGGTCACGGGGTTCCCGGCCAATCGATCCGCCGGGATCCCGGCGATCGCCGCCGTCGTCGTCCTGAGCGACCCGTTGACCGGCCGGCCGGTGGCGATCCTGGATGGCGGTCCGATCACGGCCCAGCGCACCGCCGCCGTCTCGGGTGTGGCGCTGGCGCGGTTCGCCCCGCCCGGGGCGAGCAGCGGGCGCCAGGTGGCACTCGTCGGGGCGGGCGTCCAGGGCTCAAGCCACCTCGAGGTGATCGGCCACGTCCTGCCCGGTGCGACGGTACGCGTCCACGATCGCCATCCGGAGCGAGCCGAAGCGCTCGCCGCCGCAGCCCGGTCCACGCCCGGCATCGCAGGCGCCGAGGCCGTTGCCGACGCGCGCGACGCCACTCGTGCCGCCGACGTCGTGATCACCGTCGTCTCGTTCACGGACCCCGTCGCCCGGCAGGTCATGACCGGGGAGTGGCTCCGGCCCGACGCCCTCGTCGTGCCGGTGGACTACGCCACGATGTGCGCGGCCGACGTCGCCCGTGATGCCGCGCTGTTCATCGTGGACGATCGCGGCCAGTTCCTGGCCAACCGGGATGCCGGCCAGTTCGATGGCTACCCGGATCCCGCCGCGACCTTCGGCGAGGCCATCCTCGCCGGAACGCTCCGGCCATCGACCGGTCGTGTCGTCGCGACCCATCTCGGGGTCGGTCTGGCCGATGTCGTCTTCGCCGATGCCATCGTCACACGGGCACGAGCGCTCGGCCGAGGGACGATGCTCCCGGGCTGAGCAGCAGGTCATCCGGGACGCCACACTGACGAGCGCAGAAGGAGTCGTCGTGCGCATCGTCAAGCGGTCGGTCGCGCTCATCCTGGTCCTGGTCGTGATAGCCGTGCTTGGCAGCATCGGCGGCGTCGCCTACATCACCGGCCGTGCTCTCCCGCAGGTCAGTGGCACGGTCCGGATCCCGGGCCTTGATGCCCCCGCCCAGGTCAGCCGGGACGTGCACGGCATCGCCAACATCGCCGCGTCCACGACGCACGACCTGTTTCTCGCCCAGGGCTTCGTCCACGCCCAGGAGCGGATGTGGCAGATGGAGGTCTGGCGACACATCTCCGCTGGGCGCCTGTCCGAGCTGTTCGGGGAGCGTCAGCTTGACACCGACCGGTTCATCCGGACCCTTGGCTGGCGACAGGCCGCAGAGCGCGACCTGGCCGCGGTCAGCCCGGAGGCGATGGCGGTCCTCGACGCCTACGCGGAGGGCGTCAACGCGTGGCTGGATGCCAACCGAGGCCAGCTTGGGCTGTCGTGGCTGGTGATCGGCGCGAACCCGGAACCATGGACCGTGCTGGACACCCTGACCTGGGGCAAGGTCCAGGCCTGGAACCTCGGCGGCAACATGGAGACAGAGCTGTTCCGCTACCTCGCCGACGCTCGTCTCGGTGATCCGGCTCGGACGGACGAGCTGATCCCGCCGTATCGGGATGGCGCCCCGGTCATCACTCCGAGCGATGGGGACGCGTTCGATCCTGATGCGGGCTCGAGCGGCGGCGGCGCGCCCGTGGCCCTCGCCGCGCCGTCACGTCCGACGGAGCTGGACGATGCCCAGGCCACCGCCTGGCGGCAGGTCGCCGCCCTGTCGGACGGCCTGCTTCAGCTGGCCGGCCTCGATGTCGCGGACGGGCTGGCGTCCGACCACGGCATCGGCTCGAACGACTGGGTGGTCGCCCCCGAACGCTCGCTCACCGGGGGCGCGCTGCTGGCCAACGATCCGCACCTCGGCATCTCCATGCCATCGATCTGGTTCATCAATGGCCTCCACTGCACGACCGTCACCGACGCCTGCCCATACGACGTGGCCGGCGTCAGCTTCCCGGGCGTACCCGGGGTCGTGCTGGGCCACAACGCGCGGATCGCCTGGGGTGCCACGAACGCCGATCCGGACGTGCAGGACCTGGTGATCGAGACGCCCGACCCGTCCGACCCGACCCGCTACATCGGCCCCGATGGCAGCTCCCACTCCTACACCGTTCGCACCGAGACGATCCTGGTCGCGGGCGGTGACGCCGTCACGATCGATGTCCGGGAGACGATCCACGGTCCGATCCTCAACGACGTGGACGACCGGCTGACCGACGCGCCGCTGATGGCCCTGCGCTGGTCCGGCACGCAGCTCGACGCCGGCCCGGATCGGACGTTCGAGGCGATCCTGGGACTGAACACCGCCGCCGACTTCGACGACTTCCGGGCGAGCCTGTCCATCTACGGGGCTCCGTCCCAGAACTTCGTCTACGCCGACGTCGATGGCCACATCGGCTACCAGCTGCCGGGCTTCGTGCCCGTCCGCTCCGACCCCGACGACCGCGGCCTGCGCCCGGTTCGTGGCGACGATGGCAGCGGCGAATGGATCGGACGCATCGCGTACGAGGACCTGCCCACGCAGCTGGATCCGCCGATCGGCTGGATCGTGTCCGCGAACAACGCACTGGTCGACGGCGGCTATCCGGCCTACCTCGCCAGTGAACCCGACCCTGGCTACCGGGCCGAGCGGATCATCGAGCTCCTCGATGGGTACAGCCAGGACGGCCTGACGACCGACGAGATGTCGATCATCCAGACCGACACGGCGCCACTGCGTGGCCGCGACAACGTCCCGTGGCTGGACGACGTCCGACCCGCCACCGACGCCGGGCGCATGGTCGCCGAGCGGATCCTCGACTGGGACGGTGCCTGCGATGCGACGAGCACCGGATGCGCCGCCTACATGGTCTGGGAGTACCGCGTCCTCCGCGCCCTGTTCGACGACGACCTTGGGCCGCTGGCGCGCGACTACGTCGGGAGCGCGTTCTCGTGGGTCGTCCTGACCAGTGCGCTGGCGGATCCCCAGTCTCCGTGGTGGAACGACGTCACGACCGCCGAGACGGAGACGGCGGATGCCCAGATCGCGGCGGCGATGGATGCGGCCGGCGCCGACCTTCAGGCGGCGTTGGGCGATCCGGACAGCTGGACCTGGGGACGACTGCACACGGCGACCTTCGTCGAGGGCACGATCGGATCGAGCGGGATCGGCCCATTGGAGTGGTATGCGAACCCGGCATCGCGGGCCGTCGATGGTGCGGCCGGCGCGATCGACAACACGTACTACCGACTAAGCCGCGCGTATCCAGACCCGTACGACGAGACGTTCGAGCCGCTACCCGTGTCCGAACTGTTCAGCGTGACGAACCTGCCCTCATACCGCCTCGTGATCGACATGTCGCAGCTCGACGGCGCTCGGCTGATCATCACGACCGGCCAGTCCGGCAATCCGTTCGACCGACACTACGGCGACATGATCGATCCGTGGGCTGCCGGCGAAACGGTCCCGCTCGACTTCACGTCGTCCGCCATCGACGCCGCGGCCGTCTCCCGGCTCGAACTCACGCCATGACCGACGGCTCCAACGCGGCGCCCGACCTCGTCGTCGTCGGTGCCGGGACGATGGGCGCCTGGACCGCGCTCCGGGCGCGCCGCGCCGGCTGGTCGACCACGCTCATCGATGCCTTCGGCGCCGGCCATCCGCGATCGACGTCTGGTGATGAGACCCGGATCTGTCGCGCGTCCCACGGGGCGGACACGTTCTACGTGCGCTGGGCCCGCGAGGCACGCCAGGCATGGATCGACTTCGGCGACGAGGTCGGCGAGCGCTTCTACCTCGAGTGCGGGATGGCCTGGTTCGCCCACCGCGAGGACGGATTCGAGGCGCACTCGATCGCGACGCTGACATCGCTCGGGGTACCGATCGAGCGCGTTCCTGCGGACGAGATCGCGCAGCGCTGGCCCGGCGTTCGCGGCGACGACCTCGCGTTCGCGGCGTTCGAGCCGGAGGCCGGGTTGCTGTTCGCACGTCGCGGCGTGATGGCTGCAGCGCGCGCGTTCGGCCAGTCCGGGGGGCGATTCGAGCTGGGCGAGGTGCGACCGGGCGCTCGGGAGGGCCGGCGGCTCATCGACGTCGTCGGCGGCGATGGGGCGCGCTTCGCGGGCGGGACGTTCGTGTTCGCGGCGGGGCCGTGGCTCCCGGGCCTGTTCCCGGAGCTGCTGGGCACCAGGATCACCGTCACGAAGCAGGACGTGCTGTACCTGGGTCCGCCGGCAGGCGACGCCCGCTTCAACGCCGAGTGGCTTCCGTGCTGGGTGGATTCCGACGCGAGGGCGTACGGGCTGCCGGCGGTCGACGGCCGTGGCATGAAGATCGCACCAGATCGGCCGGGGCCGCCATTCGACCCGAGTGACGGGGAGCGGCTCGTCGATGCGGATTCCGTTCGTCTTGCCCGGGCCTACGCGGCCGTGCGCCTCCCGGACATCGCCACGGCACCGGTGGTGGAAACGCGGGTGTGCCAGTACGAAGAGACCGCCGACACGCACTTCATCCTGGACCGGCATCCCGACTTCGACAACGTCTGGATCGCCGGCGGCGGCTCCGGGCATGGCTTCAAGCACGGTCCGGTCATCGGCAGCTACCTGGTGTCACGGCTGGCCGGCGCTCCGGCGAGTGCCGAGGAGGCGCGGTTCGGGCTGTCGCACCAGCGCGTCCAGGCCGGCAACATGCGACTCGGTGGTGGATCGGTGGCGCCCGGCGCCTGAATCGGCGTTTCGGCGCGTTGGTGGATCGGCCGGCGCCTGAATCGGCGTTTCGGCTCCTGGCGGTCGGCCGGCGCCCGGTCGCTCGGTCGTCCGGGGCCTCGGGACCGTCAGACGGGGTTGGTCCGCGAACCGTCCCGGGCCAGGCGCAACGCGAACGGCGAGCGGACCGGCACGTCGGGGAACATCAGGGCCTCGTCCGGCGTGGCGGAGATCCACTCGACCAGCAGCCGGTTCACGATCACCGTCGGCACATCCTGGACGACGGTCGCGCCCGCCGCCGTGTAGGCGATGGTCGCGTTGGTCATCGGGATCATCGGCTCACGCTGAAGCACGCTCTTCATCGGGTCCAGGCCGGGCCGTGAGTGCAGCCGTCCCAGGACGACATACGGCCCGATCGACAGCTGCATCCGCGTCTCATCGACGCGGACCCGCTGCTTCTCCGAGCCGCGCGGCCCCGTACCGACGACGCACAACAGGTCGTCGCGCTCCAGCGACACCGAATCGACCGGCACGACGTGGCCGTCCTCCAGGCTGGTGAACTCGACCTTGTGCAGTCGAAACCGTTCCTGGCCATTGAGGAAGTCGGTCAGCCGCTCCCCGAACATCGTGATGCGACCGGCGATCGTGCAATCGCCACCGAAGCCGTGGAACGCAACGCCCTGCATGGTCCCCCGACCGTAGCGTGCCCGACACACGCGCGACCATCGGACGTTGGTACCGGGGCAGGTACCGGGTGCGGCCGGCCTACTCGCTCAGCTCGAGCGGCCCATCGGGCACCTCGATCAGGACGCGCCCGTCCTCGATCACGACCGGGTAGACGGCCAGGGGCTGGTCGGCGGGCGGATCCAGCGGCTCCCCGTCCGACAGGTCGAACCGGGAGAGATGCAGGGCGCAGGTCAGGGTGCCGTTCGTCAGGAAGCCCTTGTCCAGCTCGAAGTACTCGTGCGAGCAGATGCCCTGCACGGCGGTGAAGTCGCCCCCACGGTTGATCACGAGGACCTGGTCCGTCCCGTCGACCCAGGTCATCTGCATCTCCCCGTCCGCGATCTCGTCGACGCCGACCAGGTCGATGCGCCTCATCGGCGACCCAGCCGATGACGCCCGGGTAGTGGAGGCATCAAGCGGCCGCCTCGCCGACGACCCCATCGGTCCCGGCGACCCACTTCGCCTCGAGCAGCTCGCGCAGGTGCTCCTGGGCGGCGGCGAGCGGCACGCGGGCGACGACCGGTTCGAGGAAACCGAGGACGATGAACTTGCGTGCCTCGTCCTCCGGGATGCCGCGCGACTCGAGGTAGAACATCTGCGTCTCGTCCACCGGCCCGACCGAGGACGAGTGCATCGCGCGGCGGCAGTCCGGCTGATCGATCTCCAGGCTCGGGATCGCCACCGAACGAGCCTGCTTCGAGAGATTCATCCCGAACTCGCCAAGGAAGCTGTCGGTGCCGATGGCGGTCTTGTCGATGATGATGAGGCCCTTGAACGCCGCGCGCGCCGACTCCAGAAGGGCGCCCTTCGAGAGCAGGTCGCCGGTCGTGTCGCGACCGATGTGCGTGGTGTACGAGGTCAGGTCGAAGACCTGGTCGTCGCTGCCGAAGACGATCTCGACCTGTTCGACCGAGCTGCGATCCCCGGACAGACGGTTGTCCACCCGACTGCGGACGAGGCGACCACCGAGCTGGGCAAGCGCCCAATGGACCGACGCGCCCTCACCGATCTCGGCGCGACGATGCTGGATCGCGACGACGGTGTCAGGCAGCTCCTGGAGGCTCGCCATGCGCAGCGTCGCACCGGCGTCGAGCACGACCTCCGTCGTGCTGGCGAAGAACGACTGGCTGGCGGCCGCCCCCGAACCCGCCATCGGGACGAGCTCCTCGACGATGGCCGCGTCCGCGCCATCTCCAAGGTGCACGAGGGTCCGGGTCAGCAGTGCGCGGCCGGCCGTACCGACCGCCCAGCGGACGACGATGGGCCGCTCCAGCCGGACCCCGGCGGGGATGTCGACGACTGCGCCGTGGCTCCACATCGCCCTGGTGAGCTGGGCCCACTTGTCGTCCGCCGGCAGGGATGGAGCGCCCGCAAGACGATCACGCAGACCGTCCACGCCGGTGCGCAACGGGGTGATGGTCACGCCAGCGGCGCGGGCCGCGGCCGAAAGGGCGATCCGGATCGTCCCGTCGTCGCCGGTCTCGATGATCCCGTCGCCATCCTCGTCGAGAGACGCGACACCCGGCTGGGCGGTCGTCCGGGTCACGAAGGCGGCGTCTGCGAGCTGCGCCGCGCGCAGATCGATATACGGCGTGTACAGCTGGTTCGACTCGCCGGGCAGCGACGCGTATGCCGCGAAGGCCGCGCGACGATCGTCCTGGAGCCAGTCCGGATCGCCCGCACCGGCCGCCTCGACGGCGGCGGCATCGACGGGCAGGGACAGGTCGTCCAGGGCCCTCCGAGCGGGCCTGGGACGCGCGGCCGGGGCCGTCATCCGAGCGACCCCTCCATCTCCATCTTCACCAGCCGGTTGAACTCGATGGCGTATTCCATCGGGAGCTCCTTGGTGAAGACCTCCAGGAAGCCCTGGACGATGAGGTTGGTGGCCTCGTTCTCGGTCAGGCCGCGGCTCATCAGGTAGAAGACCTGGTCCGCGCTGACCTTGCCGACGGTCGCCTCGTGCG
This sequence comes from Candidatus Limnocylindrales bacterium, assembly GCA_046599085.1. Taxonomy (GTDB): domain Bacteria; phylum Chloroflexota; class Limnocylindria; order Limnocylindrales; family CSP1-4; genus SPCO01. Next base: position 9,302 of record JBKJHI010000102.1, read on the forward strand.
ACATCGTGGTGTCGTCTTCCTGGATGTCGATGTACGGATAGGTGTCGCTGCGGCTGATGTCATCGAGCATCAGGGCATCGCAGCGCACGCTGGCGACCACGTTCGTGGCGCCCGGGGCGACCTTCAGCTGGCCACGGTAGGTGGCCCGGCCGCCGTCCTTGCTGACCGACTTGCTGACGATCCGGGACCGGGTGTTGGGCGCCAGGTGGATGGCCTTGGCACCGGTGTCCTGGTGCTGGCCCTTGCCGGCGACCGCGACGCTGATGATGTCGGCCGTGGCGCCCTCGCCGCGCAGGTAGATGGCCGGGAACTTGACCGTCTTGCGTGAGCCGGTGTTCGCGTCGATCCACTCGACCGTGCTGTTCTCGTACGCGTGAGCGCGCTTGGTCACGAGGTTGTAGACGTCGTTGCTCCAGTTCTGGATGGTCGTGTAGCGGACCTTGGAGCGCGGCAGCGCGACGACCTCGACGACGGCGACATGGAGCGACTCGGTGGCGTAGATGGGGGCGGTGCAGCCCTCGATGTAATGGACCTTCGCGCCCTCATCGACGACGATCAGCGTGCGCTCGAACTGGCCCGTGTTCTCGCCATTGATGCGGAAGTAGGCTTGCAGCGGGAGCGGCACCTCGACGCCCTTGGGGACGTAGACGAAGGAGCCGCCGGACCAGACCGCTGCGTTGAGGGCGGCGAACTTGTTGTCCTCAGGCGGGACGATGGTGCCGAAGTACTTGCGGAAGATCTCCGGGTACTCCTTGAGCGCCTGGTCCGTGCCCATGAAGACGACGCCGATCTTGGTCAGCTCCTCCTTGACGGAGTGGTAGACGACCTCGGAGTCGTACTGCGCGCCGACGCCGGCCAGGAACTTGCGCTCTGCCTCGGGGATGCCCAGCTTCTCGAACGTGGCCTTGATCTGGTCGGGGACGTCGTCCCACGACTTCTCTTCCCGCTCGGACGGCTTGCGGTAGTAGACGATCTTCGAGAAGTCGATCTTGTCGAGCCCGTCCGTCCAGGTCGGCATCGCCCGCTTGAGGAAGTGGTCGTAGGCGCGCAGTCGGTACTGGAGCATCCAGTCCGGCTCCTCCTTGAACGCGCTGATCTCCTCGACCGTATCGCGGGTCAGGCCGCGCTTGGTCTCCTTGAGATAAGCGATGTCATCGTGGAACGCGAACTGGTCTCGCTGGTCGGTGACGATGTCGCGGGTGGCGGTCATGGGATGTGTGCTCCTCACTCGTCGGAGGGACGGCGCGCGGGCGCCGTGGAAGCCGTTCGTCGGCCTGTCATCTAATTCCGAGTCAGATTATCGGGATTAGCGCCCAAAGCGTCAACGAGGGGGTCCCGCGGGCTCGCGGATCAGTCCGGGCGAGCCTCGACCTCGGCGTTGGCCGCGAGCTGCGCCTCCGGGTGACCGGTGACCGCCGCGAGGAACGGCGCCCGATCGATGGCGAACAGGACGCAGTCCGTGTGGGCGGTGACGGTCGCTGTCCGCGCCACGTCGCGCAACAGCGCGATCTCGCCGAAACCGACGCCGGCCCCATCCATCAGACGGACGAGTCGATCCGCGTGAGTGACCCGCACGGTACCTTCCGCGATCACGTAGTAGCGGTCGCCGGTCTCCCCTTCCCGGATGAGTTCCGTGTGTTTCGGCACCGTCAGCCAGATGCCGCGCCGGGCGACCGCTTCCAGCTGCGGCGGCGGCAGCGGCCGGAACAGCGAGGTGCGGCGCAGTAGCTCAAGGGCCTGGATCGGTGGGGTCGCCCGGCGATCGATGGCGGTCAGGCGCGTCCAGGTCGCGAGTGCGACGAGCGGGAGCAGCGCCGAGATGACCACGACGGCCCCGACGAGTCCGAACAACCCGGCGAGCGCCGAGACGAGGACGGAGCCCACGGCGAGGCCGGCCATCGCCAGACCTTCCTGGATGCCGAACACACGAGCGAGCACCTCGTCACGGATCGACCGCTGCAGGATGGTTCGCCCGCTGACCTCCAGGATCGTCAGGCCCGCACCACCGAGGACGACAAGACCTGGGGCGAGCGCAGCGATGCCGAACAGCCCGACCGCCCCGATGGCGATCCCCCACACGATGGCCCCGACGGCGACGACGAGGGCAAGCCGCTCGCGACCGACAAGGGCGAAGGCGAGCGCCCCGCCGAGGATCGTGCCAGCCCCGAGCGCGGCGTTCAACAGGCCGGCACCGGGCTCGCCCATCCCGAGAAGATCCAGGGCGAGCAACACGAACAGCACATCCGCCGCGCCGACCATGAGCATCTTCGCGGTGAGCAGGCCGACGATGAGCCGGGCGTCCGGGTCGGCCGCCACGGTCCGCAGACCGGCCCAGAACGTCCCGCCGTCGGTGCCGTCACCGACGGCGTCGCCTGCGAGCGACGCGCCGCTGCCGCGGACGTCGCGTGGGGCGAGCCCGGTCGTGGAGATGGCAGCCACGACCAGCGACGCCCCGGCGACCAGAAACACCATTCCGATCGAGGACGTGGTGAGGATCGCCGCCGCGACGAGCGGTCCCACGAGAACACCAAGCCCTTCGACGACGCCCGCGGCGCCGTTCGCGGCGGTCAGTTCGTCCGGGGTCCTGGACAGTGAGGGCAGCAGGGCGGACTGGGTCGGGCGGGTGATGACGAGGGCCGTGGCAGCCACGGTCGCCGCCGCATACACGACCGCGACTGGGGCCGCCGCCAGCATCGCCGCGGCCGTCCCGAGCATGGCCATGGCCTGGACGAGGTAGCCGGCCGTCAGGACGCGATGTCGCGGATAGCGATCGCCAAGGCTCGCCGCGGGTGCGGCGGCCAGCGCGGCCGGCACGAGCTGGATCAACGCGACGATGCCGACGGATGCTGGTCCGGTCGCGTCGTACGCGTAGAGCAGGATCGCGATCCAGGTGCCGAACTCCGCGATGTGGAACGCGAAGTACGAGAAGAGCACACGGCGAAGGTCGCGATTGGCGAGGACGCGGCTGAGGACGGCCCGCGTCCCGTTCAGTGCCATCGGCGCCGATGGTAGAGGGTCCGGGACGCCGTCAGTCGGCCGGCGTCACCGGACAGCATGGGTCGATGGCGCCCATCGACCCGGCTTGGAGACTAGTTGCGAGCGTTGCCCGCTGCGGCCGTGACCATCGGATCGAGGTGCTCGGCGTCGTCGCCAAGACCCTCAGGCAGCGGACTTCCGCCGTCGAACGGCGTCGCTTCGGGGGCGACGTCGGCGGCGAACGCGGACGGCTCGATCGGCGCGACCGCTGCGGCGTCGAACGCGTGGGCGTCGTCCGCGTCGAGGTCGTCATCGTGCATCGCGTCGCGACGCGCCTGGACCGCTGTCTTCAGGCGTCGGGCCGCGTCGTCGACCTTCGGTCGGAGCACCGGCGACATCGCGGCGACGATCGCCACGAGGGCGGCGATGATCAGGCCGCCGACGACCATCGGCACGCGAGACGGCCGTTTGATGAGGCCGGCCGACTGTGCGGCGCTGGTCACGGCGCGGGGCAGATCGATGCGGGGCAGATCGACGTCCGGCATCTTCACGCCGGACAGGTCCACACGGCGCGGATCCAGACGGCTGAGGTCGACATCGCGACGGGCGTCGCCGATGGCACGACCGATGTCATCACGGGACATCTCGGGCAGGTGGAGCTCCGGCAAGCGGACTCCCTTCAACAGATCAGGCATTCGAGGGCCTCCTCGGGGTGGTGCACGATGGGCACCGGGGATGACCCTGAGGATACCCCGCCCTCGCAGAACACGGGATCGCAGGACTGGCTCCGCGCGCTGCAGGCGCATGTCGATCGTGCAGCGGTGAGACGTCCGGACGCACCTCGCCGGTCGTCCCGCCTCAGTACCATCGTGCCGTGTCAACGACTCGTTCGATCGATCGCGCGACGGCACGGCGCTTCCTCATCGAGCGCCACCTGCTGGCGCCGCCCCGTGCCATCCCGCCCGGGACCGACGGTGTCCGCGCGGTCTTCGAGCGCCTCGGCTCGCTCCAGTTCGATCCGCTCGACATCACGGGCCGCAATCACGATCTCGTGCTCGCCGCGCGGATCCAGGGCTACCACCGCGACATGACCGATGCCCTCCTGTACCAGGAGCGCTGGCTGTACGAGACGTACAACAAGGGCCTGTCGCTCGTCCCCACGGCGGAACTGCCGTTCTACCGCGTGGCGTGGGACACCTTCGCCGGCGACTTCGGGGCGCGGACGTTCGAGGAGCATCGGGACCTCGTCGACGAACTGCTGACCCGGATCCGCGAGGATGGCCCGCTCTCCTCCACGGACGTGGAGCCACGCGCCGCGATCGACTGGTACTGGCGGCCGACGAACCAGGTCCGGGCCATCCTGGAGGCCCTGGCCCAGGCCGGCGTGCTCGGACTCCATCGCCGGGAGGGCAACCGGCGGGTCTACGATCTGGTCGAGCGCCTGTTCCCGGCCGATCTGCTCACGCAGCGCCCGGACGAAGAGGCGCAGCGGACCCACAAGCTGCTGTCACGCGATCGGGCGCATGGCCTCCTGGGGGTGCGTGGCGGACAGGCGGAGCTGTGGTACGGGACGTGGGCGGCCGCGGAACGCTATCGCCGCCGGGATGCGTTGATCGAGTCAGGGGTCCTCGTCCGCGTGGCGGTCGAGGACGTCCGTGGCGATCGGCTCGTCCTCGCCGAAGAGGTCGCGATGCTCGATGCCGCCGAAGCGGCGGTCCGTGCCGGGAGGCCGGTGCGTGGCGGCGTCGCGTTCCTGGCGCCGCTCGATCCGCTGGTGTGGGACCGCGACCTGCTGCGCAGCCTGTTCGACTTCGACTACGTCTGGGAGGTCTACGTGCCGGCGGCGAAACGTCGCTGGGGCTACTACGTGCTGCCGCTGCTGTGGGGCGACCGCCTGGTCGGCCGCATCGAGCCGCGCTTCCACCGCGCGACCGGTACGCTCGAGATCCTCGACATCTGGTGGGAGTCCGGCTTCGATCCGCTGGCGCACGACCCGTTCCTCACGGCACTCAGCGACGCGCTAGACGCGCATCGGGCGTTCGGCGGGATGTCGACCATCGCGCTGCCGCGCACGACGCGCCATCGCGAGGTCACGGCCGCGATCCGGCCTCGTCTGCCTGCATCGACGCGGCGCCGACGGGCGGCGCCGCAGCCCGGGCCGCGCGTCAGGGGTTGACGGTCACCGTCCGCCAGCCGGACCAGTTGCCGGCGCGGTCCCGAGCCCGGACGCGGAACTCGATGGTCGAGCCGCGCGGCCAGTAGCGCGTGGCTGCCCTGTCCGTCGTCGTCCCGTAGGAGACCCACTCGCCGCCGTTGATCCGGCGCGCGATCTCGTAGTAGCGGAGACCGGAGGTCAGGACCTGGAGCCGGGTGTCGTTGCCGGCCCAGCGGATGTAGACCTTGGTCGTGTCCTTGTCGATGACGCGGGTCGCAACGTAGTCGTACTTGGCCCAGGCCGCGGTCCGATCCGGGCCCTTGAGGAAGACGCCGGCCCAGTAGCGCTTGCCATCGGCGCCGACGGCCATCCCGAAGCCGACGTAGTTGTAGCCCGTCGAGACGACGATCGCCCGGTGCGCACGGGAGCCCATCCAGGCCTGGACGGCGAAAGCGACGGAGTAGTCCAGGTCCTCGATGTTGTTCCAGGCGATGATCTCGCCGGCGCCGTACCACTTCATGCCCGACTCGGCGATCTTGTCGAAGACGTCGTCGCCATCAGCCTGCTGGTGACTGAATTCGCCGGTCGCGGCCATGTACTCGGCCCGCTCGCGGGCGAGGTCGGCGACGCGGCTGTCCCACCGAAGCGCGACCAGATCGCGATCGGCGCGCTTGCGATTGATGAGCGTCTGCATGGCCTGTTCGGCTTCGGAGACCTGCGTGGCCGTGTAGTCGGCGGCCGACGCGGTCGCGACCGGCGCCAGCGCGGCGATCAGGACCAGGGCGAGCAGCAACAGGGAGGGGCGGCGAGTGATGGATCGCATGGATCGATCGTGCTGGCGGACGTCTCCCGCGCACACCGCACGCTCGTCCCATCGCGGCGCTGCGGATGGTCACGCCACCGGACCGCACCGCACCCACCGGGTCCACACGCCGTCCCACCCTGCTCCATCATCCCGGCCAGGAACCCAGTCGGGGGACGTGTGGGACCATGCCGATCCCCACTCGAGTCCATCCTCATGAAGGACGTCCCCACTCGAGTCCATCCTCATGAAGGAGATCCCCATGCAAGCCACCCGACGCGCCGATGCCACGTGGAGCGGGGACCTCGCCTCCGGGGCCGGTGAGGTCTCGGCCTCATCCAGCGGGGCATTCAGCGCCCTGCCGGTCAGCTGGGCAGCCCGGACGGAATCGTCCGACGGCTCGACGTCGCCCGAGGAGCTGGTGGCCGCGGCACACGCGGCGTGCTATTCGATGGCGTTTTCCGGTCGCCTTGGTCGGGCCGGTTCGCCGCCGGAGCGGCTGGACGTGTCGGCGACCGT
>JBKJHI010000125.1:0-2582 GCA_046599085.1 Candidatus Limnocylindrales bacterium
CTCGGCATGGCCCTGGATTGGTTCAAGGAACAAGCCGTCAAATCGCCGAAGTCCAGCTCGACTCCCGTCTCCGGTTTGGATCGATTGAAGCAGCTGCAAACGCGCTGAGCGGAGACAATGTTGATAGTTGATTGTTGATAGTTGATTGACGTCAGCAGGATCTCGAAAATCGAAGCACAGTGGCACGTTGGTCTTTACCCGCGATTTTTTGGGTATCCCGCCACTGTGCTTTGATTCGGCACGACAAGAGACGTCAATCAACTATCAACAATCATCCATCAACATTGCCTGCGCATCGCCAAGGGGGTTGAGTTGCCCTCCCGCATCCGTTAAGCCTGCCACTGTGCTTTGATTTCGCACGTCGAGAGACGTCAATCAACTATCAACAATCATCTATCAACACTGCCGCCCCTAATGTCCGACGAACGCAAAACCCTCGAACAACGCCATCAGATGTCCGACATCGAGCGACTGCGGCATTCCGCGGCGCATGTCCTGGCGACGGCTATTTTGAAAATCTGGCCGGAAGCGCAGTTTGCCGCGGGTCCACCGGTGGAGAATGGATTTTATTACGATGTGGATTTGCCGCACCGGATTTCGCCGGAGGATTTCGCCAAGATCGAGGAGGAGATGAAAAAGGTGACCAAAGCGAATCAGGTTTTTGAGCGGGTGGAGATTAGTCGCGCCGATGCGCTGGCCATGGCGGAACGCGGCGAACTCGCGGCCCTCGCGCCGCGTGGCGTGCCGAGCAAGTTCAAGCTCGATATCATCCAGGGCATTCCCGAGGACGAAGCGATCACGCTTTTTCGCAACGGCGAGTTTACCGATCTGTGCGCCGGACCGCACGTGATGCGCACCGGCAACATCGGCGCATTCAAGCTCACGCACGTGGCCTCGGCTTATTACAAAGGCGACGAAAAGAATCCGCAGCTTCAGCGCATCTACGGCACCGCGTTTAAAAACAAGACCGAGATGGAGGCCTACTTCAACATGTTGGAGGAGGCGAAGAAGCGGGATCACCGCAAGCTCGGGAAGGACATGGAGTTGTTCTGTTTCGACGACGACGTCGGCCCCGGCCTGCCGTTGTGGCTGCCGAAGGGCACGGTCTTGATCGAAGAGTTGGAAAAACTCGCGAAGGAAACGGAGTTCGCCGCGGGTTACGATCGCGTCCGCACCCCGCATCTCGCGCGGAAAAACATGTATTTAAAGAGCGGGCATCTTCCCTACTACGCAGATTCCATGTTTCCTCCGATGGAACTCGAGGGGGAACTCGGCAGCGAAGCTGACAAAGTAGCGATTCAGAAAGATCTAGAAATCGCTAGAATCGAACTCCAACAAACTGTCGAGGACTTCGCCAGCAATCATTCCGTCACATCCGATCAAATAGAACTTCTCGCGAAATTTTTGGGTCTGCTCGAACAATTGGGCGCCAAAGAAGAAGTTCGCTTCGCTTTAGAAGCACGCATCGCGGAATTAAAGGGGCACGCTCTAACGTTTGATGAACACGGAAGACAAGCGGAGGAATTTCAATCTCGTTTCGACAAGCATGAGGCAGACTTTGAGTTGTTGAAAAAGAGAACGGCTGAGGCGGAGGGACGACGTCACTACTACCTCAAGGCCATGAACTGCCCGCACCACCACAAGCTCTTCGGAGCGGTGCCGCGTTCGTATCGTGATCTGCCGTTGCGCCTCGCGGAATACGGCACGTGCTATCGCTACGAGCAGAGCGGCGAGTTATTTGGCCTGATGCGCGTTCGGGCGATGCAGATGAACGACGCTCATATCTATTGCACCGAGGAACAGTTTGCTGCGGAGTTTGAGGCGGTGAACCAGATGTATCTGAAGTATTTCAAAATCTTCGGTGTCGAGCGCTACCAGTTCCGTTTCAGCACCCACAGCGCAGAAGAACTCGGCAAAAAGTATGTCGATGAATCTGCGCTCTGGCTGAAGACCGAGAAAATGGTCCGCGACGTTCTCATCGCCAGCGGCGCGCCGTATGTGGAAGTGCCGAACGAAGCCGCGTTTTACGGACCAAAGATCGACATCCAGATCTGGAACGTCATCGGCAAGGAATTCACCCTCGCCACCAATCAGGTGGATTTCGCCGTCCCCGCACGCTTCGGCTTAAAATACAAAACCCGCGACAACACCGAGGCCACGCCGCTCTGCATTCATCGCGCGCCGCTCGGCACTCACGAACGTTTCATTGGTTTCCTCATCGAACATTACGCCGGCAACTTCCCGCTTTGGCTCGCGCCGGAACAAGTCCGCGTCCTTCCTCTCGGCGGATCCGACGACGTCGAACTGATGGCTTCCGCCCGCGAATTGCAGGCCGAGCTGCGCAGTCACGGCGTCCGCGCGACAATCGACGACAGCAACGATCCGATCAAAGCGAAGATCGCCAACGCCGAGCAATCGAAAGCGCACACCATGCTCGTCCTCGGCAAACGCGATCTCGAAGCGGGGGTCGTTTCCATCCGCATCCACGGCAAAGGCCCGCAAGGTGCCAAACCGCGGGCGGAAGTCGTCCCCGCGCTTTTAACCGAGATCAAAGATCGTCGGGCGTAGTCACACTGCGTATG
>JBKJHI010000165.1:0-4038 GCA_046599085.1 Candidatus Limnocylindrales bacterium
CTGGTCGATCGCGCCGCGGCGGGGGGCTTCGGGGCGCTCATCGTCACCGTCGATCTGCCGCGCCTGGGGTATCGCGATCGGGACCGTCGGAACGGCTTCGACCTGCCCGAGCTGGGCAACTTCGTTGATGAACTCCCCAGCCACCGACCGGGGCGCGAGGGATTCGGTCGTCTGGAGACCGTGGGTCACACGCTGACCTGGGCCGACCTCGCCGCGATCCGCTCGTGGACCACGAAGCCGCTGGCCTTGAAAGGGATCCTGACCGCCGAAGATGCCCGGATCGCCCTCGGCCATGGAGTCGATGCGATCGTCGTCAGCAACCACGGCGCCCGCCAGCTGGACCGCGTCGGTGCCGCGATCGACGCCCTGCCCGCCATCGCCGACGCGGTCGCGGGCCGTGTCGAGTTGCTGGTCGATGGTGGCGTCCGCCGTGGGGAGGACATCCTGATCGCCCTGGCCGAGGGCGCCAGCGGTGTCCTGATCGGCAAGCCGATGCTATGGGCGCTTGCGGCGGGCGGCGAGGCCGGGGTCGGTCGCGGGTTGGCGATCCTGCGCGAGGAGCTGGAGATCGCGATGGCGCTCCTCGGCGTCCGGACACCGGGTGAGGTCCGTCCGGATCACATCGAGCGACCCCGGAGCGCGACCCAGGCGACACCCAGCTGCCGCTGACGTCAGGCCGCCTGACGAGATCGCCGCCGGGTGCGGCTGGCGACCGGGGAAGGGCTCCGCTACCCTCCGGTCATGACCATCCAGCTGCCGCCCGTCGATCCGGCGCTCGTTGCCGATGCGGCCGCCCTTGACGCCGCGACAGCGGCCGAACGACACGTCGATCTCGCCGCGCGGATCGAGCGCGCCAACCATCTCTATCACGAGTCGGATGCGCCCGAGATCGATGACGCCGCGTACGACCAGCTGTTTCGTCAACTGGTCGCGCTGGAGACCGCACATCCGGGCCTGGCCACCGCCGACTCCCCGACGCAGCGGGTCGGCGGCACGCCGGTCGGATCGACCTTCGACGAGGTCCGCCACCGCCGGCCGATGCTCAGCCTGTCGAATGCGTTCAGCCACGATGAGCTGCGCGCCTTCGACGCGCGCGTCCGGCGCGGTCTCGGCTTGCCGGCGGCCCCGGAACCGGCCGACGAGCTGCGCTACGTGGCGGAGCTCAAGATCGATGGCCTCGCCATCACGCTGCGCTATGAGCGCGGCCGCTTCATCCAGGGCGCGACCCGCGGCGACGGGACGACCGGCGAGGACGTGACCGCCAACCTCAAGACGATCTCGGCCATCCCGGCGACGCTGGCGGACCCTGCCACGGCCGATGTCCGCGGCGAGGTCTACATGCCCAAGGCCGAATTCGCCAGGATCAATGCCGAGCGCGAGGAAGCCGGCCTGCCGCTCTACGCCAACCCGCGCAACAGTGGTGCAGGGTCGCTCCGCCAGAAGGACCCTGCGGTCACGGCCGGCCGCCAGCTGTCGACCTGGACCTACCAGCTGCTCGAGGATGAGCCGCCCGCCCGTCCTACCGCGGGGGCGACGCAGTCCGCCGCGCTCGATCGGCTGACCGCCCTGAGCCTGCCGGTCAATCCCGACCACGAAGCCGGGCTCGACATCGAGGCGGTCATCGCCTTCACCGAGCGCTGGCGCGAGGCGCGGCACGATCTCCCATACGAGACGGACGGGGTCGTCGTGAAGGTCGATCGGGTCGACCAGCAGGAGCGCCTCGGGATGGTCAGCCGCGCGCCGCGCTGGGCCATCGCCTTCAAGTTCCCACCGGAGCAGGTCGAGACGACGGTCGAGGACATCGTGCCCTACGTCGGTCGGACCGGGACGCTGACGCCCGTCGCGCATCTGACACCGATCAAGGTCGCCGGCTCGACCGTCGCGCGGGCGACGCTCCACAACATCGATGAAGTCCGGCGCAAGGACATCCGCATCGGCGACCGCGTGGTCCTCCAGAAGGCCGGCGACGTCATCCCTGAGGTCGTCCGGCCCGTGCTGGAGCGGCGGACCGGGACGGAACGCGAGTTCGAGATGCCGGCGACGTGCCCGGTCTGTGGCACGCCCGTCGTGCGTGACGAGGGTGCCGTCCGCACGTACTGCCCGAACCTGGCCTGCCCGGCGCGCGTGATCCAGGAGTTCGGGCATTTCGTGGGCCGCGGCGGCATGGACATCGAGGGCGCCGGCGCCGCGGTCCTCGAGCAGCTCCTGCAACGAGGCCTGGTGAAGACCCGCGGCGACTTCTTCCGCCTCGGCGTAGAGGACCTCGAGTCGCTCGAACGGTTCGGCCGCAAGTCGGCCGAGAATCTGCACACTGCGATCGCCAGGGCGCGTCGGCGACCGCTGGCCCGTGTGCTCAATTCGCTCGGCATCCCGCAGGTCGGGGAGCAGACCGCGATCGATCTCGCCCGCTGGATCGCCACAGAGGTCCCGGACGGGCCCGACTGGCTGCGCCAGGTCGAGTCGTTCCTGCGCTCGGTCGCCATCGACGATCCGGATCGGTTCGTCGAGGTCGAAGGGATCGGCCCGCTGGTGGCGGCCGGCCTCGTCCGCTACTTCGCGGATCCCGCGACTGCCGCCGTGCTCGACGATCTCGCCGATGCCGGCGTCGAGGCCGAGGCTCCCGTGCTGCCGCCCGTGGGTGCCGGCGGCGGACCCCTGGACGGCAGGACGGTCGTCGTCACGGGAACCCTGCCCGGTTTCAGCCGGCAGGAGGCGGAGGAGGCGGTCCGTGCGGCCGGCGGCAAGGCCGGAGGCTCGGTGTCGAGGAAGACGGACTTCGTGCTTGCCGGAGAGGCTGCCGGCTCCAAGCTCACGAAGGCGCAGGAGCTCGGGGTCACGATCCTCGATGAGGCCGCATTCCGGGCGCTGATCGGCCCGCCGGGCGAAGCAGGCGAGTAGCGGTGGGCGCGACGGGCGCCACAGGTGAGCAGCGGCGATCCGCCCGTTGTCAGCGGCGACCGACGGCGTAGCGCTCCATCAACTCGGTGACGGCGGTGCGGGCAGCCTGCCATTCCGGCTGATCGCCCAGGATCTCGCCGTCGGGTCCCCAGCGCCGGAGCTGGGTCATCGCGGTGACGATGAGGTCATGCGCCAGGCGGCGATTCCGCCCGGCATCGATCTGCCCGGTCACGAGGTATCGGCGCACCGTGTCGAACGGGGCGCTCCAGCGACCCCATCGCAGCTTGTCACCCTCCCGCAGCGACTCCAGCCAGTCGTCGTCGCCGACGGGGAAGCGGTCGTGCTCGTCCATGTGCCGGCGCAGGTCGAGACGGAGGCCAGGGAGCGCAAGGCTCGGCGTTCGCCCATCGTCGTCGACGGTCAGGTAGCAGACGGGGCAACTCGGCAGCTCAGCGTTGGCGCGCGGCGCCTCCCCGTAGGCCAGGCCGCAGCGGCGGCAGATCCGGGCATCCGGTCTGGCGGCCGGGGTGCCGCATTGGAGACAACTGAGCGCGATCATGCGAAACCCCCGGTCCGGATGGCGTCGCGGATGGCATCGCTGACAGCGGGCTCCACGGCAACGAGATGGACCTGCCACGCCTCGGGCGTGTACAGGCCGGGCGGGCGTCGGGTGACACGGGGCTGACCGCCACCACCGAGCAGATCGACAGCGGTCGCCAGCGCAGCCTCGAGGCGAGCGGGGGTGTCCGGTCGATCCGTGCCCGGGCCGAGCAGCGTCTGCAGCGCGTCGGCGAGACGCTGGACCTCCTGGCGCCCGATGGCGAGGATGCAGTCTTGGGCGTCGGTCGGCGCGCTCGTGGGCCCCGCGGAGTCACCCGACGCGTCGAGGGCGCCGTCGGCGTCGATGGCATCCGTCGCGCGGTCGTTGTCGGTAGCCGGGTCGCCGCCGAGCAGGCGGCGGCGCGTCCGGTCGAAGGTCGGCCACATGGGTTCGGTCAGGGCTCCACGGATCAGGGAGGCTCGATAAGGACCGCTCCATCGTGCCGCTCCCCACCGCACCGCACCATCACCCCAACGACCCTGCCGGGCAGGACGATTGGGGTCCTGGGCCTCGTGCAGGGGACGTACGCCCGCCACGTG
>JBKJHI010000212.1:0-2672 GCA_046599085.1 Candidatus Limnocylindrales bacterium
CAGAGCGCGCGGTCGTTCGTGGACACGATCGACTTCCGGACCAGCCCCGGCAACCTCGGCAGCGCCGAGCAGGCCGAGAGGATCCGGGCCAAGGGTGGCTGGCTCGGCCGCGGACCCTCCGTGGTCGTCACCGACCTCGGCATCTATCACTTCGACGAGACGGGGGAGATGCGGCTCGATTCGCTGCACCCGGGGGCGACCCTCGACGAGGTCCGCGCCACCATCGGCTGGGAGGTCAGGATCGCCGACGCCCTGGATGCGACGCCGCCTCCGACCGAGGAGGAGCTCCGGTTGGTTCGTGACGAGCTGGATCCCGGGGGCGTCTACACGAAGTAGGGGAGCGCAGGATCGCGGCTCGATCTCAAGCGGCCCCGTTGACCGGCCTGCCGCGGACGACGACGACCGGGCATGGCGCGTTGCGAACGACGTGATCCGAGACGCTGCCGAAGATGGACCGCCCGACCCCTGAGCGTCCGTGGGATCCAAGCACGATGAGCGATGCGTGTTCGGCGGCAGCGGCATCGACGATAGACTCGCCCGGGTCACCTTCCCAGACCAGGAAGTTGGTCGCGACACCCGCACCGCGAGCTCGCAGGACGAGGGCCTGAGCGGCGTCCTCACGCTCGCGCCGGACCTGGTCGATCCGCGCGCGATAGTGACCGCCGGGGAGCCGGAGTGTGCCCGGGTCGATCACGCTGACGGCGATCAGGCGTGCGCCGAGCCCGGCGGCCAGCCGGACCGCCTCATCCTCGGCCGGTGACGAGGTGGCGGACAGGTCCGTCGCCAGCATCACGGCCTCGAACGTTCCGGCTCCAGCCATGCGGGTCAGGCCCTCGCGCCGGGGATCGGGCAGGTGAAGGGCACCTTCGCGCTGCGTCCGCTGGTCAGCGCGGCCAGCGGCGGAAGCACATCGATCGCCGCCGTCCCGTCCTGGACGATGAGTGCCGTGACCATGCCGAACATCCCGTCCATGCCCTCAGCGTGGGACAGGATGTGGCAGTGGAATGCCCAGACGCCGACCTCGTCGCAATCGACCACGACGTCCCAACGCTCACCGGGGTTGACGCCGATGGTGTCGCAGGTGAACTCCGCCCCGCCCAGGGGGTACCCGTCGCGGGCCACGACTCGCATGGGCATCCCGTGGAGATGCCAGGGGTGCATCATCAGGCCCTCGTTCATGAATCGGATCAGGATCTTCTCGCCCTTCTGGGCGACCACCGGATACGTCGCCGGAAAGCCGCGGCCGTTGATCGTGAATCCGCCCAGCGTGTCGTTGCTGATCCAGATGATGTCCTGCGTGACCCCGTACAGGTTCTCAGGCCGCTTCGCCGGATCCTTCGGCTCCACGATGAACGCGCCCAGCAAGCCACGCCCGACCTGGTCCGTGGAGTTGTGGTGCGAGTGGTACATGTGCGAGCCGGGGACGCGGGCCACGAACTCGTACGTCCATTCGGCGCCGGGGACGATCGGGTCCTGGGTGAGGAGCGGCACGCCGTCGACCGCGTTCGGCACGCGCTGGCCGTGAAAGTGGATGCCAGTCGTCTCCGGAAGGTTGTTCTGGAAGATGACGCGTACCGTGTCACCCTCCGTCACGCGCAGCTGCGGCCCTGTCCAGACGCCGTTGAAGCCGAGCGCCTTGAGCGGATCGCGCTGGGCATCGATCCGGTGCTCGATCTCGTCGATCGTCATGTCGAAGACCTTGACGTCGCCATCGAGGCGAGGTGCCAGCAGCGCGTTGGGGGCCGGCAGCGTGTCCCACTCGCCGCCAAGGAACCGGTCGACCGAGCGCTTCGCGGAGACATCGTGCTCCGACCATCCCGCCGGGATCGTCGGATCCGGGGGCGCGCTGGCGGATGGTCCGGCCGAACCGGAAGGCGCCGGGGTGCCGTGGTCCATGCTCGGCGCCGGAGTGGCGGTGCCGGCTTCGGGTGTCGGGCTGGCCGCCGTGGGGCCGCCGGCCAGGTCCGGTCCGTACGTCCACGAGGGCCGTCCGCCCACGGCGCTCGTACATGCCGCCAGCGAGACCGCCATCAGCCCGGTACCGGTCAGGGCGGCGGTGCGCAGGAAGCCGCGGCGTGTGAGGGCCGATGGCCCGGGGTCAGGCACCGGACCCATCGGGATGGGTTCGGTGATGGGCAGGGAGGGGTCGAGCAGGTCCATGTGGACCATCGTGGCCGCGCCAGCCCGGCGCCGGAAGTGACCTCTGACCCGGATGTGCGTGCCGTGTGGCCCGTCAGACCCGGTGCGCTGGTAGGCTGCCGGGCATGGACACGAGCCGTTCCGAGGCGACCCTCGCCGAGGAGGCGATCGAGGCTCTCGACGCCGCGACACGGGCGATCGCGGAGATCCTTGACCTCGAGGTGGTCCTGCAGGTCATCGTCGAGCGCGTTCGCGACCTTGTGGATGCCACCTATGCCGCCCTTGGCATCGCCGATGCGCACGGCCGGCTGGAGCGGTTCATCACGGTCGGCATGACGCCCGAGGTCCGCGCGGCCATCGGCCCATTGCCGGCCGGTCACGGACTGCTCGGCGTCATCATCCGGGAAGGACGGACGCTGCGGATCCCTGACATCGCCGCGCACCAGGACTCGTACGGCTTCCCGCCCAATCACCCGCCGATGACATCGCTCCTCGGGGTACCGATCACGGTCGCCGACAGCCCGACCGCCGAC
>JBKJHI010000184.1:0-3859 GCA_046599085.1 Candidatus Limnocylindrales bacterium
CTGAGATAGGGGGCTTGAAGGGGGCAGGAGGCGCAGAAGAAGGGGTTTGACCCGCTCGCATAAGGGGGGTTGACCCCCAAAATTGCAGAGCCAGCTTGGGCTGGACTCCGTCCCAGAAATGAATCTGGATAATGTCATTGAAATGTGGGTTGCTTCTTACGGCCAGGATTGTCTTGGCAAGTCTGTCAACTAGGGCGCGAAGCATGAGTTTTGATCTGATTTCAGGTTCAATTTCTGCTCAACCTCCTGCTAGTCGCTGAAACGCTTGCAAATCCATGAATTCCTTGCTATACTCCTGATGGCATTTGCCATTTAGAAGGTTACATGGGAATTCTGAGAGATCTACTTGTGGGCGTGGTCATACCAACCGTAATCAAAACTGGGGTTGCCCCGGCCCTTCGAGGACACGAGAAACTTCAGTTGAGCCCCGAGAAGCTTGAGCAGATTAGACGGGCTGAAGTGGCCAAGCGTGAGGAGGAAAGGATTCAGAAAGAGGACGCGGGTAGAGAGCTTGGGTTGGTATTCCTCACAGGGCTTGTTGGGGCGGCCGCAGCATTTTGGTTAGGTTACTTTCAAGTCGGGCCTGGGGGAGTCATCGGACACTTCTTCGCGACTTGTGGGGGTCTTTTTGGTGGTCTATATGTGGGCATCTGGCTGGTTGATCTGCCAGCGGAGACCAAACTGAATGGAAGTCGGTAGCTCTAACGAACCTCGGTTTGGCTTTGGGGTGAAACTTCGCCATATGCCAAGAGCCAATCGATCCATCCCATAATCTATTCATGGCGTCCCGTCCCCTTGCAAAGTTCGAGTTCGACCTCCTCCAATTTCTTGCCCAACATGAGGGTCTTTCGGTAAGGCAGCTGTTTGAGCTGTTTGGAGAGCCACAAGGCTACATTAGAGGCACTATCGTCAAGACCATGGATCGCCTCCTCAAGAAGGGGCACGTAGCGAGGGAGTTGGTCGACGGCACTTTCATCTATCGCGCCAAGCAAGGGAGCGAGGATCTGGAGAGGCAGCTGGTGGAATCGTTCATCCGGGAGCGTCTTGGAGGCAAGCTCAAGCCCATAACCTCCTTTCTTGCAGACAGCGGAGGACTCGATGCCTCTGAGCTTAAGCAGCTTCAAGACCTTCTCGATAAGCTCAAACCCTAGGCGCTCATGACTCACTTTCAGCTCATCGAGCTTTTGGCTAGGATCTCGGCAACTTTTGCCGCTGGGATTCTCTTGAGCTGGGCATTTCGAAGGGATTCGAACATCCGAAAATGGATCTGGGGAATCTGCTTTGCATCACCCATATTCTTCCTTCTCCCCTTTCCCAGACTGTACTTACCTATCCTGGAAAGGAGGGAGATGGGACCTGGCGTCAGTGCAAGGGTCTATGAACTCGAACCAGGATTCTCAAGCCTGAAACCGGCGTATTTGGGCGATCCGAGAACAAGCCCGCTGGTTCTTTTGGCTGCCGCCTTGGCCGTCTTGGGCCTGTTCATTCTCGTATGGCGGCTGGTCGCGACCTTAAAGCTGATTAGGGCCGCGGAGCAGGTCGTAGATGCCGAGCTTCTGGACCTCCTCTACGAAATGGGCCAGCACTATGAACTGGCCGACGTGCCCATTCTGAAGAGATCGGATGCTGTCCAGTCTCCATGCATTTGGGGAATTTTACAGCCTGTTATTCTCGTGCCGACTTCGATGGACCTGAACCCAAGCGATTGGCGATTGATCCTTGAGCACGAGCTTGCCCACCTTCGCCAAAGAGATCCTTTGCGGCTCGTGATCTACAGCGTTTTGCGTTATGCCCTGTGGTGGAACCCACTGGTCTGGCTTGGCTTCAAAGATGCCAGCCTCGCGCAGGAACAATCCATCGATTTGAGTCTGGCGGGTCGCGAGGGCTATCCCGAGCTCCTGGGCTCCCATGCTGTTCCCGCGAGTCAACCTTCCTTTTCAAGGCTGCTTGGTCATGGTCATCTTCTCACGAGGGTCAGGGCCCTGATCAAGCATCCGGAGCCTCCCCTTGCGGCGTGGAAGTATATCGCCCTCGCCGCCTTTGGACCCATCTTTCTTCCCCTTCAACTCGTCGAACCCTACCAACCTGATCCAAGACAGATTGGATATGACGAGGTTGTCTTCGTTTCTACAAGGGATGGCATTTATCGCTTGAACCGAATGGCATCCAATGGTAGAAACCCAACTGCTTTGCCTGATCACTTCACGTCTGTTAGCGTTCCCAGCGTTTCCCCTGACGGCAGGTGGATCGCATACAATCGATCCCGTGATGGCAAAGAGGACATCTATGTGGCCAAAGTAGATGGGACTGGAGAGAAGTTGGTTGTGGCGACGACATCGAGGGATGTTCAGCCAGTTTGGAGCCCTGATGGTTCCAAGCTCGCATTCTCTACCCTGGTGACGGGGACTTGGGAGATCGGGATGGTTGATCTTCCGAGTGGCACATGGAGACTGATCTCTAGCGACGGAAGACGGAATTTAGAGCCACACTGGCACTCCAACGGGGAAAGAATCATCTTCTCCTCCCATCGCTCTGGTCCGCAGAAACTGTGGTCAATGAATCTTGACTGCTCCAACCTGGTGCAACTTACGTTTGGAGGTTGGGAGGACACACACGGTGTTTATAGCCCCAATGGCCGCTGGGTGATCTTTTCATCGAATCGCCACGCCAAGAATGAGGCCACAATCCTGGATCTCAAATCTGGCGAAGTCCAACCTCTGGTCACCTTGAACAAGCTCGACACAGGTGAAGTGGAGTTTGCCGATGGGGGAATGTCCGCGGTGATGACCTCCAGCGATGGCTTCCAACCCTGTGTTGCCAAGATAGATTTGCGGGATTTCAGGTTCATCGAGCTGTCTCCCGCCCCCTCCGTTTGGCCCACCACACGGTGAAACTTGCATTTTCCTGTAACGTGTGATATCGCCAAGGTCATCTTAAAAGACTTTGAGATGTAGATCCTCGTCAGCTCAGGCGACTGCCTCTGGCCAGCGGGTCGCTAGAAATTCAGTGACTCTGATGGCATCTGCCATCACGAGTTGAGTAGAATGCAATCTGATGGCTCGTGCCATCAGGAGGAACAATGAAATCACATGTAACGACGCTCATCGCGTCTACGCTTGTCGCAATTCTGGCCGCGCCCGCACAAGGTCAACTAAGTCCGTCGATCGTGGCCAGCCTAAAGGAGGGGGGAGAATGGAACATTGTTCGCATGAATGAGGATGGTTCCAACCTCTCCTACGTCACCCAGTGGCAGGGAGATGAGTATGGTTTGAGCGTCCATCCAACTGTTCCGAAGATTGCTTTTTGCGCCAACGAGTCTGGTTCACTTCAAATTTATGTTCTTGACCTTCAGACACTTGCGTCAACCCAGTTGACTTCTACAGGCATTAATGCATTTCCGACATGGAGTCCAGATGGAAGTCGGATCGCCTTTGAGAGGACTGTATCGGGGACAGCAGATATATTTGTGATGAATGCTGATGGGTCCAATTGGGTGAACCTTACGAACTCGCCTAACAACCCCGAGGTCCAGCCCTCTTGGGGGCCAACGGGCCGCATCGCCTTTACCAGCGGAAACCCGAACGGAAGCGCAAACATTTGGACGATGAAAGAGGACGGAACCGGACTTCAGCAGGTAAGCAATGATTCGTGGGACGAATGGTACTCGGAATGGTCTTACGATGGGAAATGGATTTGTTATCATGGCCTTGAGAACTGGTGGGATGTCATGAAGATCCGGCCCGACGGAACTGGAAGGACTAACTTGACACCAAATAGCAACGGTACAGACCAGTCGCCGACATGGACTCCCAACGGCGATATTCTCTTTTGCAGTTCACGTTCACCAGAGGGCCTCTAC
>JBKJHI010000239.1:0-13238 GCA_046599085.1 Candidatus Limnocylindrales bacterium
CAGCGCGGAGCGCCTGACCGACATGCTCAACGGGCACGACGAGTACCAGCTGGTGGATGTCATGGTCGAACGGCTCGATGGTCAGCCGGCCGTCGAGGTGAGCGAGGTCCTCGTACACCGTGACGAGATCCTGTTGGTCCAGGCCGCCGGTCCGCGCGGCAGCCGGGGTCGTCGACAGCGCACCCGCCAGCACCCGCTCGACCTGCAGGTCGGGCCGTACAACGTGCAGGGATACCTCCACGCACTCCCGGGATCCGATCCGATCAATTCGATGCGTCACCGCAAGACGATGGTGCCCATCACCGACGCATGGATCGAATTCGCGGTCGGGAACATCCGCCAGCATCGACCCGTGGGGACGCTCCTCGTCAACCGCGAGCAGGTCGACTGGGTCAAGGGCGTGGTCGAGGAAAGGGTCACGATGCCGGACCTCCCGACGCCGGATGGGGCCGCCGGGCCGATGCTCAAGGACTTCACCGGGGACATCCGCGGCGACGTCCTGGAGCCTGTCGCCTCGTAGGCCACTCCGCGCAGCGCGCGGCGCACTACCCTGAGGGCCATGTGCCCCTCCCCGACCGCCAGCGGACCAGGCGGTCCACCCACCGGCCCATTGGCCGGCATCCGCGTCGTCGACCAGTCGACGGTCCTCGCCGGGCCGTACGCAACGATGGTGCTCGCCGACCTCGGCGCGGACGTCATCAAGGTCGAACCGCCGGACGGCGACGCGACGCGCGGCTGGGGCCCTCCGTGGGTCGGGGACGCCGCTGCCGGGACGCGAACCGCCGCCTACTACCTGGCCGTGAACCGGAACAAGCGCTCCATCCGGCTCGACCTCAGGACCGCGGCCGGCGCCGACGTCCTGCGCTCGCTGCTGCGCACGGCTGACGTGTTCGTCGAGAACGCCCGTCCGGGTTCACTCGAGCGTCTCGGGTTCGACGATGCGACGTTGCGTGCGCTGCGACCCGAGCTCATCCACCTGGCCATCACCGGATTCGGGCGCACGGGGCCGGCTGCCGGGCGACCCGGCTACGACTTCGTGATCCAGGCGATGTCGGGGCTCATGTCCATCACCGGCGAGCCCGATGCCGATGGGGGACGACCCACCAAGGTGGGCGTGGCCATCAGCGACGTGGTGACCGGCCTGTACGGCGTGGTCGGGATCCTCGCCGCGCTGCTGGCGCGATCGGCCGATGGCGGGGCTGTCGGACAGCGCGTCGATGCCTCCCTGCTCGGGTCCACCCTGGCTGTTCTCGTGAACCAGGCACAGAACGCGTTCGTCGGTGGGGTGCCGCCCGGTCGCCTCGGCAACGCCCACCCCAACATCGTCCCGTACGAGACCTTCGCGACCGCGGATGGGGAGATCGCCGTTGCGGTCGGGTCCGAGCGGCAATGGCCCAGGTTCTGCGAGGCCATCGGGCTGCCGGCACTCGCGACCGACGGACGATTCCTGACCAACGGGGACCGGGTGGACCGCCGCGCGGAGCTCCGACCATTGATCGCCGAGCGCCTCGCGTCCCGGACCACTGAGGCCTGGGCGACGATCCTGGACGCAGCGGGGATCCCCGCGGGCGCCATCCGTGACGTCAAGGCCGCCTTCGCCGCCCCGGAGGCGCAGGCCCTCGGGATGAACGCGACCATCGAGCACCCGGCCCTCGGCATCCTGCGTCAAGCCGGCATCCCGTTGCAGTTCGAGTCGACCCCCGGCGCCATCCGGACGCCTCCGCCCCTGCTTGGGGAGCACAGCGACGACGTCCTGGGCGAACTCGGGTACGACGTGGCGGCGATCGCAGACCTGCGAGCGCAGGGCGTGATCTGACCGCGAGGCGCATCCGATCGACCGGCGGTGCACACCTGCATGCGACCGGGCCGGCTGCCGCGGGGCCGCTGCTAGACTCGGGCCGCGTCTGCACACCCCGCCGCTGGGTCCCGTCCGCACCGACGCAGGAGGCGAATCCCCGATGACCGACGACCGTGAGCGCTGGGCCCTGATCCTTGGGGCATCGTCCGGCATGGGCGAGGCGACCGCCCTGGCACTGGCCAAGGACGGCTACCGGATCTTCGGGGTCCACCTCGATTTCCGCGCGGCCCTGGCGCACGTCGAGGAGGTCAAGGCCGGCATCCAGGCGGTGGGGTCGGAGGCGATCTACATCAACATGAATGCCGCCGACGACGAGAAGCGGGCGGCCGCGCTGGCGACGTTCACGGAGCGATTCGAACGCTCTCGCGCCGAGGGCCGCGAGCCCTATATCCGGGTCGTGATGCATTCGCTGGCGTTCGGCTCGCTCGTGCCGTTCCTCGCCGAGGATCCCAAGGGCGCCGTCGATCGCAAGAAGATGGAGATGACCCAGGACGTGATGGCCAACAGCCTCGTGTACTGGGTGCAGGACCTGTGGCGCGGCGGCTTCCTCGGGCAGGGCTCCAAGATCTACGCCATGACGTCAGAGGGGTCCTCACGGGTCGTGCCGTCGTACGGCGTGGTCTCGTCGGCCAAGGCCGCGCTTGAATCGCATATCCGGCAGCTGGCCATGGAACTCGCCCGGAACGGGACGGGTGCGACGGCCAATTCGATCCGGGCTGGCGTCACCATCACGCCCGCCCTCCTCAAGATCCCCGAGTCGCAGACGATGATCGACATCACGATGAAGCCGAATCCGACCGGTCGGATGACGACCCCGCAGGACGTTGCGAACGCGATCCTCGCGCTGTCCCGCGACGGGACCGAGTTCATCAACGGCGACATCATCAGCGTCGATGGCGGCGAGTTCATCACCGGATCCTGACGCGCGGGCCGCCCCGGGCGATCACGGTGGCCGCGGCCGCGTGTCAGTGGATCTCGCCGCCCACTGCGCCCACCCAGACCGAGAACAGGTAGATCGCGGCGGCCCCACCGATCGTCGCCAGGACGATGAGCTGCGACCGATCGCGACGGTGCGCCTCGGGCAGGAGTTCGGCGGCGCCGACGTACAGGAAGAAGCCCGCGAAGAAGGCCAGGATCGCCCCGAGCGCCTCATCCGGGACCGTCACGAGCCCGCCGACCAGGACGCCGAGGACCGGCGCGACCGCGACGACGGTGACCCAGCGGAACGTGGTGGTCCTCGGGGCGTTGGCCGCCGACAGGAAGCTCACGACACCGATGCCGTCGCTGAAGCGATGGATGACCACGACCGCCGCGATGATCGTCCCGATGCCGCCGCCGACGGCGAGGCCGGCCGCCAGCGCGATCCCGTCAAGGAAGCTGTGGATGGCCATGCCGGCCGCTCCCACCACGCCGATGTGCTGGTGGGCGGTTTCGTCGTGGTCCAGTTCCGCCGCCGTCTCGTGGCCGACGTGCAGGTTCGTGACCTTGTCGACGGCGTAGAAGCCCAGGAAACCGAGCGCGGTCCAGAGCATCGCCGCATCGAGGGAGCCGAGGTGGTCGGCGGCTTCCGGGATCAGGTCGAAGAATGCGGCGCCGATGCGGATGCCTGCGCCGACGGCGATGATCATGCCGACGAAACGCACCGCCCGGATGGCCAGCCACCCCCCGGCCATGGCGGACGCGAAGGCGGCGAGTGCGACGGCCAGGGCTGCTCCGGTCATGCCGCCCCCTCCGCGGCCTGGCACGTGGGGCACATCCCGAAGAGCTCCAGCCGGTGGTCGTCCACGCGGTAGCCGGTCCGTCGCGCGACTTCGCGGACGACGGTCCGCAGTCCGGCGTCATCGACGTCGTCCGTCCGACCGCAGCGCGAGCACACGACGTGATGATGGTGCTCCGGCTCGCAGGCGACGTAGGCGTGCTCGCCTCCCGGCAGATCGAGCCGTTCGACGGCTCTCAGTTCGGCCAGGAGGTCGAGCGTCCGGAAGATCGTGGCGCGCCCGACCCCGAGTCGGCGCCGGCGCGAATCATCGACCAGGTCGGCCGCGGTGAAATGCCCATCCCGGTCCGCGATGAGGCGGGCGACCGCGCGGCGTGGCTCGGTCATCCGATACGCGCTGCGATCGAGGGCGGTCAGGAAGGGCTCAGTCTCAACCATGCTCGCCACGATAGCAGGGGATCGGGGTCGTTGTCGAGACTGAGTCTCAGAAGCCTGACACCGGAACGGGTCCGCTGCGTTGCGTCGGCCGGCCGTCGCGAGCCGACCAGCCGAGCAGCGACACGGAGATCGCGATGCAGCTGGCGGCGGCGACCAGACCGGCAGCGATCAGCGGCCCTCCGACCGTCGGTGCGATACCGATCAGGCCCGTACCCACCGACGCCAGCAGTGCGCCGCCATTCAAGGCCACGATGCGGGGCGTCGCCCATCGCCCGAGGAGCTCACGCTGTCGTGCGTGGGCCGCGTGATCGCCCGGCCCGATCGCCGGGACGAGGTGACTCCACGACCCCATCAGCACCTGTCCCACGAAACCGATGGCCAGCGGCGCGGCGAGGCGCCCGACGGACCAGCCAGCGGGATCGGCGCCGAGCCATAGCAGTGGCACGGTCGCGATGAGCACGGCCACGACGAGCCAGGCCGGAGCCAGGAGCAGGCTCCAGCCCGTGAATCGATGCCAGTCCAGGTCGGTGGTCCAACGGCCACGGTCCCGCTGGACGACGATGGCATGGGTCGCGAGGCCGATCGCACCAGCGACTTCGATCCCGGCCCCCAGGCGCACGATGGCGTCCGCTGCGAGCGCCAGGCCGGCGGCGACGACCGGCGCCCCGACGACCAGCCCGGTCACGGCGATGACCGCGCTGCGACGTGGCCGGATGCGGGCGCCAGCCACCGTGGGCGCCAGGTGGATGAGGGTCGCTGCGATGACGACGGTCAGGAACCCGAAGACGTTCAGCCAGGCGTGGGCTGGCTTGAGTAACGCCCAGCGCTCGCCGATCGGCGCCAGGCCGGCGATCATGCCGACGGCCAGGAGGACGCCCACCACGACCTGGGCGAGGGCCAGCGCGTAGGCCGATTCGATGAGCGGACGGCGCACGCCAAGAGCGCCGCGCAGCGGGGTCAGCGCAGCCAGGGCAACTGCCCCGATGCCCACGATGTATGCAAGTCCGCCGGAAACGGCGAGCGCGGTCAGGCCGGTCGGGACGGCGATCGAGACGACGAGCGCACCGCCGGCGACAGCGCCGACGCCGAGCGTCCGGAGACGCGGGTCGACCGGCGCTGCCGCGGCCAGGGCGGCGGTGAAGAACGGCAGCACCGCGGCGATCGCCGTGCTCGCCCCACCCGCCAGAGCGAGGTGCAGCGGGATCCACAGTCCGACCCGGCCGAGGGCCAGATGGGCAAGGCCCAGCAGGGCGGCGACAAGGAAGCCCGCCGCAACGAGTAGGCCCAGGAACGTGATCTGACGGTCGGTGCCGCGCGAGATCGCGGGGCGCTGCCGGCCCGTCTCGATCACCGGCAGCACGCGGGTGGTCGTGGTCGCGGTCGTTGTATCCGGGCCGGCCGTCGAGGCCGTCTGGGCCGCGGGGGCCGGTGCGGTCGGCTCCGCTTTCTCCTGAGCACAGGCTGCGCAGCACGCGCCGTCGCTGGGCATGTTCGGTGCGGCCTGGTCGATTGGGGTCGAAGTCATGGTCCCGGTCAGTGGCGGTCGACGGCGGGCATCGCGCCCGAGCCGGCGCGAACGCACGCGATATCGAGCTGAGCTCTGGCGGCCAACGCGCAGACGGTGATGGGACGGCGCACTCGGGGACTCCACTCGATCAAGGGCTGATGGACGTACCAGGGCGGTACATGGACATCCTCCGACGGCACGCGTCACCCCCCAACCTGCCGAGCGGCCCGTCGCGGCGGGCCGGATGGCCCATCGCGCGCTCGGCCATTGCGGCGACCTCCGCGGAGCCGACGTACCAGGCGGCACCGGTCCGGGGGTACTGGCCGGACGGGGACCATCGTCCCGTCGCTACCGCGCGGTCTCCACGGCATCCTGTGCAGGAGGACTTGGCGCATGCCCGGTCGCGAGGGAGCACCATGACGATCGAAGCGCTCAGTTCGAAGGCCCGCGGTACGTCGACGGCCTCGTCCGACGCGCTCGCCATCGGTGAGACCGATTCGAATATCTTCAACTGCCCAGCCTGCGCCCGGCCTCTCGGGACAGGGACCGCACAGTGTCCAGGTTGCAAGACCCGGCTCATCGCCGGCGTCCAGGCGTCTCGCGCCATCACGTTCATCGCCGGCGGTCTGGCCATCGGCCTGTTCGTCGGCGCAGGTGCAATGGCTGCGATGACCGGCCTGACCCGAGTGGAGTCTGTGCCCGTCGGCGGCGGCACTGGCACGCAAGCCACCGCGCAACCCGTCACGTCGGCTGCGCCGCTGCCCTCTGCTGGTCCCGTGACTCCGGTGGTGCCGATCGCCGCCCTGTCCGCCCTGCGCCAGACCGCTCTCGTCAACCAACGCATCGCGACCGACGCCGGCCTGCTGCAGGCCGCCCTCGCCGAGTCCAAGCCATCGACGGCGCAGATCGCCCGAGCACTCCGCTCGATGTCGTCCAATGCGACGTTCGCCGAGCGGATCGCCCCTGACGTCGCCGATTGGGAGCCGGGCGCGATGGTCGCGACGGACCTGAGCGCCTTCTACACGACCATCCGATCGACCGCCAGCGAGGGCCTTGGCGCCGCGCTCGGCAACGAGGCGGCCTACATCGCTGCCGCGCGACAGATGCTCACCGTCGTGGGCGGCCTTGGCACGCTCGACCAGGCGGCTCGTTCCCTGGCCGCGCAGGCCGATGTCGAGCTGCCGGAGGTGATCATCTCGACGCCGGCCGCGACGGACGCTCCGCCCAGCCCGTAACCGCCCGACCGGTCGGCGACGGCCTCAGCTGGAGGTGGACCTCAGCGGGCCGTCAGGGCAGGGGCGCGTAGCCCGTCAGTTCCACGTAGGCCTCTCCGCCGAGGGCCGGTCCGCGCCCCTTGCTCGCAGACACGACCTGTGATCCCTCCCAGTACACGACCCCCGTGGTCGCGCGCGTGTCGAGTTCCTGGGCCGCGACGGTCGGCGTCAAGGTGATGACCAGGGACTCGTCCGGGATCTCGATCCGCCAGCCCGCCGGATAGTCGGCGCCGGTCAGCGGGCTCGTCCAGCGCGCGGTCACGTCGACCGTGAACGCATCGGCATCGAGATGGGTCGCCCGGCCCGCGGGATCGACGAGCGTGCCGTAGACGAGGGGAAAGCTGCCGTCGGCGTCGCGCACCAGAGACAGGGTGATGTCCGTGCCGTCGTCGAGGTTGACCGCGAACCAGTCCCACCCGCCGCCGCCGACGCTGATGAAGTCGCCCCACTGGTGGTCGAACCAGGCCGAGCCGGTGACGGCCAGCCGCTCGCCGTCGAGGACGACGGTGCCGACCGCCTCCATCGCCGTGCGCGAGTAGTAATACGACCCGCCCGCCGGCCCGAAGTCGATCCAGCCGTCCCGGTCGTGCAGGGCGGGGGGCTTCGTCGTCTGCAGCTCGAGGTCGAGGGCGAGGCCGCCGGGCGCGCCTGCCGCTGCGGCCTCGTCGGAGGCCAGGCTGGCCGCCAGGTGGTCCACGCCGTCGATCCCGGCCATGGCCCACGTGGGCCGCGTGAACGTGCCGGGATCCGTCGGGTCGATGCCCGACATCGAGAGGTCGAACCCGATGAGCTCCCCGGTGACGCCGCGCGGTGATCGATCGACCTGCGGCCCGACCTCCAGCCGCTGGGCGTAGTGGAACGCGTCGCCGGTCTCATCCGTGATGGCGAGATGCGACGCCCACGTCGTCGGGAAGGCGCCGCGTTCCGCGCGGAAGATCACGTACTCGAAGCCGAACCGTCGGCCGTCGGCGGCCGCCAGGTGGCCGGTGTAGTACCACCACTCGGTCAGGCGGTCGTGCGGCCCATCGTCACGCGGCAGTTCCACCGGCTGCGGATCGGCGATGGCCACGGGCGGCGCACTCGCCGGCGGGCGCGAGGGTCGTGGCGCGGTCGGGTTGGCCAGGATCGGCCCGCTCGCCGGCGTGCAGGCGGTGAGAGCCAGGACGAGCGCAGCAAGGAGCGGGAACCTGTGGCGTCGGGTCATCGGAGCACGGGTCCGGATCCTGCCGCCAGCTCCAGCTCCGATTCGGAGGCCGGCAGGCGATTGCCGATGAACCGCTCGAGCCAGGTGGGCATCCACCAGTTCCAGTGGCCCAGCAGGCGCATCGTGGCCGGCACGAGCAGGGCTCGTACGACGGTCGCATCCAGCGCGACGGCGATCGCCACGCCGAGTCCGAGGGCCTTGATGAGCACGATGTCGGCGAAGGCGAACGAGCCCGCCACGACGACGACGATCAGCGCGGCGCTGGTCACGATCCGGCCACTCCGCTCCAGGCCGCGCGCAACGGCCTCCGCGTTGTCGCCGGTCCGGTCCCAGGCCTCCTTCATCCGTGACAGCAGGAAGACCTCGTAGTCCATCGACAGCCCGAAGAGCACGCAGAACAGGATCACCGGGAGCGTGGTCTCGACGAACCCGAGCGGCTGGAACCCGAGCAGCGCCGACAGGTTGCCGTCCTGGAAGATCCAGACCAGGGCACCGAAGCTCGCCGTCAGCGACAGTGTGTTCATGACCAGTGCCTTGGCCGGCAGGATGACCGAGCGAAGGAGCATGAACAGCACGAGGTACGTGGTCACGATGATGAACAGCGCGGTCCGCGGGAAGTCGGCGGCGACCCGATTCACCACGTCGGTGACGTCCGCTGCGCCGCCACCGACCAGGATGCTGATGCCGGCGGGCGGGGCGAGCGTCCCGCTCGGATCGCGCAGGTCCGCGACGAGCGCCCGACCCTCGTCGCGGTTCGGGCCATACGGCGTCGTGAGGGTGAACGTCGTCAGGTCGCTCCGGGTCGTCCTCGCCAGCGCCGTCGCCACGAATCGGTCGCGCGGTCCGTTGGGGTCGCCGTACAACAGTTGGTACTGGGCCAGACCGAGGCGACGATCGATGTCGACCAGGCCGTCGATGCGGCTGACCCGAGGGTCGGCGGCGAGTCGCCGTGAGTAGTCGTACAGCGCTGCCAGGTTCGCTGGGCTCACGACCGGCCCTGCGGTACGGATGGCCAGGCTGATCGGGGCGAACTCACCCTCCCCGAACTCACGCTGGAGGCGGTCGAAGGCGGCCCGCGAGGGGACGAACGCCGGCAGCACGCTCGAGTCCGGGGCGTTGAAGCGCACGTGCAGGAATGGCGATCCGAGCACGACGAGGATCGCCAGCGTCGGCACGAGCACCGCGACGGGACGACGCATCACGCGTCGGGCGAGTCGTGCCCACGGGCCGTCCGTGCCGGTCGTGGCCGTCACGCGACGGATGGCGAAGCGATCCAGGTTGCGCCCGACAAGGACGAGGACCGCCGGCAGGAGGGTCAGGGCCGCGGCCACGGCCAGGGCGACGACGACCGCGCCCGCGATGCCGACGGAGCGCAGGATCATGAACTCGAACAGCACGAGACCGAGCAGCCCGAGCAGGACCGTCAATCCGCTGAAGAAGACCGCCCGCCCTGCCGAGGCAACGGTGATGCGGACGGCCTCTGCGACCGCGTTCGTGTCCGCTGGGTCTCGCCGGGCGAGTTCCTCGCGGAATCGGCTGGTCATCAGCAGTGAGTAGTCAACGCCGAGGCCCAACCCGAGCAGGGTCGCGAGATTGAGCACGAAGATGCTCATCGGGGTGAGACTGGCGATGACGAAGATCGCCGCGAGGGCGACGAGGACCGACGCCCCGCCGACGATGAGCGGCACGCCCGCTGCGACGATCGAGCCGAAGACCAGCAGGAGGGCGAGCGCCGCCAGGGGCAGGGAGATGATCTCGCTCCGGCGCAGGTCCGCCTCGCTGACGGTCTGGACGTCGCCGTAGAACGCTGGGCCGCCAGCGAGCTCGACGTCGAGGCCAGGCGCGTCGCGCAGGCGCTCGCGCAGAATCGGCAGCGCCTCGGGTGAATCGTCCGGCGGCAGGTCGAGGAACACGATGTCGTAGGCCGTGTGGCGGTCGGTGGAGATCTGGCGCGGCGACAACAGGTGCGATACGACAGCGGCCACGTGCGGCGCCCCGGGCACGTCCCGCATCGCCTCGGCCGCCGCCAGCTCGAAGGCCGGGGTGCCGGCCAGCAGATCCGGACTGGAGAAGACCACCACGAGCGCCGAGGGTGGCGCGCCGAGCTCGTCCTCCAGGAGAGCCTTGGCCCGGGCGGACTCGAGGTCGTCAAGGATGAATCCGCCCGCCGACAGCGCTCCCGGCGCCTGCGGTGCCAGCGGCAGGGCCAGCAGCAGCAACAGGGCCCAGGCGCCGAGCACGAGGCGTGGTCGGCGCACGACGAACCGACCGAGTCGATCGAAGGGGGTCACGTCAGAAGGTTCGAAGCTACCGTGGGTGTTGGATGGGGCGGCGCCCCTCGGTCCGATGGTAGTCCAGAACCCCGCTGACCGACCGCGACGAGGTCCCCATCTGATAGCATCGCGGCGACCAATTCGGTGACGTTTCGGAGAGCCAACCCGTGGACCTGCTGCTCGCTCCGTTCAGCAAGATGCCCGAATCCCTTGTCGCGTTCGGCCTGGCGATCGGCATCGTCACGGTGATGCTCGGGATCATCATGAAGGCGGCCATGTCGTCCGAGGGTGGGCGTCGTTGGGTCAAGGCCATCACCAACCCGAACGCGAAGTTCCTCTTCACGTTCCTGTTCATCGGTTGGGCGGTCTTCTTCGGGATCGCGCTCCAGCTCGTTCCCCACGTCGGCGCCAGTTCGCCCTACGGCGCGCTTGGTCTGGTCGCCATGTTCACGGGCTTCTTCATCATGATGGGGCTGCTCTGGGCCGTGATCGGGGAGTAGTCCCGGCGGTCTCGGCCGCCGAGACCTCGCTCTTCGTCGGCGTCGCCTTCCTCGCGGCGGCGCTTGCGTTCCTGGTCGAACCGCTCATCGCCCGCCTTGTCCTGCCCGTCTTCGGCGGCACGAGCGCGGTGTGGACGACGGCCCTCGTGTTCTTCCAGTCCACTTTGCTGGCCGGCTATGCGTTCGCGCACCTGACCCTCGCTCGCCTCGGGCTGCGGCGGCACGCCGTGCTCCAGGCAGGTGCCGTCGTCCTCGCCCTGCTCGCGCTCCTCGTCGCCCCCATCGATCTCCCGGCGTTCGCCCGCCCGCCCGAGGGCGCATCGGCCTTCGGCTGGCTGCCGCTCGTGTTCGCGGCCATCATCGGGCTGCCGTTCCTCGTGCTCTCGAGTGCGAGCCCGACGACACAGCGCTGGTTCGCGGCGATGCCCGGGGGGCGCGAGCCATACCGACTGTTCGCGGCATCGAACGCCGGGAGCCTCATCGGTCTGGTCGCCTATCCGACGCTCGTCGAGCCGAACTTCGATCTGTCCGAGCAGGCGCGTTGGTGGACGGTCGGATTCGCCCTGTTCGCGGTCGCGACCATCGCGGTAGCCGTCGTCGTGCGGCGGCACGCGACACCCGAGGCGGTCGGGATCGCGAGCCAGCCCACGATCGCGGAGGCCCCGACCGTGGTTGCCGCGGCGCCGTCGATCGGCCGTCGCTGGTCGTGGGTGATCCTGGCCGCACTGCCGGCGGCTCTCCTCGTGGCCGTGACGACGACGATCTCGACCGACATCGCCGCCGTGCCGTTCCTGTGGATCGTGCCCCTGACCGTGTACCTCGCCACGCTCATCGTCGCGTTCCTGGGCGCTCGACCGATCGGGGTGACGGTCGGCGCCGTCGCGGCACTGCCGCTCTCGCTCATCGTCGCCGTCCACGGGATCGGGTGGGTCAACCTGCCGATCCTGCCCGCGATCCTGATCCAGCTCGGAGCCCTGGCTGCGGTCGGCCTGGCCCTGCATGGTCGCCTCGCGGCGTCGCGGCCCGATCCACGCTGGCTGACGGGTTTTGCGCTGTCGATCTCGTTCGGCGGCGCCGTCGGCGGCTTGCTGG
The DNA here is from genome assembly GCA_046599085.1 of Candidatus Limnocylindrales bacterium. Lineage (GTDB taxonomy): Bacteria > Chloroflexota > Limnocylindria > Limnocylindrales > CSP1-4 > SPCO01. Next base: position 11,864 of record JBKJHI010000239.1, read on the forward strand.
CCGGGATCCTTGCCCCGCTGTTGCTCCCCGCGCCGATCGAGGGAGCCCTCGTGCTCGCGGTGGCCGTGCTCGCCCTGCCGCTCGGTCGGCGGTTTCGGTTGGCCTCGGTGCCGGTCGTGGCCGCGCTCGCGGTCCTGATGGTGGTCACGCTCGCGGGCGACCCCCGGACCATCCGCACGGATCGCACCTTCTACGGGTTCTATCGGGTGATCGAGGCGGAGCCGGGGCTGCACATCCTGTTCTCCGGTACGACGGTCCACGGTCGCGAGCGGTTCGATGGCGCGTTCGCCGGCGAGCCGTTGTCGTACTACCACCGGGCTGGGCCGCTCGGCGAGATCATCGCGTCGCTGCAGGCGGACCTGCCTCGACTGCGGGTGGGGGCTGTCGGGCTCGGGGCGGGCGCGATCGCGGCGTACGGGCGCCCGGGTGATTCATTCTGGTTTGCCGAGATCGACCCAGCCATCGTTGCCATCGCCGAGGACCCGGCCAGCTTCACGTTCCTCGCGGAGTCGGCGGCCTCGATCGAGATCGTCGTCGGCGACGGTCGGCTGGCGCTCGAGCGGGTCGCGCCCGGGTCGATCGACCTGCTCGTGCTCGATGCGTTCTCGTCGGATGCCGTGCCGGTACATCTGCTGACCGTCGAGGCGATGACGACGTCGATGGCCAGCCTTGATGCCGGCGGCGTCATCGCGGTCCACACCTCGAACCGATACCTCGAACTCGAACCGGTCGTCGCGGCCGCGGCGCGTGCGGCCGGGTTCGTGTCGATCATCGGCTCCGATCTGCCCGCCGCCGAGCTCGAGGGCCTCGCCGATGCGTCGGAATGGGTGGTGGTCGCCCGCTCGTACGCGGACGTGGCGGACCTGGTCGAGGGCGACCGGTGGCGCACGGCCCACGCCGGTGACACGCGCGCATGGACCGACCGCTTCAGTGACCTGGTCGAGGCGCTGCGGGAGTAGGTCGGGCGCGGCGAGACCCGGACCATCGCGCCGCTGGACCGCCCGGATCGGTCGGGCTATGATGCGCGAACTTGCAGAGTGCATAGATCCTATGCACTCGAATCTGCCGCACCAGCTCGCCGGAGGCATGACCGCGTGGACGCCCAGGAGATCAAGACCGCCGTCGCGCACCAGGAGGCCTCGAAGGCTCTGGCCGAGGCGCCATTCGTGAACCTCGCCGACCCGGCCCGAACGCTCGGCGCGGACGGCGCGCCCGCGGTCAGCCGACGCGCCCCGATCTACGAGGACGTCCCGGACGCCCAGTGGAACGACTGGCGCTGGCAGCTCAGCCATCGCGTCAACGACCTCGCCGACATCGAGCAGATCCTCAACCTGACCGACGAGGAGCGCGAGGGCCTGAGTGCTCCGGACAAGTT
>JBKJHI010000025.1:0-5035 GCA_046599085.1 Candidatus Limnocylindrales bacterium
TACGCCGACCTCGCGTCCGAGATCGATCGGCCGGCCAACGACCTGCACGTGGATGTGGATGGCACGGCCTGGGTCGGCAGCTACGGGTTCGATCCCGAAACGGAAGCGCCGCGCGACGTGCCGCTGATCCGCGTGGACCCCGACGGTGCGCTGGGCCGCACCGAGCAGACCTTCGTGTTCCCGAACGGGATGGAGCGTGACGCCGATGGCGCGCTGGTCATCGCGGAGACATTCGCGGATCGCGTGTCCACTCTCGCACGGGATGGCGGCAGGACGACGGTCTCGCTCGAGGCCGGCTCAGGCCCGGACGGCTTGTCCATCGGCCCGGACGGCACCATCCACGTCGCCCTGGCCTTCGCTGGCGCGGTCGTCGGCCTTGGCCTCCACGAGGCTCCCGGGAGCGACCCGCGACCGGGCGTCATCCACCGGCCTGCGCCGATCGCGAACGGGCCGGCTGCGGGTCCGGTCGGCGTCTACGACTGCGCAGTCACGCCGGATGGACGCTGGCTCGCGGTGGCGTCCGCCAGCGCTGACGAGGGCATCGCGATGCGTCACGACACCGGCAGGATCGAACTGGTCGACCTGATGGGCCGGTCGGCATGAGCCTGTCGCTCCGCGCCGACGACGGGGGGACGCTGGTCGTCGCCCTTGGGGACACGGTCCTCAGCGAGGGCCCACCACTGCTCGTCGAGATCGACCGGCGGCCGCATATCGGACTCGCCGACGCGACGGTCACCTCGAGCGACGCGGAGATCGCCGTCGACGGGCGGCTCGAGGGCACCGCGGTGCACGTCCGCTGGACCGCGACACGAGTCGCCGGGGACGTGTGGGCGTTCGGCCTCGAGCTGGTGAACCGGGGTGCGACGCCGGCCAGCATCACTCGGATGGACCCGCTCTCCCTGGCCCTTGCCGGAGGCTACTGGCAGTCGCATTGGTATCGATCCGCGTGGGGCGACGAGTTCCGGCCCGAACACGGCACGACCCGCCATGACACGGTCCTGGAGGTTCGCTCCGGGCGCTCGTCCCATGGCACCGTCCCGTGGCTCGGGCTGGAGCGTGAGCCGGCGCCAGCCGACGAGAGCGGCGCGGCGCTCATCGTCTCCCCGGCCTGGAGCGGCAACTGGCACATCCATGCAATGGCCGGCGGGCACGTGACGGCCGGGATCTCGCCGTGGCAGATGACCGTCGAGCTCGCGTCGGGCGAGGCGGTCACCGCGCCGGGCGTCATCGTCGCCGCCGGCGCAGACCTGGATGCCGCCGCACTCGCGCTCCAGGCCGCCGTGCGCGACCACTGGCTGCCGCGCACGGCATTCACCGACTCGATCCCGGTCGAGTGGAATCACTGGTGGCCCTACGAGGATGCCGAGGTCACGGAGGCGGTGATCGCGGCCAACGCCGCAGCCGGGAGCGAGCTCGGCATCGAGGTGGCGACCGTCGATGCAGGCTGGTTCGGTGCCGCCGACGCGGCCAGCGACTGGCAGGAACAGCGCGGCGACTGGCGCCTCGTCAACACGGAGCGGTTCCCCTCGGGTCTCGCGGCCACTGGCCAGGCGATCCGGGACGCCGGCGTGCTGCCCGGTTTCTGGATCGAGGCCGAGGCTGTCGGGGCCAGCGCCCGACTGCGCTCCGAGCACCCGGAACTGCTGGCCCGCGCGATGGACGGTCGTCGCCACGATCCGTCCTATCGGCTGATGACCGTCTCGCTCGACCCGGATGACCCGACCTTCCTGGGCTACGTGTGCCTCGGCTCCGAGGCCGGTCGAGCCCACGTCCTCGGATCGATGGACCGCCTCATCCAGACGACGGGCGCCCGCTGGATCAAGCTCGACTTCAACATCGATCCCGACGCCGGGTGCACCCGCATCGACCACGGTCACGGTGCCGGCGACGGCCTCCTGCGTCACTACCAGGGCCTGTACGAGGTCCTCGACGAGGTGCGCCGACGGCACCCGGAGATCGTGCTCGAGTCGTGTTCATCGGGTGGCCTGCGCATCGATCTGGGCCTGGCACGGCATGTGCACGCCTTCTTCCTCAGCGACCCGGACTACACGGAGCATCACCTCGAGGTGGTGTGGGGCGCCAGTCGCCTGCTGCCGCCACTCGGGATCCTGCACTGGTCGTGGTCGCAATGGCGCGGCGACTACCCGCCGGCCGACATCGACTGGGCCACCCTTGGCGACGACGCGTTCGACACGATGCTCCGTGCGGCGATGCTTCACCGCTTCGGCGTCAGTCTTCGCCTGACCGAGCTTCGCCCGTCGCTCAGACGCCGGCTTGCAGCGCACACCGAGCTATTCCGAGGACGTATCGCGCCGCTCGTCCGTTCGGGCGTGCTGCTGCCGCTGACCCCGCCGCCGTTGCGCGGTGGGCTTGGTGAGCGTGCTCCGGTCGCTCAGCTCATCGCTCCGGCGGAGGACCCTGATGCCGGAGACCGCCACGTCGTCGCGGCCTTCGTGCTGCCCGGGGGGACGCGCCCGGACCGTGTGCGACCGCAGCGGCTCCTGGCCGGGCGTTCGTACCGGGTCACCGACCTGGCAACGGGGGCGTCGCGCACGGCCGATGCGGCCGAGCTTGCCGACGGCATCGAACTGGACGGCGCGGCCGGGGTGACCTCGTGGCTCATGGCGATCGAACCCGTGAACGACTGAGGAGCACGATGCACAGCGATCATGACCTTGTCGTGGCCAGGTTGCGTCGGTTCACGCGAGATCACCTGAGCCAGGCGATCCACCGCGATGCTCGACCGCTCAGAGTGAGTGCCTGGCAGGCGCCGGGCGAGCCGGTGCCGTTCGCCCACGCCGTCGGTCAGGTGTTCGAGCCGGTGCCCATCGGCTGGCGCTGGGGCCGCGCGTGGTCGACCACCTGGTTCCGGGTCACCGGCGAGGTGCCCGACGCGTGGCGCGACGCTCCGCCGTCAGAGACGCGCGTCGAGATCCTCGTCGACTTCGGCTACAACCGGTCCCGCCCAGGGTTCCAGGCGGAGGGGCTCGCCTATCGCCCCGATGGGCGACCCATGAAGGCCATCGCGCCGCTGAACAGCTACGTGCCCTGGGGGCCCGGCGACGGGCCAGCCATCGACATCCTCATCGAAGCGGCGGCCAACCCGGATGTCGCCGGCGAATACACGTTCGAACGAACGGTCTTCGGCACGTGGGAGACCTCCCCGGACGAGCCCTTGAACGTGCTCCGCCAGCTGGAGGTCGCGCTGCTCGACGTCCCGGTCTGGGAGCTCGCGCAGGACGTCTGGACCCTGCGCGGCCTCATGGAGCAGTTGCCCGAAGCATCCAACCGGCACCACACGATCCTGCGCGCGCTGGAGGACATGCTCGACCGGGTGGACTCGCGGGACCTCCCTGGGACGGCGGCCGCGGCTCGCGAGGCCCTTGCGCCGGCACTGGCGGCGCCCGCCAACGCGAGTTCCCATCGCATCGTGGCGACCGGGCATGCACACATCGACTCGGCCTGGCTGTGGCCGATCCGCGAGACGGTCCGTAAGTGCGCGCGCACCTTCAGCAATGTCCTGGCGCTCATGGACGAACACCCGGACTTCGTGTTCGCATGCTCATCCGCCCAGCAGTTCCAGTGGATGAAGGAGCACTACCCCGCGATCTACGACCGGATCCGCGAGATGGTCGCGGCCGGCCGGTTCGTCCCGGTCGGCGGCATGTGGGTCGAGAGCGACACGAACATGCCCGGCTCGGAGGCGATGGCCAGACAGTTCATCGCTGGCAAGCGCTTCTTCCTCGAGGAGTTCGGCGTCGAATGCGAGGAAGCCTGGCTGCCCGATTCGTTCGGGTATTCGGGGGCCCTGCCGCAGATCGTGGCAGCCGCCGGTGAACGCTGGTTCCTGACCCAGAAGATCTCGTGGAATGAGACCGACCGGATGCCGCACCACACGTTCTGGTGGGAAGGCATCGACGGCACGCGCATCTTCACGCACTTCCCGCCGGTCGACTCGTACCTGACGGAACTCAACGGAGCCGAGCTCGCCCACGCTGAGCGCAATTTCAGCGAGAAGGGTCGGGCGTCGGTCTCACTCGTCCCATTCGGCTGGGGCGACGGCGGCGGCGGTCCGACGCGCGAGATGATCGCCGCCGCACACCGCACGGCCGACCTCGAGGGATCGCCGCGGGTGCGCCTGGACTCGCCGCGCGCGTTCTTCGAGGAGGCGGAAGCGGAGTACCCGGATGCGCCGGTCTGGGTCGGCGAGATGTACCTGGAGATGCATCGGGGCGTGTACACGTCCCAGCTCCGGACCAAGCAGGGGAACCGTCGGAACGAGGCACTCCTGCGCGAGGCCGAACTGTGGGCGACGACGGCGACACTCCGCGTCGGCCTTCCGTATCCCCGAGCCGAGCTGGAGGAAGCCTGGCGGACCGTGCTGCTGCTCCAGTTCCACGACATCCTGCCCGGCTCGTCCATCGCGTGGGTGCACCGCGAGGCTGAGCGATGCCACGCCGACGTGAGCGCCACGCTCGAAGCGGTGATCGAGCGCAGTCTCGCGGCGCTTGCCGGACCCGAGGCGGACAGCCGGGTCGGCGGCACATTCGGGATCGTCGCCAACGCGTCGCCCTTCGCGCGCGGCGGTGTCCCGGCCCTGGGCATCGGTCCGGCCGAGCGAGCGGCCGCCCCGGTCACACGAGTCCCGACCACCGACGGCGACGTGCTGGACAACGGGATCATCCGCGCGGTCGTCGATGGCCGCGGTCACCTGGTGTCGCTGCTGGCCCATGCGGACGGCCGCGAGGCGATCCCGCCCGACCGGGCGGCCAACGTGCTGCGGCTGCATCGCGATCTCCCGAACCTGTGGGACGCCTGGGACCTCGACGCGCACTACCGTCGCACGGTGACGGAGCTCCTCGATGTCGACGACCGTCGGGTCGAGGAAAGACCCACGTCGACGTCCGTCGTGACCGAACGCCGGACCGGTGCCTCCACGATCGAGCAGCGCGTGACGCTCCGTGCGGGCGCGGCTGCGCTGGACGTCGAGCTGCATGTCAACTGTCACGAACGCGAGCGGATCCTGAAGCTGGCG
>JBKJHI010000242.1:0-3779 GCA_046599085.1 Candidatus Limnocylindrales bacterium
GGTCGCGCGGGCGCCGATGCGCAGTTCGTCGTCCGTCTCCACGATGCCGTCGAGGCCGGTCAGCTTGCTGATGTCGACCAGCAATCCCGGCTGCGCGAGTCGCAACTTGATCAGCGGGATCAGGCTGTACCCGCCGCTCAGGACCTTGGCCTCCCCCTCGCGGTCCACAAGGATCCGGAGCGCCTCCTCCAGGTCCGCCGGTCGCACATAGTCGAACTGGGCCGGGATCATCGCGCTGCCTTCCTCCCCGACGATTCGGGGACTGGTCGGCCCATCCGAGCCCGGACGGGCGCAGAGCTGTGGCGACGACTGACGGTCGCAGCGCCGGCGGCTCCTGGAGCGCCATGCGCGACGACTCATGATCGGGATGTGTAAGAGCAGTATCCGCCCGGTGTCGTTGCGGCGTCAACGCGGATCCGGCACGGCATCTATCGGGTGGACCCATGGCTTGCCGTCGGGCGCGACCCCCTCCTCGGCCTCGCTCATGCGCCACCGCCCGGCGTCCACGTGGCGATCCCGATGGGCAACGGGCGCTGTCCACGCAGCCCGGCGCGACCATCCTCGTCGACCTCGATGACGTCATCGAGGGCGGCCTCGAACCGCCCGTCGGCAGCGCTGCCCTCCACCGTCCAGAGCTGGCGCCGCAGGAAGCCGGCCAATTCGTCGCGCGACGTGAACCGCCGCGGATCGCGCGAGATGCGTAGCACCTCGACGTCACGGCCCATCGCCCGAAGCAGCTCGACGAACTCCGGCAGCGCGGGGAGCGCGATCCGCTCCTCGCCCCAGACGGCCGGCCAGCACACGTCGGCGATGGATGACGGCTGGCGTTCCATGAGCATGGCGACGCAGCGTCGTCGTGTGGCGCCCTCCATGGCCGCGATGAATGGCCCGATCTCCTCGACGTCGTAGCCGACATGGGCGATGAGCGACACGTCCGCTTCGTACTGCGGCATATCGATGTGGGGCGGCGGCCATCGAGCCTCCACCACGTCGACGTTGTCGATCCCGTGCTCCCCGCCGATCTCGCGCAGGCCGGCCAGCATCCCGGACGATGGATCGACCGCGATGACCCGACCACCGGACGGCGCGAGGGCACGAGCGACCGGCAGGGCGTAGCGGCCGGCACCCGCCCCGATGTCCAGCCACGTCTCGCCCGAGCGGACGTTGGCGAGGAGCGCGTCCAGTGCCGGCTCGTCGGTCCGCGCCGGGTCCGCTCGGAACAGGCCGGTGACCGGCGCATAGAAGTCCGATCCGTCCGGGATCTCACGGAAGCGATCCACCTGCTCCCGGTTCGCCCGCACGCGCGCGGCCCAGGACTCGGTCAGGAGGCGGACGTGATCCGCGCGCGTGTCCATGTCCGGATTGGCCGGCGCGCTCGCCGGGACGGCCACCTCGCGGACGAGGTCGGGATTCGCGGCGAGGAGTGGGCCCAGGCCGCGGTCTCCCTGCGCGCCATCGACCAGGGCGAACGCGGCCCGCCCGAGGAGCACGGGATTGCGACCGCGATCGTCGGCATAGACCGGCACGGCGATCGGCCGCTCGGCGTCGACGCCGGCGTCGAGGAGCACCGAGATGGCCGCCAGCGGGACTCGCGGCTGGTCGCCGAGGACGATGAGCACCGCCTCGACATCGCCCGGGAGCGCCGCCATCCCTACCCGTAGCGAGCTCGCCAGGCCGTTGGCTGGCTCCGGGTTCACGACGCGCAGTTCGTCGCGCCACGTGATCGCGGCCTGTAGCTCGCGCGCGTCATCGCCCAGGACGACGATCACGCGACTGATGGCAGCCTCGGCGACACGATCCAGAACATGCTGAAGCACCGGTCGACCCTCGATCGACGCCAGCAGCTTCCGCCCGCCGAATCGGGACCCCGCCCCGGCGGCGAGCACGACGGCCGCGACCCGCGCGCCCACGATCAGTCGAGCCTGCCTGCCGAATCGGGAATGAGGACGACGTCGGCCCTCTTGGACCGGGCGACCTCGGCCAGGAACCGGTCACTGGTCACGAGGGGTCCGCCCACCCGGATCGTGATCGCAAGCGCAAAGCAATCAGCGAGCGCGATGTCGCGGGAACGCCGCCGGTAGAACTCCGCGCGCAGCTGGCCGGCCGTCCGGCCGAGCGTCTCGTCGGCAACCACGACGTCCAGACCGGCGTGCAAGAGCAGCTCGACCTGACGTTCCACGAGATCGACGTCCCCAGTTCGCCGACCCAGGACGTCAAAGACCTCGGCGAGGTTGACCGCGCACAGGTACGACACCACGGGCTGCTCCATGATCTCGCGGACCCGAGGGCCGCCAGGTTCAGCCGTGAGAAGCGCCACAACCGCGCTCGTATCAAGGACGGCCACTGCGGCCCCACTTGCGGGCCTCGATCTCGCGCGTCTCGTCGCGATACTCGCCCATGACCTCGTCCGCCGTACGGCCAGCGAGGAGGTGCTTCAGGGAGCCGGCCGCCGCCGCGAGCGGATCGTCTGGCATCGGGGTCAACAACAGGCCTTCGTCCGTCTCGCGCACGATCACGCGATTGGAGGTCCACGCTCGACGGTATTCCGCCGGAATGGACACCTGACCACCACGGGTAAGGGTCACGACTTTCATGAAGCTGATTCTAGCGCATGCGTCAAGTCATCGCCTCATGAGATCGCGCGTTCCTTCATGGGGACGCCGGTCCCGCCGTAGCGCTGGGCCACCACCTCGGCGAGGATCGCGAGGGCCGTCTCCGCGGGTGCCCGACCGCCCAGGTCCAGGCCGACCGGACCACGCAATCGGGCCAATTCCTCCAGCGTCACGCCGGCCGCCAGGAGCCGCTCGCGACGATCACCCTGGGTCTTGCGCGACCCCACCGCGCCGACATATCGGCAGCCACGCCGGAGCGCCTCGACGATGGCCGGCTCATCGAACTTCACGTCGTGGGTCAGGACGGCGACCGCATCGTTGGGGCCCAGGCCGATCTCGTCGGCAACCTCGTCGGGCCAGCCGACGACCAATCGATCGACGTCGGGGAACCGCTCCGGTGTTGCGAACGACGCCCGGCCATCGATGACGACCGTCTCGAATCCCAGCTCCTTCGCGAGACGCACGAGTGACCGGGCGACCTCCACCGCGCCGACGACGACAAGCCGGGGCCGAACGGGAAAGACCTCGACGAACAGCGAGCGGCCGCCGAGTTCCACGGTCCGCGACAGGCCACGTTGGAGCGCCTCCCGCGCATGCTCGACGAGCGTGGCGTCCAGGGCCGGGTCGCCGAGCGTGCCCTCGAGCCGCCCGTCGTCGCGGACGACGAGTTGCGCGGCCGGCGGCGCGCCGTCGCCCGGGGTGTGCGGGCCGAAATCGGCCGGCGGCGAGTCGCCGGGGAGTGGCGTGACCACCGCGGCTCCATGACCACCGGCCCCCATGGAGGCCAGCGCCGCGTCCACGGCCGCAGCCGGCACGGTCGGCTCCACGAGCACGTCGATCGTACCGCCGCAGGCCAGCCCGACATCCCAGGCTTCCTCATCGCTGATGCCGTAGCGGACCACCCGAGCGTTGCCGGTCGAGCGCGCGCGCTCGATCTCCTCGGCCGCGGCACCCTCCACGCACCCGCCGCTCACCGAGCCCGCGATCCGGCCGTCCGCCGCGTACAGGAGCACGGCCCCCTCGGGACGCGGGGCCGACCCGAACGTGCGCACGACGACGGCTCGACCAACGTCCGCGCCCTCCCCTTGCCAGGCCGCCAGCGTCTCCAGGAGTTCCCTCATCGCAGGGGCCTCGCGCTGCCCGGCGGGATCGCTGCGCCGCCGACGA
>JBKJHI010000275.1:0-12570 GCA_046599085.1 Candidatus Limnocylindrales bacterium
GGCGAGCATCCGGAGCGTGGCCAGGTCCACGGCCGTCTCCGGCAGCCACATCCCGGTCGGGCGTCGGCCGAAGCGCAACTCGAAGTCGCGCAGGCCCCAGCCGATCTCCGTTCGTCGGTCGTGAGAGGCGGCCAGGGGCATGATCGCGTGGTGGAACGGTTGGGCCATGCCACTGCGTCCGCCATCGCCGCTGACGAAGCCGTCGTAGGCGACCGGGTCGCCGTCCTCCATCCAGGCACTGAGCGTCGGCCCCAGGTCCCATGACATCCAGCCGTAGTTGCCGGCCAGGGCGTTGGGCCGGTAGCACTCGTCGCTGATCCGGGCGTTCCAGTCGCGAGCCGGTGCCGCGGTCGGATCTGCGGGCATAGCGCCACTGAACGGATCCACCCGCGGAGGCTGGTAGAAGTGGCCGTGGACGACGAGGCTCGGCCGGGTCACGATCCCTCGGCGGCTCGATCCCGCGCGGTGGTCACCGCGTGACGGACGGTGCGCGACCAGCGCCCACCGGCCCCCAGTCGAAGCGGCCACGACAGCAGCAGGCCACTCCCCTGGTACACGCGCTCGAAACCGCTCTCCGAATTGGTGATGGTCTCGATGGGGGCCCACCAGGCATCGGTCGGTTCGTCAAGGGCGGTCGAGATGGCGATCCCGACGAAGTCGTTGCCCTGCGCGAGTCGCCGGATGCCGCTGGCCGTGCCACTGCCGTCGTGGGCGTGTCGCGTGCCCTCGACCTCCCACCAGGCCGACGGGTTGCCACCCCCGCCGAGCATCGTCGTCGACCATTCGATCCCGAGACGAACGTCGATGTCCGGCCCGGATCGGTGATCGAGCTGGATCTGCATCTCGAGGGTCGGGGAGCGCCGATCGCCCCCGAGCAGGTACGTCTTGGTGACGGTGACGCCCGCGCCGGCGATCATCGCCTCGCGACGCGTGACGAGTCGACCCTGGCCGAGATCGACGCACGCGAACGTCCCGTCGAGGGCATCGCCCAGCTCCTCAGCGCGGGCTTGGGCCCAGTCTTCCGGCGTGGCGTCAAGGCGCAGCGCCCGGACGAGCCCGCTGCGCCGCTCATGCCCGTCGTACACGAGTCGCGCCGCCAGGCCAGGCTCCTTGACGCGGAACGTGTCGTGGATCGAGGCGGGTGCATCGCCGGAGCCCACGCTCCCGCTCCCGCCCCCGCCTCCGGGCTCGTCCGCATGCGCCCGCAGGATCTCGTGGTACGCCTCCGGTCGGCGACGCATGACGGCCCCGACCGCATGGCGGACCGCCCGGATGTCCCAGCCGCCGATCCCGGCGCCGCCATCGAGGTCGACGGTGACCACCTGGCCGACGTCGGCGAGACGCACCTCATCGACCCCGTCCATGTCGAGGTCCTGCGTCGCGGACGAGACGAGCGTCCCGGCCGCCGTCTCGGCGAGGTCCTCGGCGGCGATCAGGTGCTCGTACGTGGCGAGCCGCATGTGGCTGATGTAGATCCCGCCGAACAGCCCATGCCAGTAGCAGTCGTTCGACTGGCCCTGGTGCAGGTGGTCCATGGCCAGGTCGCGCGTCGGCCCGGCGGACATCGAGTGGACCGCCTCCGACACGCGCAGCATCTGCTTGTGGAGGTCATTGATCTCGCGGTACTTGATCTGGAAGTTCCGCCAGAACGCCCCGCGCAGCCAGCGGGCTTCCGGTCGTTGCTCCGCCTGGGCACGGTGGAGGACCTCCGAGAAGATGAGGCCCTCGTCGGCCGGCAGGGCCCATTCGCCCATCTCGGCATACGAGCCGGTCGGGATGTAGACCCGGCCGATCGGCGGATGCTCGGCCAGCCATGCGGAGGGCGTCGTGGTCGTGAGCCAGTCGGCGTTGACCTCCAATGCCTCGAAGAACCGGTCCACCCAGCGTCCCTCGCCCCAGCAGTGTTCCCAGGTCGTTGGCCACGCGCCGAACTTCTCGCCGTCGTCGCCCATCATCCCGACCCGTTCGCCATCCTCGGTCGCGTGGTCGCGCAGGTAGCCGATGACATCGTCCACGTCGCGGAACGGGATCCGGTAGCGCAGCCCCTGCTCCGTGCCGAAGACGCGCAGCAGGTGCCCCTGGTCCTCTGTCGTGTACGGGCCCCACAGGTCCTCTTCGCGGATGGCCGCGGCCCGGAAGTGCGCATCGTCGAGGATGGTGTAGCGGTAGCCGGCTGCGACGAGCGAGGTCGGCATGTCCGGCTCCCAGACGCGCTCCGCGAGCCACGCTCCCTGCGGTCGCCGTCCGAACGCGAGCTCCAGTTCCTCGCTCATGCGCCGCAGCTGGCCGATCCGGTCCCGTTCGGGGAGGGACGCAAGGACCGGCTCGTAGTAGCCCCCGCCCAGGATCTCCACCTGGCCCCGGTCGGCGAGCGTCCGCAAGCGGGTCAGGAAGTCGGGTCGCTCGGCGGCCATCCAGCGCAGCAGCGGGCCGGTGTAGTGCAGCGACAGGCGAACCCCGGGATGACGCTCCAGCGCCTCGACCATCGGGAGGTAGGCCTGCTCGTAGACCTCGGCGAAGACCCAGCCGAAGTTGCCGACCGGCTGATGGTTATGCAGGGCCAACGCCAGGGAGATGCGCGCTGCCACGGATCGGCTCAGCCGGCCTCTGTGATGGCCGGCGCCTTGACCGCCGAGGGCACGTCGATGCCCGCCGCCGGGAGGTACAGCTGCTCCGTGTATTCCTGGAGCATGCGGGTCGTGGAGAACTGCCAGAGGGTTGAGGCCATCGACTGGCGCATGACCTTGACCCATCGCGCGGGAACGCCGCTTTCAGCCCGGTCGTAGTAGCGGGGGACGAGGTCCTCCTCGAAGAGCCGGTACATCTCCTGGGCGTCAGACCAGTCCTGCGCGGCCTCGTCCGGGTCCATCTCACGGCCGCCGATGGCCCAGCCGTTGTGCCCGTCGTATCCCTCGTCCCACCAGCCGTCCAGGACGCTGATGTTCGGGACGCCGTTCTGGGCCGCCTTCATGCCGGATGTGCCGGACGCTTCCAGCGGTCGTCGCGGGTTGTTGAGCCAGACATCCACGCCCTGGACGAGGTATCGCCCGACCCGGATGTCGTAGTCCTCCAGGATGAAGACCCGGCCACGGAGTTGGGGCGAACGCGAGCGCTGGAAGATCTCCTGGATGACCTTCTGCCCCGGCCGGTCGGCGGGGTGGGCCTTGCCGGCGAACACGATCTGGACCGGCCGGTCGGCGTCCCACAGGAGGCGGGCCAGGCGGTCGATGTCGCTGAACAGCAGGCCCGCCCGCTTGTAGGTGGCGAACCGCCGGGCGAACCCGACGGTCATCACCCCCGCATCGAGGGCCCCCTCGAGCTCGTGGAGGACCGACGGCGCCTCACCGTGACGGGCGAACTGCGCTCGCAACCGGCCCCGAACGAAGAGCGCGAGTTCGCGCTTCTGCCGCAGGTGCGCGTCCCACAGCTCGGCGTCGGGGATGCCGCCGAGGTGATCCCAGAACGGGTCTTGGCGGTTCCCGGCGTCGAGCGAATCGAGGTCCGCGCCAAGATGCCGGCCGAGCAACTCGGTGATCGGCTGGCCGACCCAGCTCGGGCCGTGGATCCCATTGGTGACGGCCAGGATGCTGTGGTCGGTGATGCCCTCCCACGTCCCGTTGGCGGTCTGGCTGTGCAGCTTGCTGACGGCGTTCGCGCCATTGGTCAGCCGTAGGCTGAAGGCGGTCATGTCGAACTGGCTGCGATCCCCGTCCATGCCGACGCCAAGATCGAGCAGTGGCTGAAGGCTGACGCCGCCGGCCTCCAGCAGGTCGCCAGCGACGCGCCGGATGAGGTCGGCATCGAAGCGCTCGTTGCCGGCCGAGACCGGCGTGTGGATGGTGAACACGCTGTTGCGCCGGACCTTGGCCCATGCCGCGTCGAGTGTCTCGCCGGCTGCCACGAACTCGCGGGCGCGTTCCGCCAGCAGGAAGGCGGAGTGCCCTTCGTTGAGGTGCCAGACGTCGGGCGACAGACCCAGCGCGCGGATCGCCCGGACGCCGCCGATGCCCAGGACGAGTTCCTGGTGGAGCCGCATCTCGCGGCCGCGGACGTACAGGATGTGGGTGATCGGCCGATCCTCGGCGGCGTTCTCAGCGACGTCCGTGTCCAGCAGCAGGACCGGGACGCGCCCGACCTGGGCGAGCCACACGGCGACCGACAGATCACGGCCGGGCAGCTCGACGGTGACCGTCAACGGGAGGCCGTCCGCGCCCTGGACCCGCGTCAGCGGCAGCCGGCTCAGATCGTAGTCGGGGTAGTTGTGCTCCTGGTGGCCGTCGGCATCGATCGACTGACGGAAGTAGCCCTTGCGATAGAGCAGGCCGACACCGATGAACGGCAGGGCCATGTCGCTGGCCGACTTCATGTGGTCGCCGGCGAGGACGCCCAGGCCGCCGGAGTAGATGCCGAGGGACTCGTGGATGCCGTACTCGGCGCAGAAGTAGGCGATCGGGCCATCCAGCTGGTCGGCGAACTTGCGCTGGAACCAGTGGTCGGACCCGTTGGCCATGTAGTGATCGAAGTCCCCCAGGACGTCGTGGTACTCAGCGAGGAACTTGTCGTCGTCAAGCAGGCGGGACCAGTCGACGGCGCCGCTGATGACCGGGATCGGGTTGCGGTAGCGCGTCCACGCCGTTCGGTCGATCAGGCTCCACAGGTTCCGGGTGCGCGGGTTCCACGCCCAGTGCAGGTTGTACGCCAGGCGGCGCAGACCGGACAGACTGGGCGGGAGAGGAAAGCTCGAATCGGGCTGTGACGGGACGTGGACGGGGTCCATTGGCGTGCATGATACCCGGTCGGGCGCGGCATGTGAACCGGTTTAGTGCGCATCGGGCGGCAGGTCGCAGCATCCGGCGGACTACCATGGCGCCATGGCGTTGCGCGTCGCGATGCTCGCCGCGGAATGCGAGCCCTGGGCCAAGACCGGAGGCCTCGCCGACGTGGTCGACGCCCTCGCGCGCGCGCTCGGGCGGGCCCCGTCGGGCACGATCGATGGCCTTGTCGATGTGTTCCTGCCTCGGTACCGCGGTGTCCCTGACCTGCCGGTGGGAACGTCGGTCGTCGAGTCCACCGTCATCGTCCCCGATCCGCGGCGACCGGCCGGCGTCAGCGAGGTCAGGATCGTGTCCGCGGAGGTCAACGGCTATCGACTGCGTCTCGTTGACCATCCGGCAGCCTTCGACCGAGCGGAGTTCTACGGCGACGCGGCCGGCGACTACGCCGACAATGCGTGGCGTTTCGGCCTGTACTGCCGTGCCGCGCTCGAGACGCTGCGCGCCGACGGCCGACCGGTGGACGTCATCCATCTCCACGACTGGCAGGCCGGACCGGCGGCCATCCTCCGTGACCTTCGCTACGCGGACGACCCCATCGTGGGGCGTGCTGCGCTGGTCATGACCCTGCACAACCTCGCCTATCACGGCTGGACCCCGAACGCCTCGCTCGGTCAACTCGGCCTGCGAGCCGGCGACGGCGTCCCCGGCCAGAACCCCGATGGCATCGATCTGCTCGCGGCGGGGATCGAGGGGTCCGACCTCGTCAACACCGTTTCGCCCGGCTATGCCGCCGAGGCGCTGACGCCAGCCTTCGGCATGGGGCTTGATGGCCTGCTGCGCTCGCTCGGCGACCGATTCATCGGGATCCTGAATGGCCTGGACACCACGGTCTGGGACCCGGCCACGGACGACCTGCTCGCGGCGACCTACGACCGTGCCGACATGGCGGGCAAGGCTGCCTGCCGCCGCGACCTCCTGGAGCGCAACGGCATGGACCCGAACGACGACGGCCCCGTGCTGGGCATGATCGGCAGGCTCGACCCCCAGAAGGGCTTCGACGTGCTGGCCGCGGCGACGCCGGCGCTGGTGGCTCGCGGCTGGCGGCTCGTCGTCCAGGGTTCCGGGTCCCCGGCACTCGCGGATCCGTTCCGGGCGCTGGCGGCCGCGACGCCCAGCCGTGTCTCATTCATCGAGCGCTTCGACCGGGCGATGGCGCGCCGCATCTACGCCGGTGCGGACGCATTCGTCATGCCATCGCGCTTCGAACCGTGCGGGCAGGGCCAGATGATCGCTCTGCGCTACGGGACGCCGCCGATCGTCCACCGGACCGGCGGCCTTGCCGATACGGTCGTCGACGAGACCCTGCAGCCGGATGCCGGGACCGGATTCGTGTTCGAGCACGCGACCGCCGACGGGTTGCTGTGGGCGTGCGACCAGGCGGTCCAGGTCCGCGCCCGAGGCGACGGCTCAGCGTGGGTCGCGCTCCAGGCACGCGGCATGGCCGTCGACTTCGACTGGGTCACGGGCTCCGCGCCGCGCTACATCGAGGCCTACCGGCGAGCCATCGATATCCGAACCGCGAGGCTCGCGGCGACCGGCGCCGCATCGGACACCACGTCGCGACCCCGGGTCAAGGGGACGCCACGGACGACCCGGCGCGACCCGCCGACGGACTGACGGCCGCTCAGTCGGCCTCGAGCGCCGCCAGGATCGCGGCCGTCGTCTCGACTGGGTGCATCCGCTGCGGTGAGTGCGCGCCGCCGACGATGGTGTGGATCCGACCTGGCCCGATCCGAGCCTCGAACGCGGGCAGCCGTGCATCGGGGACGTAGCCGCCGGTCGCCGGGTCGCCGCGGACGACCCAGACCGGTATCGCGGCTGCGGCTGGATCGGCAAGATCGGCCATGCCGCCGTCCCAGTCGCCATTGTCAAGCAGGACCGAGCGTGCAGCTTCCTCGTCGAGTTGCGTAAGTGCCTCGGCGCGGGCCGCCACATCGCCTTCCGACCAGGTCGGATTGTCGTGCCGGACCGCGGCTCGAGCCTCGGTCAGGTCGTCGTAGGTCCGCTCGTTGGGATCGGACGCCATCGCGAAGATGTAGTCGGCCGGTACCGCCGGCGGATCCAGCAGCACCAGCGTCGCGGGGCGCAGTCCTGCCGCCGGAAGCGCCGCCGCCGTCATCGCGCCCCAGCTGTGCCCGACCACCTGGAGTGCGTCGGTCGCGAGTCCGGCCGCCCGCGCGAAGGCGGCCACATCGGTCGCGTTGTCCCGGAACCGGTGATGACCCTGCCATTGCCCGGTCAGGCCGTGCCCTGGCAGGTCCACGGCCACGGCTCGACGTCCGGACGCGGCCAGCGCCGGCCCGACGCGCCACCAGGTGGCCGCGGATGAGGTCACACCGTGGATGAGCAGCAGTGGCCGCGCAGCCGGATCACCCCAGGTGATCGCCGACCAGCGGATCCCGACGGCATCGACGGCGATCCGGTCGCCGGGCCCCGGCGTATCCAGCGCCGCCGCGACGGCGATGGGGAGGGTCGTGGCGGTCATGGCCCGGACCGTAGCAGAGCGGGATAGAATCGGTGACCCAGCCGTCGCGGAGGAGCCCCACCCACATGGCCAACCAGTTCGTCGTCCAGTTGAAGAACGAGCCCGGTGCGATGGCGACCCTCGCTGAGGCTCTCGCGGCCCGCGGCGTCGACCTGCGGGCCATCGGCGGCGGGAGTATCGGCGACTCCGGTCACGTGATCATGACCACGGCCGATGACGACGCCGCCAAGTCCGTCCTCGACGACGAGGGGTACACCTACATCGAGGGTGAGTCGCTCGTCACTGAGGTCGACGACAGGCCGGGCGGCATGGCGCGCCTGTCCAGGGCGCTCGCCGATGCCGGCGTCAACATCTACGGCCACCTGTTCCTCGGACGATGGGGCGATCGGGCGATGTTCGCGTTCGTCGTGGACAAGCCGGAGATCGCCCGCCCGATCCTGGAGCGCAAGGGCTGACCGACGCGCGCGCCGCGGGGCGCGCGTGCACGGCGACCGAGTGAGTGGACGGCTGGCACCGCGCGAGAGCGTCCCCGTCACACGGGTCGATATCCATAGGCGTCGACAGATAGATAGCTAGCGTTCATCGCCTCCAGCCGGCATACTGCCAAGCTATGGACGATCACCGCCGCGACGCCCCCGAGATGCTGCGCCTTGGTCAGGCGGCGGAGATGCTCCGCGTGTCGGTCGACACGCTGCGGCGTTGGGCCGACGATGGCCGAATCGCCGTCGTGCGTTCCGCCGGCGGACAACGGCTGGTCCCGCTGGCCGAGGTGACACGCCTCGCTGGAGAGCGGCGGGCCACGGCAGCCATCGAGCCGCCGACCGTCGCTCGCTCGGCGCGCAACAGCTTCCACGGGATCGTCACGCGGGTCGAGGCCGACCGGATCGCCGCCGTGGTCGAGGTGCAGGCCGGGCCGCATCGACTGGTGAGTCTGATGACGGCCGAGGCGGTCGCGGAACTCGGCCTGCGTGTCGGCGACGAGGCGGTCTGCGTGGTCAAGGCGACGAACGTCATCGTGGAGGTGGCGGCGCGCCGGGATCCCAGGCCGTGATGGCGCTTCGGACCATCGTCCTTGGCCTCATCGCACTCGTTGCGTGCGCCTGCGGGCCGGGCGGGCAGGGGAGCGGACCGGCGGTAACCACGTTGACCGTCTTCGGAGCGGCGTCCCTGCGCTCGGCGCTCGAGGCCGTCGCCACCGCGTATGAGGCCGAGCGCGGCGTCCGACTCACCGTCTCGACCGACTCCTCGGCCGCCTTGGCGACCCAGATCGAGCAGGGTGCCCCCGCTGATGTCTTCCTGGCCGCCGACAGCGCGAACCCGAAGCGCCTCGCCGACGCCGGGCTGGCCGACGGCGATCCCGTCGCCTTCGCGGCGAACGTGGTGCGCCTCATCGTCCCGTCAGGCGACCCAGCTGGGATCTCGACCCCGGCCGACCTGGCCCGCGACGGGGTGCGGATCATCGCCGCAGGCGACGCCGTCCCGATCACCCGCTACGCGATCGAGCTCGTGGAGCAGCTGGCCGCGATCGATGGCTATCCGGCGCAGTTCGCCGCTGCCTATGCCCGCAACGTGGTGTCCAGGGAGGACAACGTTGCCGCCGTGGCGGCCAGGATCGAGCTGGGCGAGGGCGATGCGGCCTTCGTCTACGCGACGGACGCGCTGGCGGCGGCATCGGCCGAGACGATCGAGCTTCCGGCCGGCGTTGGCGTGGTGGCTGGCTATGACGGCATGGTCGTCGCGTCGTCATCGACTCCAGCTCTCGCCCGCGCATTCCTCGACTGGCTGGTCAGCGCACGGGGGCAGACGATCCTTGCCGAGTTCGGCTTCGAGCCCCCGTCGTCATGAGCGATCGCTCGGCCCGTGTCCCGGCCGGCGGGGGAGGGGCGACCCTCCTTGGCCTGGCTGGGCTCCTGGCCGTCTTCCTGGGGTTGCCGGTCGCCGTCCTCGTGGGTCGCGCGATCCTGGGCGGCTCCCTCGAGGCCGCACTGGGATCGGCGCCCGTCCTCGCTGCGCTCGGCCTGAGCCTGGCCACGACGGCCGTGAGCCTCGTCATCACGGTTGCGATCGGGCTGCCCCTTGCGATCGTCCTCGTGCGTCGGCGCTTTCCCGGCAAGTGGCTCATCGAGGCCGTCATCGACCTGCCGATCGTCCTGCCGCCGTCTGTCGCGGGCCTCGCGTTGCTGCTCGTGTTCGGTCGGCGCGGGGTGCTCGGTGAGCCGCTCAGCGTGCTTGGCGTGGACCTCGCCTTCACGACCGTGGCCGTGGTCGTGGCGCAGGTCTTCGTGTCGGCGCCGTTCTTCATCCGGAGTGCACGTGCCGGGCTGTCTGCCGTGGACGGCGATCTCGAGGACGCCGGCAGGGTGGATGGTGCGTCCGAGGTTGGCGTGTTTCGGCGGATCACCGTCCCGCTGGCGGGCGGCGCGCTGGCGGCGGGCCTGGTCATGAGCTGGGCACGGGCGCTCGGCGAGTTCGGGGCGACGATCATGTTCGCGGGCAACGTCGAGGGCCGGACCCAGACGCTGCCGCTGGTCGTGTATGCGGAATTCCAGGGCGGCGACCTCGACGCGTCGATCGCGGCCGCCGCGATGCTCGTCCTGGCGGCGTTCGGCGTCCTCGTCGCGGTGAGGGTGTTCCGGTGGGGTCGAGCGCTCGATGTGCGCGCGGCCGGCTGAGGGTCAGCGGTCCAGCGGCGACACGGTCGGCCGCCGCTGGACGGTGGTGGTGGCGGGTCACCCGTTGAGGATCGCCGCCCAGCACAGCGCGGCTGCCTCGGCCGTGCCTGCCACCGCGATCCGGCCTCGATCGCCGGGAACACCCTTGTGCACGAGGACGTGGAGCGGGTGGAGACGGTCGGGGGCGGGGCTGATGTCCACGTTCGGGTTGTGATCGAACACGGCGGAAGGAAGGGCCACGTCCTCTTCTCCGCCGTTCGCGGCCAGGATGATGCAGCGACCATCGCCCACTGACATCACGTGCGAATGACTGGCAAGGGCCGGAGCGGCTGTCGATGCGAGGATGAGCGCTGCTCCGATGACGGACCGAACGAGTGTGTTCACGATGCGACTCCTTCCGTGATGGACGGCCCGGGCCCGGTGACCCGGATGGCGCTGATCCCGAGACCGACCCAGCCGGCCGGGAACGCGACGACGGCGACGATCATCGGCAGGTAGCCGATGAAGGAATCGCCCTGTGTGCCGATGAGGCCGGTCAAGGCCGGCAGGACCACGACCGCACCGATGGCCAGGAGCGCCGCCGCGCGCCTCGACAGGCTTCGCGTCTGCCAGGTGGCGATCGCGAACAGTGCTGACCCGACGAGCAGGGTCAACAAGCCGAGGGACGCGATCCACCACGCGGAAAGGCCACCGATCACGGCGGCGTCGCTGTCGCCCCGGATGGCCACGAGGACCGTGCCGAGCAGCGCGACCACGGCGCCGATGGCTGGGATCGCGAAGGCAGCCCACGTCAGCACGGGCTGGCGTCGTGCCTGGAATGCGCTCAGTCCGATGAGCGCGATGAGCGTCAGCACCGTCGCGGCCACGACGGCGAGACCCAGGATCGGCGATCCGGAGTCGGAGCCGTCGTTGAGCGCGTTGCCCACGAGGACGATCAACCAGAGGATGCCGCTGGCGATGGCGGCGTAGCCGCCGATGCGGAGGGACATGGCGAACCCCTTTCGATGCGTTGAGGCGGCCCCGAGGCCGCGGAGATGCAGGTGGGCATCCAGTGCGCCGAGGAGCACGTCGGCCGCGTCGAACGGGCCGATCGGTCGCTCCGCGAGGAGCGTGGCGAACTCGTCTCCGTACCGCTCGCGCCAGCGCGCTGGATAGCAGCGGAGCAGCAGGCCGATCATCGGCGTGCGCGGCCCAGCCGCTCGAGTCCGATTCGCGCGAACTCGCTGAGGTCGCGAAGTTGCTCGGCGAGAGCGGTCTCGCCGACCGCGGTTAGCCGGTAGGGTCGCCGACGGTCTTCCGCCGGCAGCGCCTCGATAAGGCCGCGCTCCTCGAGGCGAGCGAGGGCGGCATACAGGGTGCCGGGGCCGAGGGGCCGGCCGGTCCCGGCCTCGACATCGGTCATGATCGCGTACCCGTGCTTCGGGCCGTCGCTCAGGCTCACAAGGATGAGCAAGGCGGGTTCGGCGAACCGACCGAGCTCGGGGATCTTCGTCGACATGGGCAGCTCCGTCGTGGATAGGTCGCGACACGATATATCGTGAGACGTACTATATCGTCGCGACGGTGGGTGTCAAGCGCCCTGGCATCGCGGTGTCTCGTGGTAGCGTTCGAGGTGCGCGATCGGGTCTGATCGACCCTCGAGCGGGAGTAGCTCAGTTGGCAGAGCGGCAGCCTTCCAAGCTGCATGTCGCGAGTTCGAACCCCGTCTCCCGCTCCATTCATCAGGTTCGCGCGGGCTCGGAACGCTCCCGCGGCCTCCGATGTGGGGTACACTCCGGCCTTCTCGTGCTCGATGGGCGCTCCGGTCAGCGCCCCGGTGGACCGCTGTGTCCGCCCAGATCCCGAACCACCACCAGCGCCCTGACCGGGCCCCGCGGACGAACCGTCGTCAGAGCGGGTGGGCCCTCAGGAGTCTGCTTCCCATGTCCTTCGATACGCTCGGGCTCGCGCCCGAATTCCTCCGCGCCGTCGCGGATCAGGGCTATACCCAGCCCACCCCCGTCCAGGCCGAGGCGATCCCGCTCGTCCTCGCCGGGCGCGATCTCATGGCCGGCGCCCAGACCGGCACGGGCAAGACGGCGGCCTTCGTGCTGCCGATGCTCCAGAACCTGGGCGAGCCGAACGGCGATCCGCGCAACGGCCGTCGGCCGATCCGCGCCCTCGTCCTGGCACCGACCCGCGAGCTCGCGCTCCAGGTCGAGGAGAGCGTCCGCATCTATGGCCACCACTGGGGCGTCCGCTCCACGGCCATCTACGGCGGCGTCAGCATCAACGCCCAGATCGGCGCCCTGCGACGCTCACCGGACGTCGTCGTCGCAACGCCGGGTCGATTGCTCGATCACGTCGGCCAGCGGACCATCGACCTGTCGGCCGTCGAGATCCTCGTCCTCGACGAGCCCGACCGCATGTTGGACATGGGCTTCATCCGCGACATCCGCAAGGTGCTCGCCCTGCTGCCGGCCCGCCGCCAGAACCTGCTGTTCAGTGCCACGTTCTCCGAGGAGATCCGCTCCCTGGCCAGCGGCTTCCTCCATGCGCCGGCCACGGTCCAGGTCACGCCGCGCAACTCGGCGGCACA
>JBKJHI010000281.1:0-2629 GCA_046599085.1 Candidatus Limnocylindrales bacterium
CGCGTACAAAGGTCTCCTGCGCGAGATCGACCGCTTCGTCATAGTCAGTTCGCGTTCTCGACATATATATATCGGATCGCGACAAATCTCGCGATCAGCGAGATACGCCGGCGAAAGCGCCGCAAGCTGCTGTCGCTGACAGGACTTTTTCAGTCAGAAGACGACTCGCAGGTGGAATTTCAACCGGTCGACAGCCGGAGCCTGCCTGACGCGGATGTCATCGACGACGAGAGGAGCCAGGCCATCGCCCGTGCGATCGCAGCTCTGCCGGAGAAATATCGGGTTCCGATCGTTCTCAGGGACATCGAGGGTAAAACCTACGATGAGATCGCCGAGATCATGGGCCTTGGACTTGGAACGACGAAATCCCGGATCAGCCGGGCACGGGCACTGCTTAAAGAAAAGCTCAGTCACTATATAACGTGAGCATGAAAGAAGAAATGTATACGAATATTCCCTCGGACGGTGACGATCAGGTCGGCCGGCTGCTAAGCGGTCTGCCGCGGGTTTCGGCCCCATCGGACTTTGATCTTCGGCTTCGGGGGCGCATCGCTCAGCGGAGGTCTTCGCCGGCGTCCGGCTTCAGGCTTCCGGCGGCGGTGACATACGCGCTCGGCCTGGGAGTCGTGCTGGTCGCCTTCGGTCTTGTGGGTGTCGTTTGGATGTATTCGGGAAATGTAGCTGACGTTCCGGTGGTGGCAGTCTCTGAAAAGGTGATACCCGCAGGGTCGGCGTCGGTTCCTGATGTACGCGTGCCTGATGTCGAGGTAAAAACCCCGTCGGATGTGCAGGTCGCGTCAAAAGTGGCGGATCCGGCTGTAACTGCCAAGCCGTCGCTGAATCCCGCGAAAAGGCCCTTAGAGCCGCTGGTCGCTCCGTCAGCGGCTGGTTCGAGGACCGAGTCGCTCAGGCAGTCCCGAAAGGTGTTTCCGATGGGAATTCGGGATTCCAGCTCCGCTCTCCCCGATTCGGAAACTTTGCCTGCTGGTTCGATCACCGCTAAGGATGTGGTTTCAGGGCTTGGTGCTAAGGCTGCCTTCAGCGGCACACGCTTGCTCGTCGACTCGGTCACTGCCGGCTCGGCCGCGGCGAATGCTGGCCTGCAGCCTGGCGACATAATACTCTCGATAAACGGTCAGCCAGTTACGCCGGCATCCGGGTTTGTTGCGAACTTTGCAGCTAAGGCACTTAGCGTGCTGCGCGCCGGCAAGCTGGTGCCTATCGTCCTCGTTAACTGAGCCGTTCAAAGGATCAATTCACCGGCGGCTTGTCGCCATTCACTGTGTAATCTTTAACCTGCGTGTCGAACTTACGGTAATCGTACGATCGGATCACCTGATTAATATCGATCCCTTTCACGAGCAGCACACGGACCGACATATTTATATCCGCCTTCGAGGGGAGCCAAATTTCATCGTTGACGCGTTCCTGCTCAAGGATGAATGAGGCTCCCTTTCGCAGTTTTGCCAGCACACCGCCGCCCACGTTAAAATTGTCCGCCAATACGGCTTCGAGCCTGACCACCTGTTTGTCCTGTTCGTCTATCCACATCACGCCGGCCGTTTTTCCGAAGAACTTGATCATGCTCTGAGCGTTCTTGAAATCGAACGCCGGGTCGGGTTCAAAGTCGAATACGATCACGTCGCGGTCGCGAAAGCGTTCGCGGCGCGGATTGATCAGCCTTGAGGCGCGCAGGACCTCGGCGACCGAAATACGCTTTGACCGCTGAGAAGGCGCTCCGGCCGATGTCGCCGTGCCGACGCGTGCCGTCTCTTTCGCAACGATCTTTTCGATCTCGGCGACACGTTTTGCGGCGTCCTTGTCGGCGTCCGCCTGGTCCGACGGCGTGAGCGGCTTTCCGTTCCGCTCAATGAGCCGGCGAATGCGGTAACCCTTGTAAAACGAGAGCTGACGGGTTTCGGATCCGGTTTCTCTAAGGACACCTTCCTTGCTCATCGCCCGGCTAGTTTCTTTTTGCGTGTATGCGTAAGTGTCCAGAAGCTGATCGACCCTGTCCTCATTTGCCCGAAGTTCGGAGAGGAGCGTCCTAAGTTCCGGAAGCGGCTTGTCGGCGATCGCGGGAAAATCGAACTGCTTTCGGTCGACTTGCTGAGCGGTGCGAATGTCGTCGAGCTTGACCTCGTACCTTTCCTCACCGTCCGAAATGGTGATCGCATACGGCATCATGATGCCCCCAACACGTCGGAAATCGGCGTAATCCGTGACGACCTGGCCCGTTGGACCCTTGATCTCGTCCCGGACCGGTAGGTTCGTCGCGGGATCGAAATATAATTTCAGTGGAACGTTATTGGCGGTCGTCAAAAGCACGGTATTGACCGGGCGGCCGTTTATAACCGTTTGCCCTCCAAATGAGAGCTTAGACCTGTCGCGTTTGGCGTTCAGCCACAGGTTCGCAGCGTATGACGCACGTGCCTGGAGAGCTAGAGCAGCGTCGCCGGTCAGCGTCTGCAGCCCCTCGCGAGAGTTCCGCGCCCACGCCGACCGGCCGTTAAATCCTGTCTCGGTTTCGAACCCGCCGACGTCCATCCAGACGGTGTAAAGGTTGGGTCGTGTCCATGCGGCCCGATATCGCCCGGTCGCTCCGTCCGAGACTCGCGTTACCGTGCCC
>JBKJHI010000091.1:0-2905 GCA_046599085.1 Candidatus Limnocylindrales bacterium
GCGAGCGGATGTCGTCCGGCCTGCTCCCGTCCATGCGCGAGTACGCGGCCCGCTACGGCCTGACGGCGGCTCGGCTGGCGGGCGCAAAATCGGGCGATCTGGTCATGCACCCGGAGCCGATGAACGAGGGCGTGGAGATCGCCGCCGATGTGGCCGCGGGCGCCCAGTCGGTCATCACGGACCAGGTCACGAACGGGGTCGCGATCCGGATGGCGCTGCTGTACCTGATGGCCGGAGTACCGCGGGCGTGAGCGCTTCCGGCAGCGGTCCCGACCTGGAGATCAGCCGCGCCTGGCTCGTGGACCCGGCCTCCGGTCGCGAGGGACCCGGCGAGATCGTCGTCACGGATGGCGTGCTGGAGGCGGTCACCTGGCTCGAGGGCGCGGACGCCGACGGTATCGATGACGGCGGCGTCATCGTCGTGCCCGGATTCATCGACCTGCACGCCCACCTGCGTGAGCCCGGCAACGAGGACGCGGAGACGGTGGCGTCCGGGCTGGCTGCTGCGGCGCATGGTGGCTTCACCACGGTCTGCGCGATGCCGAACACGACGCCCGCCCTGGACGAGCCCTCGGTGCTCGCTCGGATCCGGGGGGCCGCCCTCGCATCCGGTTCGCCGGTCGAGCTGCTCGCGCACGGCGCCGTGACGGTCGGTCGGGGAGGGGAGACGCTGGCGGCACTCGGCGAGCTGGCGGACGCCGGCGTGGTCGGGTTCAGCGACGACGGCTCGCCGGTCCGCTCGGCCTCGATCCTGCGTAACGCGCTCGCGTATGCGGGGGCGCTTGGGCTGCCGATCGTGGACCATCCAGAGGATCACACCCAGACCGAGGGCGCCGAGATGGGCGACGGTGTCGTGGCGACCGTCCTCGGACTCAAGGGGTGGCCGGTGGCGGCCGAGGCGACGGCGGTCGCGCGGGCCATCGCGATGCTCGCCGAGGTGCTCCCCGATGTGCCCGGCGCGCGCTTGCATCTCACCCATGTATCGACCGGGGTGAGCCTGGGGCTCATCCGCCAGGCGAAGGCCCTGGGCTGGCCGGTGACGTGCGACGTCACGCCGCATCATCTGGCGCTGACCGATGAGTGGGTGGCCGGCGCGCGACGGTTCGCGTGGGAGGCGGTCGACGAGCATGGGTCTGCGCGCGATCCCTGGGCGGATCACGCCTTGATCGCGGCTCCATACGCCTCGGCGACCCGGGTCAACCCACCACTGCGCTGTGCTGAGGACGCGATGGCCTGTTTAGCTGCGCTGCGCGACGGCACGGCCGATGCGATCGCCACGGACCACGCGCCGCACACCTTGGTCGATAAGGCGGTCGAGTTCGGCCAGGCGGCCAACGGGATCAGCGGCATCGAGACGGCGATCGGCCTCGTTCTGGCCGCGGTGGATGCGGGGGAGCTCACGCTGGCTCGGGCGATCGCGGTGCTGACGACCGGTCCGGCCGCCTTGCTTGGGTCACGGTCGCGTCGCGGCGACGCCGTCGGTCTCGTCGAGGGCGCGCCGGCGGATCTCGTCGTCATCGATCGCTCGGCGTCGTGGACGGTCAGCGCGACGGCACTCATTTCACGCGGCAAGAACTCGCCGCTGCTCGGGATGTCGCTTCCGGGCCGGGTGCTCGCGACCGTGGCTGGTGGCCGGATCGCCTACGAGGCGCCCGACGCGGGCTGACCGCTGGATCGGGGCCCGCTCGGGGCCGCTCGAGCGCCTTCCGGAGCGTCCGTGACCTGCAGTCACCATTCCTCGATGGCTGCTCGGAGCCGCCCGCGGACGCAAGCGAGCGAATCAGTCGATGATCCGCATCGTCGTGAAGAGTTCGTTCCCGACGATCTCGTACCAGATCACGCCGTCAGCTTGTCCGAGCACCGAGTCCGGGATCACGAAGGTCCGTACCCGACCGGACGATGGCTCGTACGCGGTGACATGCCAGGTCCACATCTCGGCCGGGATCACTCCTGCTGTCGCCGGCTCCAGCGCCATGACCGTCGAAGCAGTGATCTGCCCGACCGAAATACGGATCAATGGATCTTCATCGGGACCTCGCACGCGATCCCACGCGTCGTCTGCCGTGTGGAGGGCCGCGGATCCACCTCGCACCGGCTCTACCCAGTCTCGCTGCATGGGTTCGCCGTCCACCCACAGAGCATCCACCCAGAACATGTCCTTGCAACGGAGTCGCTGGCAGCCCTCGGCTCGCCGGTCGTCGAAGTGGCCGACGAGGATCACCTTGGTCGGGACGTCGTAGGGGAGGGAGGAGGTCGCGGTCTGAGCCCCAAGCACCACCTTCAGCGAGTCGGCGGCAGGACCGTCCCGACCAGCGCTCAGACTGTCGGCTCGACAAACGGGGACGCCAAGGAACAACGCGTCGGCTCCGCCCGCGGGCGTACCGACGCACAGGATCTTGGCCGGGTTCAGCCGTGACAGCCAGCCAACGACGGCGATCTCCTGGTCATCGTCCGGTCGAGCCTGGACGGCGCGCGCCGCTTCCACATCGATGACCTCGAGACCGAACAGACTCTTCGGGACGTCTGCTGCCTCGCTGGTGCCGGGCGGGACGACCTCGGCGCCGATGAAGTTTCGACCGGCGATCGCGGAGGCGTCGACATCGACGGCCAGGTCGAGATGAACGCCGCGTCGTACGAGGGCAAGTCGGCATGATTGGCCGCGGGACCCGCTCACGGTGATCCGATCCGGAGGCCCAGTCCCGTCGATGGCGTCGAGCCTGACCTCGAGGTCGTCATCGCACAGCGAGCCGTCCCAAAGCACGAGCAACCCGCCGATGGTCAGGTTCATGACGCGCACGGCGCCGTCAGGGATCGCGTCGGTGAACAAGCCCGTTTCCTGGTCGCTGGCGGCGCGAGCGGACGTGACGGTACCCGTCGCATCGATGACCGTGATCGGCACTACGCT
>JBKJHI010000112.1:0-5940 GCA_046599085.1 Candidatus Limnocylindrales bacterium
AGCGCAGTGGCGTGCCGCGGCGGAACCGCCGCGTCCGATGAACCGTCCCGGGCCCGTGACGGATTCCCCATCGACCGCCCGATTCGCGCGCTTCGAGGCGCTGTTCGCGGCCCATCAGCGGCAGATCCTTGCCTACACGATGCGTCGCACCCAGACCCACGCCGATGCCGAGGATGCCGCAGCGGAGACGTTCGCGATCGCCTGGCGCAAGGCCGACACGATCCCGGCTGCGCAAGAGCTCCCGTGGCTGTATGCCGTTGCGCGGCGCGTGCTGGCGAACCAACGTCGCGGCCACGGTCGGCGGGACAGGCTGGCGGCTCTGCTTCGCGTCGAGGACGTACCGACGCCGATGCGCCTGGGCGACGACCTTGACGGACCGACGTTCGCGGCCCTTGCCTCCCTCTCGCCCGCAGACCAGGAACTCCTACGGCTCGTGGCCTGGGAAGAACTCGGCAACCAGGACATCGCGCGGGTGCTCGGGATCACGCCGAATGCCGTCGCGATCCGCCTACATCGAGCGCGATCGCGCTTCACCGCAGCCCTCGACCGGACCGCCGGTCCCGATGCCCTGAAATATCAGGACCCCAGCCGGACATCGACTGATGTGCAGGGCACTTCCAGTGCCGCCTGGAACGGAGGGACGCGATGAGTCAGCTGAACGGATCTGATCCGCTCGACCGGCTGCGCGCGGCCGATCCGATCCGTGCGGACGAGGTGCCCGACGCGAATCTCGCCCGCGTCCAGGCGAAGGTCCAGGAGCACATCATGTCCGACAGTACGTTCGATCCCACTCGTCGTCCGACCCGCGGCCCGTTGGCGAAGATCGCCGGCGTGGCGATCGCCGGCGCGTTCGCGCTCGCCCTGGCGTTCAGCGCGGGCTTCGGCCTTCCGGGTGGCGGCGGAGCGACTCCCACGGATCCGGTGGGCGGTGGGGGCGCCATCGGCTCGTGCATCCGCTATGACCCGTCGATCCTGCCCACGTTCGACATCGTCTTCGACGGCACGGTGAGCGGCATCGACGGCGATCAGGTCACCTTCGACATCAACACTGGCTGGAAGGGCGCCGATGGCAGCATCACGCTCACGGCGCCCGAATCGAGTATCGCGCTCACCGGGCCTGCCCCGGAGTTCAGCGTCGGAGGCCGGTATCTCGTGACGGCAGCTGGTGCGGCGATCAACACGTGCGGCTATACGCTCGACTACGACGCCGCCACCGCGGCCGACTGGGCGGCGGCCTTCGCGGGGTAGTCCCCCGATCGGATCGACTCGAGACCCCACCGCGAGGTGGGGTCTCGCGATTCAGGCGCGATCTATGGATCGCTACAGCGCATGGACTTGCAGCTGCTCCCGCAGGGCAAGCAGACCGGTCCTGACACGACTCTTGACCGTTCCGAGCGGTGCATCGGTCCGCTCGGCGATCTCGACCTGGGTGAGGCCTCCGAAGTACGCCAGTTCGATGGCAGTGCGCTGTTCGTTCGAGAGCGTGGCCATCGCGCGTCGTACGGTCGTCGCGTCCAGATGCGCCGAGACTTCGCTCCAGACATCCGGGGCGTGAAGGCGGGTGGGCAGTGCTACGTCTTGGTCCGGCAGCGCTTGCGTCGGCTTACGCCGGCGGAGGGTGTCGATCGCGCGGTGGTGGACGATGGTCAGCAGCCATACCCGAACGGACCCACGCCTGGTGTCGTAGCTCGACGCGCGTCGCCAGACGCCAAGGAATGCCTCCTGGACGGCGTCCTCTGCAAGCGATCGATCCTGGGTGATCCGCATCGCGACGGAGAACGCCACCGAGCGATATCGCTCGTACAGCAGGTCGAGGGCCTTCAGTCCGGCGGGCATGGCAAACACGAGATCCGCATCGGAGCTGTCGATGTCGACAGGCATCGCGGCAGTCCTCGCTCGGCGTGGTGATGCGGCCAACAGGGTGGCCGGCTCCGGGGGTGCCGACAGGGTGGCCCGCACTGGCGACGCCGTCATGACCGCTCGTCATGTCTGGGCTGTGACGCGATGCGCAGTCCCTGCTTGAGGACCCTCGCAGATATATGCGGCCCCTCGCCTGGAGCACAGGTTGTGTCGGGCACGTGGTGCTCCGATATGGGACTCTGTTGGGAGAGGCATCGCTGGTAACCAGACCAGCATGGCCGGGTAGATGCTTCCGGGCCGCCACAGCGCCGCCTCACCACGTTGCATCGGCCTCACAGATGCGGAGTCGAGCCAACCCTAGAACGCCCGGCCCAGCGAGGAGTGTGATGCAGGCAGCGATCCGCGAGCGCTACGGCCCACCCGAGATCGTCACCGTCCAGGAGATCGATCGACCCGTCCCGACAGGCGACCAGGTGCTCGTCCGGATCCGGGCGGCATCGATCAACCGGGCCGATCTGGATGCCCTCTACCCGAAGCCCGGGTTCACCCGCCTGTTCCTCGGGCTACGGACCCCGAAGCAGCGCCGCGTCGGCTACGACGTCGCAGGGGTCGTGGAGGCAGTCGGAGAGGACGTGACCGGGTTCGCGGTGGGGAATCGGGTCTTCGCAGACCTGTATCCCTTCGGAGCCGGATCACTGGCGGAGTTCGTCAGCGTCCCGGAACGGGCGTTCGTCGCGATCCCGGATGCCATGACGGACGAGGTCGCCGCGACCCTGCCGCATGCCGCCATCCTGGCCCTCCAGGGGCTCCGCCTCCCCGACGGTCGTCGACCTGGGCCAGGCGACAGGGTGCTGGTCGTCGGAGCATCCGGCAGCGTCGGGCCGTTCGCGGTCCAGATCGCGAAGTCGCTGGGTGCCCATGTCACGGGCGTGTGCAGCGCCGCGAAGGTCGAGTTCGTGCGCTCACTCGGCGCCGACCACGTCATCGATTACAGCGCCCCTCCACCCTCGACGCGTCCCGAGCGCTACGACTGGATCCTCGATACGGATTCGCACCAGTCGATCCTTGCCAGCCGTCGGGCGCTCCGGCCGAAGGGCATCTACGTGACCCTCGGCGGCACCGGCTGGAAGATCCTGAAGGCAGTCGTCCTCGGCCGCGTCATCCAGGCGGTGGACGGAAAGCGGATGGGCCTGATGCTCTGGTGGAAGCCGTTCCTCGCAGACGACGTCGCGACTCTGGGCTCGATGATCGCCGCCGGCACGCTGGCCCCGTCCATCGATAGACGGTACCCGTTGTCAGAGGCAGTCGATGCCCTGCGCTACGTCGACGAGGGTCATGCCCGCGGCAAGGTCATCGTCACGCCGTAGCGGCTCACAGTGACCGCGCGACCCGGGACCCGGCCCCGCGGCGCGGGCGGCACGTTTCTGACAGATAGAACTACCAGTTCTGCCGTTTTGGTCAGGGACCCTCGAAACCCATCAGATAGAACCTGTACTTCTATCTGACCGGGATCGGGGCCCGAATGGCGCCGATTCGGCCAGTGTTGGGTTCCCCCTGGCCGGGATGTCTCGAGGGTCGCAGAAGTACCAGTTCTATATGACAGCGGAGTGGGTCCAAGGAGCCGCCGCCACGCAACGGCCGCCACGCAACGGCCGCCACACAACGGCCACCACGCCGCAGCGGTGTCCGCTACCGTTAGGAGCATGGCCGACTTCGAACAGCGCACGACCGTGCCCATCGCGGCGTCCGCCGCGCTCGATCTTCTGGGCGACCCCGTCCGCCTGGCGGGTGCCATCCCGCCCGTTGAGTGGCTTGACGTCGACGTCGTCGAGGGAGATACGGACCTGGATGCGGACATTGCGGCCCGGGACGGCGCGCCTGAAGCGCGCTTCTTCGTCGATCGAGCAGCGCGCCGGATCGAATGGGGCGAACCCGGTGGCGACTACGGCGGCTCCATCGAGGTGCGCGAGATGATGGCCCGCCTGTCCGAGATCAAGCTCCGGTTGCGGACCCGTGACGACGCCGACCCGGCCGCGGTCCAGCGGGTCGTCGATGAGACGATCCAGAATCTGCGGCGGGCCCTCTCAGCAGGCTGAACCCGCAAGGTGCGGCACGGCAAGCCGTAGGCCGTCAGCCGTCGATCCGATCGGCAGCGACCGCAGTTCGCTCCCGTCCGATGAAGTGGCTGGCCAGCGTCGCCGTGAGATAGCCGAAGACCCCAAGCCCGTACAGCGACAGCAGCCAACCCAGCAGGCGGCCCTCACCCGTGGCGGGTTGGGAGTTCGCGCCGGTCGTCATCGCGAACAGCGTCCACCACAGGGCGTCGCCATAGTCGGCGAACCCCTCGACGGTCGCGCCAGTCCCGGCAACGGAGGCCGGTGATTCGAACGACGCCATCCCGGCAGCGCCCACGGCGACCACCAGTGCCGTTGCGGCGAGAACGTAGCCGATCCCGCGGCGAGCGGCCGTGACGCGCAACGAACCCAGGCCGCGGTTGATCGAGGTGAGGACCCGAAGCAGCCCCACGGAACGGACGAGGCGGGCCGCTCGCAGGATCCGGAGTGCCGCGAAGACGCGCAGGATCCGGAGTGCCGGGAGCGCCAGCGACAGCACGGTCAACCAGTGCGTCCGCAGGTAGGTGATCTTGGCCGGCGCGATCGTGAACTCGACGAGAAAGTCGGCGACGAACACGCCCCAGATGACCCACACGGCGATCGTCAGCGAGCGGGGCAGATCGCCGGTGACGAGCTCCGCGACGAGCAGGGCGATCCATGCCGCAGACAGCACAACCATCACGGACTCGACGGTCGAGTGGATGTTTTCGAGCAGCGACTCGCGCTCGCGGTGGAGTGCGGACACGGCCTCGATCGCCGCCTCGCTCGGCGGCTCGCTCGGCACTTCGGACGGCGGCTCGAATGCTGCCTCGCTCGGCGACTCGGACGCAGGCTGGGGCGGCGGCTTTGGCGCGTGGTCGGTCACGACTCTCCGGTTCGTCGGACGGATCGAGAGACCGATCGTACGCGACCTGGACCGGGTTCAACCTTCGCCCAGCACCTCGCGGAGCTTGGCTGCAAACCCGTCGGGATCGCCCGGGTGCCCGTACTCATCGCCGAGGAAACCCGCGTGGCCGCTGGGAAAGACGACGGGCTCGATGCCGAGGCGTTCTGCGACGGCCTCGCCGCCGCGACGGGCGAGCTCGCCCTCCGATTCGACGCCGACGCCGATGACGATCCGCGTCGAAGCGGCCCGCAACGCATCGACGTCCGGCTCGTAGGCCGCAGAGGTGAGGATGTTCTGCCCGAGCAGGGCATCGGTGCGGGAGCCATCATCGTCGGCCGGCATCCCGAACATGGCCGGATCCGGCGGAGGCTGCTGGGCGAACTCCAGGGTCATCGGGCCCTTGTGGCTGACGACCGTGATGAAGTGCGCCATTCCGGCCCCGAATCCGCTGCGCTGGTAGGTATCGCTGATCGCCTGGCAGACCGCCAGCGCTCCCTCCCGGTCCGGCACGATGGAGGCCAGCGGCGGCTCATGCGCCACGAGCGTCCGGACCTGCTCGGGATGCGCCGCCACGAACGCCAGGGCGTTGATGGCGCCGCCGCTGCTGGCGAACAGGTCGACCGGGCCTGTGCCCAGCGCTTCGACGAGGCGATGCAGGTCGTCGGCGTGCTGTTCCGGCGTGGACTGGCTGGACGGATCGGCCTTCACGCTGCGCTCGACGCCGCGCGGGTCGTAGGTCGCGACCGTCCGGTCCGTGAAGTACGACGCGAGCGTGCCGAAGCCGCCGGCACCCATCGGCGACCCGAGGAGGAACAGCACCGGGGCAGGGGAGTCCGTCGTGCGGACGTCATAGGTGAGCGTGGCGCCGGGCACCTCGAGCGTGTGCGTCGTCGGCTCGATCATCGTGGTCATACGGCGACTCCTTCGGCGAGGATGGCATCGATCTGGCCGACGGCCTGGGTGAGGCCCTCTTTCATGCCCATGGCCAGGACCTGCTCCAGGGCCTCGGTGCTTGGGAAGCGGCTCTCGATGGACATCTGCGTCCGGTTGGCCCCGAGCGGCTCGATCGTGACAACGCCC
>JBKJHI010000154.1:0-4965 GCA_046599085.1 Candidatus Limnocylindrales bacterium
AGGGCACGACCGATCCGCAGCCGCTCGGCGCTCTGCGGGCGGACGATCGCGGCCATCCCCGTCGTCTCCGTCGCGTACAGGAGCGCCAGGAGATCCGCCTCGGTCGATTCACCGTGCTCGAGATCGAGCGCGATCCAGTCGAAACCGGCGGTTCCGCACAGTTCGGCGGCGAGTGGTGAGGCAAGGTCGGCAAAGACACCGATGAGGGTGTCGCCGGCGAGGATGCGGCTGCGCAGGTCGATCATGTCGAGATGATGCCCCCTCGCGCCGGAGAGCGTGACGCGCTCACCGCGATTCGGGCGCGTCGCTTCGTCGTTCAAGGAGGACGACGTCGCGCCAACGGCCGGCTGGGTCCTGGCCCAGCGCACGCTGGACGCCGATCTCGCGAAAGCCGACACGGGCGTGCAGGGCACGGCTCGCCGTGTTCTCGGCCAGGACCCCCGCCATGAGGGTCCACAGGCCCGCTCCCTCGGCGTCGCGGATGAGCGCGCGCAACAGCGCGCCGCCCACACCGTGGCCACGGGCAGCCTCGGCGACATAGATGCTTTCCCACGCGACGCCCGCGTAGACCCGCCGACTCGAGAAAGCCGACAGGGCCGTCCAGCCCACGACGGTATCGTCCTTCGCTCGGGCGATCAGCCGGCAGTCCTGGCGATGGGAACGATCGAAGTGGTCCCAGTCCGGCGGTTCGCGTTCCAGCGTCGCGTCGCCGGTCGCGATCCCCTCCGCGTGGATCCGGCGGACCTCCGGCCAGTCGGCGACAGTCAGTGCATCGATGCGGACGGCGGGGCGGCGAGCTCGGTCGGCCATGACCGACATCATCACACGCTGTGGCCCTCTCGCGACCGCGTCACGGCGCCGGCGCGGGCACCGCGATGATCGTGGCACCACCCGCGAGCTCGAGCGCCCCGTCCTCGCGCTGGCGCCAGTGGTCGATCGCCGAGAGCGCCGCCACGAACGCGACTTCCTGTCCGCTGCGCGGCCCGTCGCAGCCGATCTTCGTCATGCCCCCGACGTCGGCGCTGAATGCGTCCCCGTCGGTCCGGAACGTACCGCCGTACTGGTTGCAACCGGTCGTCCCGGACAGGCCGTCCGGCGCGAAGTCCAGCGTCGGCGGGCTGCCGGGAAGCGTCGGCGCCCCGTCGATCGACAGTACGGTCCAGGCCGTGTTCACGAGCCCGCCGCTGGCGTTGTCGTCGAGAGCGCCGCAGGCGGCGAGCGAGAAGGCAAGGACGAGGGCGGTAACCAGGCCCGCCCGCCAGCGACTCAGAATGGCTTCACCTCCATCAGCCAGACAAGCACGATCAGGCCGTCACCCTCGTGCGCAGCCGTCGCCTCGGACCAACGTGGCCGCAGGATACCCTCCCGTGCACGCCGACGGCCGCCCGCGACGGCCGCCCGGACACGCCGCGCCCGCTCGCGTGCGTGCGTGCGACACTGCGGGCGATGTTCATCCTGTACGCCATCCCCATCGGCATCCTCGTCGGTCACCTGTCCGGCGGTCGGCTCGACCGGCTGTCGACCCTGCCGTTCGCCTGGGCCTGGCTCGCGATGGCCGGCCTGGTCGTCCAGATCGTGCTCTTTTCCGGGGCAGTCGATGGGCTGCTCGGCGGGGGCATCGGGTCAGCTGTCTACATCGTGTCGACGGCCGCGGTCCTCATCGCGGTCCTGCGGAATGTGCGGCTGGTGGGCATGCCGCTGGTGGTCGCCGGGGCCGCGGCGAACCTGGTGGCCATCGTCGCCAACGGCGGTGTGATGCCCACGACCGTGGAAGCGCTGCGGGCGGCGGGACTCGATCCGACCGACGGGTTCTCCAATTCGGCCGTCCTCGCCGATCCGGCCCTGGCGCCGCTGACCGACATCTTCACGCTCCCGTCCTGGCTGCCATTCGCCAATGTCTTCAGCATCGGGGACGTCCTGCTCGGGCTCGGCGTGGGCGCCGTCATCGCGCTCGGGATGCGCGGTGCGCGCCGGTCAGGCTGAACCTCGTCCCGTCCGGCGGGTCGTGGTGCGTCCTGGAACATCCCCCGAACGGGTCCCCGCCGTGGTACCAGCGGCCCATGGCCCACGCCGGCGTCCGGGTCGAAGGTTGTGCCTGGGGGACGACGACTCGACCCGAAGGTAAAGGGACCCGACATGAATCACTTCCGTTCACAGACGTTCCGGATCGTCATGATCCTGTCCGCCCTCGCCAGTTCCAGCCTCGTGCTGATGGCCGGGCGCCGCTGGTTCTAGCGCTCGTTCCGGGTCCCCGGCGGCAACGCCCGCGGGTCCCGCTCGCGTATCGACGGCTGTCCGATCAGGACAGCCGTTTCGATTCTTCCCAGCGATCGAGTTCACGGACGAGCCGTGCCTCATCGTGGCGGGCCAGAAACGTCCAGGCCAGGTAGCCGGCGATCGCCACGGTCCACGCGATGGCGCCGACCACCACCGCGTGCGGCAGAGCCCCGGACCCGGCTCGTTCGAGGATGCCGAGGAAGCCGGCGCCCCACACCATGCCGGCGCCGGTGGTGTAGCCCACGGTGGACACGGTGACCATGCCAAGCGGGTGGCCCGCGGACAGGGCGGCGATCTTCGGGGCGTCCGGCGGGTAGAAGTAGGCGGCCTCCAGGCGATGAGCGATGAGCACGTCGTCCCCCACGAGCGCATTGATCCGCTGCTCGAGCCGCTCCGAGAAGCGCCGGGCGAAGATCGTGTAGTAGAAGAGGTACGCGGTCTCGAGGAAGGCGAACGGGACCAGGAAGGGGACGACGACCGTCGCCGCGGGCGCAACGTCCGTCGATCCGACGACGAGCAGCACGATGGTGACGAGCGCCCAGTCACGGATCCGCCGAAAGAACAGGTCGGAGTAGCCGTACAGCATCGCGCGCATCCGCTCGAGCTGGGCGGACAGAAGGACGATCTCTGCGCCAGGGTCACGTGAGGTACTGGTCACCGGCGGATGGTAGCGCGGCCCTCGCTGGACCATGGACCGTCGGCGCACCCGTTACAGTCGCGCCGAGATGCCCACCCTCCCGGAGCTCGGGTCCAGCCTGCCAGAGATCGTCGTTCGCACGGCGATCATCTACCTCTTCCTCGTCGTGGCCATCCGCCTCAGCGGGAAGCGCGAAGTCGGCCAGATGTCCGTGTTGGAGCTGGTGGCGATCCTGGTCATCAGCGACGCGGTCCAGAACTCGATGGTCGGCGAGAACACCACCCTGTGGGGCGGCATCGTCGCGGTCGTGACCCTGTTGGGGATGGACGTCTTGATCCGCAAGGCCACACGGCGCTCACGGCGGCTGCGCAGCGCGTTCGATGGCGAGCCGCGCCTCCTCGTCCGCGACGGGCGGCTCCTCGAGAAGGCCCTGCGCGAAGAGAACGTGGACGCGAGCGAGGTCCGCACCGCGATCCGATCGGCGGGACTCGCGCGCGTGGACGACGTCCGGCTGGCGGTCCTCGAGACGGATGGCAGGATCTCAGTCATCCCGCGCGACGATCAGGACAGTACGGCGCGCCCGCTGTCGTGACCGCGCCCGGCGGCAGAGCGCGGCGCCAGGCCGGTTGGTCGATCGCGCTTGGGATGGCGTGCGTGGTCGCGCTCC
This sequence comes from Candidatus Limnocylindrales bacterium, assembly GCA_046599085.1. Lineage (GTDB taxonomy): Bacteria > Chloroflexota > Limnocylindria > Limnocylindrales > CSP1-4 > SPCO01. The sequence continues at coordinate 3,582 of JBKJHI010000154.1, forward strand.
TGGCCGCGGCCTGCGCCGCACCGGGAGCCCCGGGAACCCCGGGCGCGACGACGTCCGCCCTGATCGGCGGGGCGACCTGGCCGCTCCTGCCTGCCGGGCCGGACGGGATGCGCGGCCGCCTCGACTTCGACGGGGCGGACGGCATGCTCTTCGATCTCGGACAGGACACCGACCCGTCGGCCGTGCAGGTCGTCATGGACGGTGTCGCGATCGACCTGGACATCGCCTGGTTCGCGGCGGACGGCGCGCTCGTGGGGACCATGACGATGCCGGCCTGTCCCGCCGAACCGTGCCCGCGATTCGCGGCTCCGGGCCCGTTCCGCTGGGCGGTCGAAGCGCCGCTGGGGGCGTTCCGCGACCTCGACGCCGGCGCGCGGCTGGAGATGGCGGCGGGTCAGGAGTCCTGAGGGGTCGGTCGGTCAGCGTCCGGCGGCATGTGCGACCGGAGGAATCGAAGGATGCGGTCGTAGGCGTGTCGGCGGTTCTCCCGACGCTCCCAACCGTGTGCCTCGTCGTCGTACCACTGGACCTCGTGGGTCTTGCCCTCGATCTCGAGCGCTTCGACCATGCGCTCCGTCATCAACGGCACCACCCGCTTGTCCTTGCGTCCGTGGAGCAGCAGGAGCGGTGCCTCGATCCGCTCGGCGCGGTGGACCGGCGAGCCGCGGCGATAGCGTTCGACCCGTTCGGGGTCGTCGGGGTCGCCCATCATCTTCTTGAGGTCGAGACGACCGGGCCGATCGCCGCGGCGGAAGCTCTCGGCGATGTCCGAGTCGCCATACATGTCGACACCGGCCGTCCACAGGGCCGGCTCCTCCACCAGGGCACACAGGACCATGTACCCGCCGTACGACCCGCCGTAGATCGCCAGACGCCCGTCGGACCACGGCTGGGCCTGGACCCAGCGCGCGGCGTCGATCAGATCGAACACGTCGGCGTGGCCCCATTCGTCGTGATTGGCGCGCCGGAAGTCGCGGCCATAGCCGGTCGAGCCGCGGAAGTCCACGTCGAAGAACGCATACCCCTCCTGGGCCAGCAGGAGGCGGAACGGGGCGAACAGCCGGTAGGCCTGCCAGGTCGGGCCACCGTGGGGGTAGATGATCGTCGGGACCCGCCGACCGCCGCGTTTCCCGGTGGCCGCCGTCGGGCGCCACAGGGTGCCCTCGACGCGCAGGCCGTCGCGGGCCGTGATCGTCACCCGCTCCCCTATCGCGACGCGGCCCGCGGCCAGCGCGGCGCCAAGCACCGCGGGCCTGGAGTTCGTGATCCGGCGCGGACGCGCGCCGTCCGGAGCAACGCCCGGGACCGGCAGGATCTGTGGCTGCTGCCGGTCCCGGGCGTTGCTCCGGACGGCGCGCGTCCGCGCCGGATCACGAACTCCAGG
>JBKJHI010000107.1:0-4155 GCA_046599085.1 Candidatus Limnocylindrales bacterium
CCCGCTGTACCTCGGCTACCGGACGCCGCGTCTGCGCGGCGTCGAGGACGACGCTCTCGTGGAGGCCTTCCTCACGAGCGTCGAGGAGGTCTGGCCCTGCTGCTTGATCCAGATCTAGAACTTCAAGCAGAGCAACGCCCTGCGGCTGCTCGATCGATATCGCGACCGCGTCCCGTCGTTCAACGACGACATCCAGGGCACCGCCGCGGTCGTGGTCGCGGGCGTGCTGGCCGGACTGCGTGCGACGGGACGCGACATCGCGGATGCCCGGATCGTGCTCGTGGGGGCCGGTGCCGCCGGGGTCGGGATCGGGCGGCTGCTGCGGATCGCGATGCTCGATGCGGGCGTGCCGGCGGCGGTCGTGGCGGATGCGATCGCCCTGGTCGATACGCGCGGCCTGGTACATGCGGGCCGGAACGATCTGGACGCCACGAAACGTGCGCTTGCCGTGCCCGCGGTGAGCGGCCCTACCCCGTCCCTCCTCGAGACGATCGCACTCCGCCGCCCCACGGTCCTCGTGGGCACGACCGGGGTGGCCGGCACGTTCAGTCGGGACGTGATCGAGGCGATGGATGAGCGGGTCGGTCCGGCCGACCGCCCGATCGTGCTGCCGCTGTCCAATCCGACGTCGGTCTGCGAAGCGGCCCCGGCCGATGTCCTCGCCTGGACCTCGGGACGTGCCCTCGTGGCAACCGGCTCCCCGTTCGAAGCTGTGACGGTCGATGGCGTCCGGCACGAGATCGGCCAGGCGAACAACGCGTATGTCTTCCCGGGTGTGGGCCTCGGCGCGATCGTGTCCGAAACCTCGCGCGTGACGGACCGCATGTTCCTCCTCGCCGCGCGGACCCTGGCGGATGCCGTCACCGACGACCGGCTCGCGACGGGCGCCCTGTATCCGCCCGTGAGCGACCTTCGGGTCGTGTCCCGGCGGATCGCGATGGCCGTGGCGGGTGAAGCGGGCACGCTCGGGTCGCCCGAGGCGGTCGAGGCCGCGGTCGATGGGGCGATGTGGTGGCCACAGTACGTGCCGTACCTCCCCGAGCACGTCGGCGAGCGGCGCCGCGAGGGCGAGGCATGACCACGGTCCGTGCCGCGGTCCTCGAGGCTGTGGGGTCCCCGGCCGTGATCGCGGAACTGGAGCTGATCGAGCCTCGCGGCGGCGAGGCTCGGGTCCGCATGCTCGCCTCGGGCGTGTGCCACTCGGACCTGCACGTGCGCGACGGAGAGTGGGACCGACCGACCCCGATCGTGCTGGGCCACGAAGGCGCCGGCATCGTCGAGGCCGTGGGGGCCGGAGTCGAGACGCCACGAGTCGGCGAGCTCGTGGCATTGGCCTGGCTGATCCCGTGTGGCGTGTGCCGGTCGTGCCTGCGGGGGCATCCGTGGGCCTGCCCGGACTCCCCGTCGTACCGGCACGTGCTGCTCGACGGGACGGCGCCCTTCCAACGGTCGGGCGATGCCGGCTCCCCGGGCGGTGCCGGCTCCCCGGGCGGTGCCGGTTCCCCGGTCCGTGCCTACTGCGCCATCGCCACCATGGCATCCCACGTCGTGGTGCCGGCCGCGGCCGCGATCCCCGTCCCGCTCGCAACCGACCCGGCCGTGGCCGCCCTCATCGGCTGTTGCGTGACGACCGGCGTGGGAGCCGTGCTCAAGACGGCGGCCGTGCCACCCGGGGCGTCCGTCGCGGTGATCGGCCTCGGCGGGGTCGGCCTGTCCTGCGTCATGGGTGCCGTCGTGGCCGAGGCGTCACGCATCGTCGTCATCGATCGCATGCCGGCCAAGCTCGAGGCGGCCAGCGCGGTCGGTGCCACGCACGGGATCCTCGCCGGCGACGACCGGGCGGCCACCCTCGCCGAGCTGCGTGATGCCACGGACGGCGGACCGGATTTCGTGTTCGAGGCGATCGGGCGCGTGTCGACCGTCGAGCTCGCCATCGAGTCGCTGCCGGTCGGCGGGACCGCCGTGCTCGTCGGCATGACGCCACTCGGCGATCGTGCGGCGTTCGACGTCTACCCGTTCGTCGACGGTTCGCGGCGGATCCTCGGGTCAAACTACGGCTTCGCCGAGCCCACCATCGACTTTCCGCGGTACGCCGAGTGGACGCTCGATGGCCGGCTTCCTGTCGAGCGTCTCATCGATCGCCGGATCGCGCTCGACGACGTCGAGGACGCCTTCGACGAGATGCGTCTCGGTCGCTACACGCGCCAGGTCATCGACCGTTTCTGACGTCAGCGGCGGTGCGCCCCCGCCCGGTCCCTGATCCTAGCGTCCGGTCGTCGCCTCGTCCTCGGACGCATCGATGACCGGCGGTTCCGGCTCCGCGATCGGCGGCAACAGGGCCTGCCCGGTGATCAACCGCGTACCGCGCCCATGGGTGAGGAAGCTGTACGCCCAGCGAGTCACGACGATGATCCGGTTCGCGAACCCGATCAGGTAGAAGATGTGGATACCGAGCCAGAGCATCCAGGCCGTGATCCCGCCCTGGCGGCCGAACGGACCGAGCCACGGGATGTCGGTGACGCCGGCCAGGCGGCCGATGACTGCGACATCGCCCTTGTTGCGGTAGCGGAACGGCTCGGTCGGGCGCCCGAGGAGGCGCCGCCGGATCGTCTTCGCGGCATGGGTCCCGCCCTGCATCGCGCCCTGGGCCACCCCGGGCGTGGGTCGGTCCGGTTTCCATGGCTCCACGGCCGCATCGCCCACGACGAAGATCTCCGGGTGGCCCGGGATGGTGAGATCCGGCTCGACGAGCACCCGGCCGGCTCGGTCCATGGGTGTCCCCGTGGCCTCGGCGACCGTGCGCGCGAACGAGGAGGCAAGCACGCCGGCACACCACAGCACGGTCCGCGTGGCGATGATCTCGGGCTCGGTGTCCGGGGCGTACGCGGGCACGACGGTGACCGACTCCTCCCCGATCGATGTGACCCGCGTCCCGGTCCGGACCAGCACCCCGAGCCGTTCCAGCTGGCGGCGAGCCGACGCCGAGCGTCCCGGCGGGTACGGCGGGAGGACGCGGTCGAGCGCCTCGACGAGCACGATCCGGGCGTCGGTCGGGTCGATCGAGCGGAAGTCGCGCCGGAGCGTGTCGCGGGCGATCTCGCCCAGGGACCCTGCCAGCTCGACGCCCGTGGGGCCACCGCCGACCAGCACGAAGGTCGTCCAGGCCCGTCGCCGTTCCGGGTCAGCTTCCCGTTCCGCGGCCTCGAAGGCGATGAAGATCCGCCGCCGGATCTCGGTCGCGTCCTCCAGGGTCTTGAGACCCGGGGCGAGCGGCGCCCATTCGTCGTGGCCGAAGTAGGTGTGCCGGGCCCCCGTGGCGACGATGAGCGTGTCGTACGGGATCGGACCTTCGTCAGAGAGCACGATCTCGCGCCGCTCCGGATCGATCCCGATGGCCTCGCCGAGGAGGACGGTCGTATTGCGCTGCTTGCGCAGGACGCTGCGCAGCGGCTGGGCGATGTCGCCCGGCGACAGGGCGCCCGTCGCGACCTGGTAGAGCATCGGCTGGAACAGGTGGAAGTTGCGTCGGTCGACCAGGGTCAGCGCCACCTCCGGGTCGTGCCCGAGCTGCCGTGCCGCGTACAGGCCCCCGAATCCACCACCCACGATGACGACACGGTGGCGCGTGGTGCCGATCTGGGTCACCGTCGCATGTCCAGGGCAGGCGTGCCGCGAATCAGGTCAGCGCCGCCCGGACGAGCCCGCCGGGGACCGCTCCTGTTCGGCGTCCTCCTCGATCGCGGCGTCATCGGGCTGCACGACCGGCACCGGCACCGCGACCAGCACCGGGCGTTCGGCGACGACGTAGCGACGCGGGATGGTCACCGGCGGCTTGCCAGGTCCCACCGCGACGGGTGCGCGGTCGGGTCCCGAGACATCCGGGGCATCGGAGGTGTCAAGGGCGTCAAAGGCGTCAAAGGCGTCCGATGCGTCGCCTGACCCCGGTGCGCCCGGCGGACCGAGTACGCGACCGCTCGGCACCGGGTGCGACGGTCCAGGCCCGATGCCGATCCCCGGGAACGCGATACGCGGATCCGTGCCGCCCGAGCCGGCAGCCGGTGGGGCGATGAACTCGAGCGTCTCCGGATCGCCGCGCTCCAGCCCGCATCGATAGCAGCGGGATCGCTCGAGGTCGGACGCTGAGCGGCACTGGAT
>JBKJHI010000222.1:0-2900 GCA_046599085.1 Candidatus Limnocylindrales bacterium
CCGTCACCCCACTTCAACAACGAGTGGGACATCCTCGAAGTCTCCTCGAGGGCGTCGAGTCGTTCGACGGATAACACGACCGGTGGAGAGCGCGTAGCGCCGGTGGCCTTAGTGACCGCAGTCTCGGCTCGATGCTCGACGGATACCGACGTTCCGCGTCTCGTGACGTGACGCTTGGGTGTGACGTCACGAGACGCGGAACGTGATGAGGCAGAACTCTGTGTGGTCGGGATCTGCCATCACGACGAGGGTTCCTCCGCGAGCGTTCTGAATTGTGCCTACTCGGGACCCGCCCAGGTCCTCGACGAGCCGCATCGCTGCATGAAGGTCCTCAACCCATAGGTCGAGGTGGACTCGTGCCTTACCGATCTTGGCTTCTTCGGTTGGCTGGAAGTAGAGCATGGGGCCTCCCGGTGTGGCGGGCCCCAGAACGAACCAGCCGTCGTCGCGCGCAACTGGTTCGAGTTCGAGCAGGCGGCCCCAGAACCGGGCGGCTCTTCTGGGATTGGAGGAGTCGAGTGTCGTGTGCGCCCACGCGATCCCGGGATTACCCATGGGGAAAGTTTCGCGCTTTTTCGGACCGCGCACGGTGGTCTGGTCGCGGGATATTGCCGAACACCTGGGCGGAACTGATCGAGGAGCCGGATCGTCAGACCTCGCGTAAGTAGTTCTCTCGCCCGCTTGGTCGCGGCGGTCTCAGCGCTGTTCGGGACGGTCCTCTGGTCGAATCCTGCGGGGGCGGGCTGTTCCCGACCTGTCCGGGAGATTGACCGAGATGTGGCCGCGCCTGGGTCGGCGGTCACGGTGACGGGTCGTGCGTTCGGGGGCGAACTCCGGACTTGCCTCTCGGGTCAGAGGATCAGGCTCAGCACGTCGGTTACGCGCTGGCCAGGCCGCGGGAGATTGCCCGGCCAGCGACGACGACCACTGAGTTGTCCGACGACGCGTCGCGGCGGGGCGAGTGCGGGACAGCCCGAGCCACGCGTGCGGTAGTTGCCGGTGCCGTCGACCAGTCCAACCGCATCGAAGAGTGCGAGCTGGAACATGCGACAGTTCATCGTCGCGCGTGTCGACCAACGCCAACCGCCGGAGAACTCGCGGGCGAAGCGTCGAATGTGATCGCGCAGCTCGTCGTCTGTACGGGCGACGACGAGCACGGGGTGAAACTCGTAGTCGGCCGCGAGGCCGTGACTCGGATCGCGGTCGGGGATCACGCCGCCTACCGCGCCACCGTTGAGGACGCCGGTCGTACCGACGAACACGTCCCAGAGTCGAAGCGGGCAGCGGCTGGGCCACCAGCCGTAACTTTCGGCGTCGTCAAACTCCATCCACCAATGCCCGAACGAGCGACCCGCCAACGGCGTGTTTCGTTTCACCGTCACGAAGTCCACGACACGCGGCGTCGGAGCGGTGGAATCGCACCGGGCTCGGGCACCACATGCCCCCTCGGTCACTTGCCCTTCTTCGCCTTCTTGTCGTCTTTCTTCTGGTTCTTCTGATCCTTCTTCGCCTCGAACTTCCGCTTGCGGCGCACGGCGCGCAGTCGTCGACGCTCCATCCGCCGCTCGCGGCCACTCAGCTCAGCCTCGGGTTCCTCCGGATCAGGCACTTCCAGATTGGTCATGCGGTGCGCTCCATCCGGTTGTCAGTGCTCGACCCTCTTCATCGTGTGCCCGCAGCAGCAGGTCGGGCTCTGGGTGCCCTCGCATGTTGGCGGAGCGCCTTTGGTGACGGTGACCTCGCATCCGCAGGACTCGTCGGGGCAGCGGTAGACCTCACCTTGTTTGAACGCCATGCTCGTGCCTTTCGTCGGGTTTCGTTTGGGTACCGTGGGAGCGTAGGGGCCTCACCCGGGAGGTTCTCGTCGTTGCGGGTCGCGACGCGTGTCGTGACGAGGCCCGAGCTGTACACGGTGGCAAATGCGCGGGCGGTACCGGTGCCGGTGACCGCTAGAGTTCGATTTCGAGCAGGCGCCGCTGGTTGATGTCGCAAAGTTTCGGCAAGCCCCGGGGGGTTCGGCCAGGGGGCGTAAGGCTCCGGCGCAACGAACCCTCCGACCTGGCCGGCCTCGGTTCAGGCAACTTGCGGGACGGTTCGACGCCCACGACTGTGCCGACCGAAGTCGGCGATGTCGGTCCGCGCGTACTGCGGGAGCCCAACGGCAGTTCGATCCGGTGACCGTCTCGTCGCGGGCTGGGAATCAAGGACTCTGCGTAGGTACGATCTTTGGGTGTCCATTGGGTGCGTCTTCGTCGGGCATCCCGCCATGTTTCCCGCTCCCGTTCGCGCCTTTCCACAGCGGCCAACCCCAGCGGTCGGGAAGTCCGCCAGGTTGGGAACGCTGAGCACGGCGCGAGCCTTGCGCGTTGGCTGAAATGGGCGCGCAGCTGCTTGCAGCCTGCGGGCTCGTGGTCGTTGGTGTCGGTGTGTTCTTCGTCGCCTTCCGGCCGCCGCTCCTGCCAGAGGACCGTCGTTACATCGCTGCGGCTGAACACGATCTTGACGCGGTGCTGCCGAGCCTCGCCCGCTGGCTCGAAAAGGTGTTTATGGTGATGGGCGGCTACATGGTGGCAACGGGGATACTCACGATCCACCTCGCGCTCGTCGACGTCCGAAAGGGCTCGACGACGGCATGGGTTGTTGCCGCGGCCGCCGGCGGGGCATCCATCGGTCTCATGGCCGTGGTCAACCTCATCTTGCGTTCAAACTTCCGGTGGCCGTTGCTGAGCCTCGCAATGTTGTGGACCGCCGCAGTGATCCTGGCGGCATTCGACGTCTGACCACGCGTCGAGCGTTCCCGCGAGTCTCGGTGTCTCTCAGCCTCTATCCACCGATGCGGCCACGGTGCCTCACCGCCGTCGAGCGCAACGCCTCTTCGTTCGAGACGACGGAAGAAGAAG
>JBKJHI010000260.1:0-10764 GCA_046599085.1 Candidatus Limnocylindrales bacterium
GCGGCCCGCGTCCGGAGCCCGCTGCGCCGCCTCGCTCGCCTGCGGTCTCCTGAGCAGGTCGACCGACCATGCGGCGAGTCCGAGCATGACGACGGCTCCGACCGCACCTAACAGCGGCTCCGCCGGCGAGACCTGAAGGACATACGCGGTTCCGAACAAGATATCGACCGCAAGAACAAGCATGATCAAGGCCCGTCGCATGCCCGAAGCATCGCACCCTGAGCCGTCGTCCGCACGTTCAGGAGGCGGACGGGCGACGCAGGCGCTGCGACCATGGCCGACGTACGCTGGGAGCATGTGGCCCCTCATCCGAAGCCTCGTGGCACTCGCCGTCGCCCTCGCGCTGCTCGGCTGTACGCTCGCCGGGCCGAGCGCGGCACCGAGTGGTGCCACGACCTCGGCGGCGACCCACTCGGACGCCACGAGCCCGTCAGCGACCGCTCCCGCCTCGCCCGCGACCACCGCCGCCGCATCGGCCCCAGCCTCGGCTTCGCCCGCGCCCGCCGTGCCGAGCGGGTTCACCGTCGTGGAACGGGCCGACCTGCCGCCCGAAGCGCGCGACACGCTCGCCCTGATCGACGTCGGCGGCCCATACCCGTACCGCCAGGATGGGTCCACGTTCCAGAACCGGGAGGGTCTGCTTCCGGATCGACCGGACGGCCACTACCGGGAATTCACGGTCGAGACACCCGGCTCCGCGGATCGCGGTGCCCGCCGGATCGTGGCCGGGGCCGACGGTGAGCGGTACTGGACCGACGACCACTACGATTCGTTCCGATGGATCGCCCCGTGACCGCCGAGTTCCGCGCGATGCTGTCGCCAGGAGGACGTGGCGGCCTCGTGCGAGGGGAGCGGGCTCCCGACATGGAGGCCCTGACCGCCCTCACCCAGGAGCTGGGCGCAACACTGGTCGAGCTCCACGGGCCTCCATCCAAGGCGGCGCTCCTGGACGACCTGCACCGCGCCCTCGAGTTGCCGGTCTACATGGGCCGGAACTGGGACGCGCTGGAGGAGGTCCTGGCCCACCCGGAGCCGGGCCAGCATGCCCCGACGGTCATCGCCTGGCACGACCCGGACCGGTTGCCGTCGGCGGACCAGACGACCTTCCGCGACATCCTCCGGTCCGTCACCATGGAGCGGTCAGCGCACGGTGGCGCTGCGCTCGTGGTCGTCGTCGGTCCAGATCGCGCCGCCAAGGAGCCAGGTATGTCCGCGGTCCCTGCCAACATCCGCTCGCTCGGCAAGGTGCATCACGTCGCGCTGATCGTCGCCTCCATCGATGATGCCCTGGTGTTCTGGCGCGACACGCTTGGCGCGCCGCTCGAAACCGTCCTCGATATCCCGCAGGACCGGGTGCGGATCGCGTTCTTGACGGTCGGGGAGTCGAAGATCGAGCTGGTCGAGCCGACCGACGACTCGACCGGTGTCGCGCGCTTCCTCGTCAGCAAGGGCGAGGGCTTCCACCACGTCTGTTTCGAGGTCGATGACCTCGCCGCCACGCTCACTCGGCTCGGGATCGACGGCCTCGAGCTCATCGATACCGCCCCGCGTCGCGGTGCGGAGGGGCCGGTCGCGTTCATCCACCCGCGGTCCTGCCACGGGGTGCTCGTCGAACTCATCGAGGAGCCGGGCGGTCCCGCCTGGCACGCGCTCGGTTTTCAGCCATCCACGCACTGACACGGAGGTTCCCATGATCGTGACCACCACACCCAGCATCGAGGGCCGGACCATCGCCGAGTACCGCGGCCTGGTCACGGGCGAGGCGATCCTGGGCGCCAACATCTTCAAGGACCTGTTCGCGGGCATCCGCGACATCGTGGGTGGCCGCTCGGGCGCGTACGAGCAGGAGCTGGCCAAGGCGCGGACCATCGCCCTGCAGGAGATGGAGGCCCTGGCGGCCTCACTCGGAGCCGACGCGATCGTCGGGGTCGACCTTGACTACGAGACGGTCGGGCAGGGTGGATCGATGCTGATGGTCACCGCATCCGGGACGGCGGTCCGCCTGGGCTGACCGCCGCGGGCGACCGTCGTCGCCGAACGAGGGTCAGTCGCCGAACGAGGGTCAGTCGCCGAACGAGGGTCGGGACTTCTTGCGCTCGTCCTTGGTGGGCTTGGGCTCGCGGCCGGGGCGGGGAGGTCGCGGCAGGGTGCCGGGCGCCATGTCCGGCTGCGGTTCGCGGGGCTCCAGCGCGCGGACTCGCGCGACATCTTCATTGAAGCCCTTCAGGACGGCCGGCGTCAGGCTGCCGAGCCACGCGGCCTCGATCTCCTTGACGCGAGCGCCCTCCGCTGTGCGTCGTTCGCGCTCGTGCTTCGCGTGCTTGACCATGGGTCCGTCCTTTCCATCGGGTCGCTCTGGCTCCGGACGGACAGGAGCCCGCGCTCGGTGAGCGTGTTTCGACGGAGTGTACGCCCGATCAGCCGTGCTTGGTCGCGAGCAGGGAGAAGGTCACCCTCAGCGCAGGCTCCACACGAAGATGACGTCGGGTGCCCGGTCGGCGACGCGGCAGAAGCGCACGATGCCGTCCGCCAGCTCGCGGATCCACGGCTTCTCCTCGGATCCCAGCGGGCCCATCTCTTCCTCCAGCCGATCGATCCAGCGACCGGTCAGCGCGTCAACGACGGTATCCGGGATGCGGGCCACGGCCGTGATCCAGGTCGGATCCACCCGCTCGATGATGACGTTCGCGTCGTCGCCGCCCTCAGGGCCGTCGAGTTCGGTCCGGGCGTCCAACAGGTCCCTCGGACCATCGCCATCGACCGACGCACGGGCCGCCTCGGAGAACAGGTCGAGCCAGGTCGGGTCGATGCCGCCGCCGAGCGACAGGTGGGCGATGAACCGGTCGCGATCGCTGAACGAGGCGTGCTCACCGCTCCCGATGGCCACGAGGATGTCGTCCACGGCGCCGGCCACGAGGTCCATCCGGGCACCCATCGTCAGCCGCGGTACCCGGCCTCGCGCAGGAGGCCCGGCAGCTCGGTCGGCGATTCGGCGACGCGGAATCCGGCCGCTTCGAGCGCGGCGACCTTGGACGCCGCGGTCCCGGCGCCGCCGGAGATGATCGCGCCGGCATGCCCCATGCGCTTGCCCTCGGGCGCTGTCCGACCGGCGATGAACGCGACCTTGGGGACGTCGCGGAGATGCTCGGCCGCCCAGGCCGCCGCCGTCTCCTCCGCTGCGCCGCCGATCTCGCCGATGAGCACGATCGCGTCGGTCTCGTCGTCGTCACCGAACAGCTGGAGCACATCGAGGAAGGTCGTGCCGATGATCGGGTCACCGCCGATGCCGACGCACGTCGACTGGCCGAGACCGGCATCGGTCATCGCCTGGACAGCCTCGTAGGTCAGCGTGCCCGACCGGCTCACGACGCCGACGCGCCCCTCGCGGTGGATGGAGGCCGGGATGATCCCGACCTTGGCACGTCCCGGCGAGGTGGCTCCCGGGCAGTTGGGCCCGATCAGCCGTGCGCCGCGCGCCCGGACCATGTCGACGGCCGAGATCATGTCGAGGGCCGGGATGCCCTCGGTGATGCAGAAGATCGTGGCGATGCCCGCCGCCGCGGCCTCCATGATCGCGTCCGGAGCGCCCGCCGCCGGGACGAAGATGAGCGAGGTGTTCGCGCCGGTCTGGGCGACCGCCTCGACCACGGTGTCGTAGACCGGGACCGAGCCGTCGAGCGCGGTCTGGCCGCCCTTGCCCGGGGTGACGCCTGCGACGACGTTGGTGCCGTAGGCCTGCGACGCCTCGGCGTGGAAGGCGCCCTCGCGCCCGGTGATGCCCTGGACGAGCAGGCGGGTCTCGCGTCCGATGAGGATGCTCATGCCGCCGCTCCGGTGCCGCGCGACGCGGCCACGGCCAGGGTGGCCGCCTCGTCGAGCGATGACGCGGTCTGGAATTTCGCTTCCTTGAGCAGGACAGCGGCTTCGGCGCCGTTCGTGCCGACGATGCGCACGACCATCGGGACCTCGCGCGACTGCTGGGCGCGGGCATCGATCAGGCCGCGAGCAACCTCGTCGCCGCGCGTGATGCCGCCGAAGATATTGACGAGGATGGCGTTCACCTTGGGGTCGGACAGGATCAGAGCCATCGCTGCGGAGACCTTGTCGGCTCGCGCGCCACCCCCGATGTCGAGGAAGTTGGCCGGCTCGCCACCGGCTCGCTTGACGAGGTCCATCGTGGTCATCGCCAGGCCGGCCCCGTTGACCATGCAACCGATCGTGCCGTCGAGCTTGATGAACGTGAGGCCCGCCTCCCTGGCGGCCTTGTCCTCGGGAGCCTCCTCATCCGGGTCGCGCAGCTCCTCCAGGACCGGGTGACGGCCGAGCGCCGAGTCGTCGAGCGTGAGCTTGGCGTCGAGGCAGGTCAGCCGTTCGACCGTGGACCCATCCGGGCCGGTCTCGCGGACGATCGCAAGGGGATTGATCTCGACCAGGTCGGCGTCGTAGGCGCGCATCGTGGTGACCAGGCCCTTGGCGATGCGCACGGCGTCCTTGAGATGTGCGCCCAGGCCCATCGCGAACGCGAGCTCGCGGGCCTGGAAATCGAGCAGGCCGAGGTTCGGATCGGCATGGCGACGGATGATCGCCTCGGGGTTCGTCTCGGCCACGGTCTCGATCTCGACGCCGCCTTCGGCCGAGCCCATGAGCAGGATGCCGCGCTCAGCGCGGTCGAGGACCGCGGCGAGGTAGAACTCCTTGACGATCTCGGCGGCCGGGCCGACCAGCACCTTGCGCACGGTCATGCCCTTGATGTCCATGCCCAGGATGGCGGTGGCCACGGCCTCCGCCTCGTCCGCGCTGGCGGCGAGCTTGACGCCGCCCGCCTTGCCCCGTCCGCCGACCAGCACCTGGGCCTTGATCACGACCTGGTCCGAGCCGCCGGCCAGGAACCGTTCGGCGGCCGCCCGGGCTTCGGCGGGGGAGTGCGCCACGGCCCAGGCCGGGACGGGCAGCCCCTGGGCGACGAACAGCGACTTGGCGTCGGATTCCTGGAGTTTCACGCGCGGTGCGCTCCGATCTTGTGGGCGGCGCTGGGTGGAACGCTGATGGTACCCAAGCGCCAAGGGTGATGCCGTGGGACCTCCGGCGCACGAGCAGCGGGAGGCTGACTCGGCGGCGGAGCGTGCAACGCCGCTACAATCGGGGCATGACGCACCGTGTGACCCTCATCCCCGGCGACGGCATCGGGCCGGAACTGGCGGACGCATCCCGACGCGTCCTGGACGCCAGCGGCATCGATTTCGAGTGGGATGTCGTCGATGCCGGCGAGGCGGTCATGGCCGAGTACGGCACACCGCTCCCGGAGCACGTCCTCGAGTCGGTCCGGCGCAACAAGGTCGCGCTGAAGGGCCCCATCACGACACCGGTCGGCGAGGGGTTCCGGAGCGTCAACGTGACGCTGCGCCAGGTGCTCGGCCTGTACGCCAACGTCCGACCGGCGCGCTCCATGCGAGGGCTGGATGCCCGCTACCAGGACGTCGACCTCGTGATCGTCCGTGAGAACACGGAAGACCTGTACGCCGGTATCGAGCACATGGTCGGCCCGGACGCCGCGGAGAGCATCAAGATCATCACTCGTGCCGCGTCCGAGCGGATCGCGCGCTACGCCTTCGAGTACGCCGTCGCCAATGGCCGCCACACGGTCACGGCCGTGCACAAGGCGAACATCATGAAGCTCTCGGACGGCCTGTTCCTGGCGAGCTGCCGCACGGTCGCCGCCGAGTACGACGGCCGGATCGAGTTCGAGGACCGCATCGTCGACAACATGTGCATGCAGCTCGTCCAGAAGCCGGAGCTGTATGACGTCCTCGTGCTGCCGAACCTGTACGGCGACATCGTCAGCGACCTCGCCGCGGGCCTGGTCGGCGGCCTTGGCGTCGCGCCCGGCGCCAACATCGGCACGGAGGCGGCCGTCTTCGAGCCGGTCCACGGTTCGGCGCCGAAGTACGCCGGGCAGAACAAGGCCAACCCGACCGCCATGATCCTGTCCGGAGCACTGATGCTTCGGCACCTGGGCTACCCCGACGCCGCCGAGCGGGTCGAGGCCGCGACCCGCGAGGTCATCGCCGAAGGGACCGCCACCACCTACGACCTGGGCGGGCCCGCCGGCACGTCGCAGTTCGCTGACGCCATCATCGATCGCCTGGCCGCCGGCTCGACCGCCGCGGCCCGGTCGACCATCAGCGCCTGACCGCCCGATCCGGCCGGCCCAGCGACGACATCGGAGGTTTCATGCTGGTTCGCTATCGCGGGGGAGAGGGGATGCTCGCCTGGGCATTCCATCGACTCTCCGGCGTGGCCATCTTGCTGTTCGTCATCCTGCACGTCTTCGACATCTTCCTGGTCGGCTTCGCGCCGGGCCTGTACGACAGCCTCCTGTTCGTCTACGCCACGCCGCCGGGCATCGTCATGGAATGGCTGCTCGGTGCGGCGGTGCTGTATCACGCGCTCAATGGCCTGCGCATCATCATCATGGACTTCTGGCCGCGCATGACCCGCTACCACCTTCAGCTGTGGTACCTGAACTGGGTCGCCTTCGTCATCGTGGGCATCCCGGTCACGTGGGTCATCTTCGGCCAGTTCGCGCGATCGATGGGCTGGTGGCCGCGATGACCTCGCGCTACGGCCGATCTGGCCGGACGCGACCGCAGGGCGACCGCTTCGAGACGGCGGTCTGGTACCTCATGCGGCTCACCGGGCTCGGCCTGTTCGTGCTCGTCCTGACCCACTACCTGATCCTGCATGTCCTGTACGATCCGGCCGAGCAGAGTGCGTCCTGGATCGCCGAATTCCGCTGGAGCAGCACGTTCTGGCGGGTGTTCGACTGGTCGATGCTGATGCTCGTGCTGTTCCACGCCTTCATGGGCATGCGCGTCGTCATCGGCGATATCACGCGCGGGCGGCCGGCCGCCGTCCTGCGCTACGGCCTGTACCTGCTGGCGCTGGCGCTGTTCCTGATGGGGACGTGGGTGGTCGTGACCCTGCCGAACGTCGTCCCGGCCGGCTGATGCGGATCCAGCACGATGCCCTCATCGTCGGGGCCGGCGGCGCGGGCCTGTGGGCTGCCGTGGAGCTTGCCAAGGCGGGCGTGGACGCTGCGGTGCTGACCAAGCTCTACCCGACCCGGTCGCACACGGGCGCGGCGCAGGGCGGGGTGTGTGCGGCCCTCGGCAACCTCGAGGAAGACCACTGGGAATGGCACATGTACGACACCGTCAAGGGCGGGGACTACCTGGTCGATCAGGACGCGGCGGAGATCCTGGCCCGCGAGGCGATCGAGACCGTCATCGAGCTCGAGCACATGGGTCTGCCCTTCAACCGGACGGCCGAGGGCAAGATCGATCAGCGCCGTTTCGGCGGTCACACGCGGAACTACGGGGAGGGCCCCGTCCGCCGTTCGTGTTTCGCGGCCGACCGCACCGGGCACATGATCCTGCAGACGCTGTACCAGCAAGCCATCAAGTACGGCGTGAAGTTCTACGACGAGTACCACGTCGTCGATCTGCTGACCGAGGGCGGCGATCTCGGCGATGGCGGGCGGGCGGCGGGCGTCGTGGCCTACCGCATCGCCGATGGCTCGATGCACACCATCACCGCCAAGGCCGTGATGCTGGCGACCGGCGGCTTCGGGCGGATGTTCCGGATCACGTCGAATGCCTGGTCGTTGACCGGCGACGGCGCCGCGCTGACCTACCGGCACGGCGTCCCGATGCAGGACATGGAGTTCTACCAGTTCCACCCGACGGGCATCGTCGGCATCGGCATCCTGCTGTCCGAGGCGGCCCGCGGCGAGGGTGGGTTCCTGCTCAACGGCGAGGGTGAGCGGTTCATGGAGCGCTACGCGCCGACGATGAAGGACCTCGCGCCGCGCGATATGGTCAGTCGCTCCATCTACCAGGAGGTCCGCGCCGGCCGCGGGATCGACGGCAAGGACTACGTGTACCTCGACGTCCGGCACCTCGGCCGCAAGATCATCGAGGAGAAGCTGCCGGACATCACGGACTTCGCCCGGGTCTACCAGGGCGTGGAGCCGATCACCGAGCCCGTCCCGGTCCAGCCCACCGCCCACTACGCGATGGGCGGCATCCCGACCGACGTCCTGACGCGGGTCACACGGGACGCTTCGAACACGATCGTCCCGGGGCTGTACGCAGCCGGCGAGACTGCGTGCGTGTCGGTCCACGGGGCCAACCGGCTCGGCACCAACTCGCTCGTTGACCTGCTGGTCTTCGGTCGGCGGGCGGGGCGCCAGATGATCGAGGACATCAAAGGCGTCGGGATGCCCGAGGTCACGGATGACGCCGCGGACGCCGTGACGGCAGAGATCGAGGCGCTGCGCACGTCCACCGGCAAGGAATCCGTGCCCCGGATCCGGCGCGAGCTGGCCGACGTGATGATGGACAACGTCGGAGTCTACCGAGACGACGCCCTGCTCACCGCCGCCCGCGAAAAGGTCGCCGAGCTGCGTTCGCGCTACGCTCGAGTCGCCGTTACCGACCGGGGTCGCGTCTTCAACACCGACCTGCTCGAGGCGCGCGAGCTCGGCTACCTGCTCGATTGCGCCGAGACGACGGTCGCCTCCGCGCTCGCTCGCAAGGAGAGCCGCGGAGCGCACGCCCGCGAGGATTACCCGGAGCGTGACGACAGGAACTTCCTGAGCCATACGCTGGCCACCCGCTCCGGAGGCGCGCCGAAGCTCAGCTACAAGCCCGTGACGATCACGAAATTCGAGCCGAAACCGAGGGTGTACTAGCCACGATGCAGGTCGATCTCCGCATCCTCCGCTTCGATCCCGAGCGCGATGAGAAGCCGCACTGGGAGGCCTACCTGGTCGAGTGCGATCCCAAGCTCGATCGCGTGCTGGACCTGCTGCAT
The DNA here is from genome assembly GCA_046599085.1 of Candidatus Limnocylindrales bacterium. Classification (GTDB taxonomy): domain Bacteria; phylum Chloroflexota; class Limnocylindria; order Limnocylindrales; family CSP1-4; genus SPCO01. The sequence continues at coordinate 8,875 of JBKJHI010000260.1, forward strand.
CGGGTCAAATACGAGCAGGACGGGTCGCTGACGTTCCGCCGATCGTGCGCACATGGCGTGTGCGGCTCGGACGCGATGCTCATCAACGGACGCAACCGGCTGGCCTGCAAGCTCCGGGTCGAGCAGCTCGGCAAGCGGCGGATCACGGTCGCGCCGCTACCCGGCCTGCCGGTGATCAAGGACCTTGTCGTCGACATGGATGGCTTCTTCGACAAGTTCAAAAGCGTCCAGCCGTACCTGATGAATGACGAGCCGTTGCCCGAGTCGGGTCGGGAGCGGATCCAGTCGCCGGACGATCGGGCCCGCTATGACGACACGACCAAGTGCATCCTATGCGCGGCGTGCACGTCGTCCTGCCCGTCGTTCTGGGCCCAGCCCGAGTACGTCGGGCCTGCGGCCATCGTGAACGCCCATCGCTTCATCTTCGATTCGCGCGACGACGGTGGCGACGAGCGCCTCGAGTTCCTGGCCGACGCCGACGGGGTCTGGCGCTGCCGGACGATCTTCAACTGCACCGACGCCTGCCCGCGTGGTATCCACATCACGCAGGCCATCCTCGAGGTCAGCTCGGCGATCGCAGGACGGCGGCCCTGAGCGACACGCTGTTCGGTGAGTCGCTGTCGTCCGATCGCTGGTCGCTGACCGATGCCGACGATGACCCGGCGCCCGCGCGCTCCCTGGCCTACTTGATCCGCACGGACGGTGCCGCGCGCGGCAACCCCGGCCCGGCGTCGCTCGGGGCCGCGCTGTACGACCTGGCCAGACCGGATGCGCGCGACCATCGCGCGGTCCCGGATGCCTCGATCTCCGAGTATCTCGGCGTTCAGACCAACAACGTGGCCGAGTACACGGGAACCCTCCGGGCGCTCGAGCTGGCCCGCGAGCTCGGCGCGAGGGAGGTCCACCTGCTGCTCGACTCGAAGCTCATCGTCGAGCAGCTCTCCGGGCGCTGGAAGGTCAAGGACGCGAAGCTCATCCCGATCTGGTCGAGATGCCGGGCCGTGCTCGGCGGTTTCTCCCGGTGGACGGCCGCGCACGTGCCGCGCGCCCAGAACTCCGTGGCAGACGCCCTGGCCAACCAGGCCATCGATCGGGCGCACGCCGGGGGTCCGGCCGTCGTCGTGCGTCGGCCAGGCGACGCCGCGCGTTGAGGGCCGGGCCGGAGGCGGGGTAGAATCCGTCGGTCAGCGAGGCGGTCGGATGGTCGCGCGTCGTGCCTGGGTCTCCCGGACGCGGCGTGAGGAAAGTCCGAGCTCCGCAAGCGCAGGGTGGCGGGTAACGCCCGTCCGTCGTGAGACGAGGACCAGTGCCACAGTGACGATGCCGCCGCCCGGCTTTCGGGCCGGATGGCGGAGTGAAACGCGGCAAACTCCACCCGGAGCAAGGCCAAATAGGAGGGCGCAACCCGGACCGGGTGACCGGATCGGGGGAGAGGTGCGCTGCCCAGCCCTCGGGTCGGCCGCATGAGCCGTCGGGTAACCGGCGGCCCCAGATGGATGGCCATCCCCGCCGCGCGCTTCGGCGCGGGGCGGGACAGAACTCGGCTTAGAGACCGCCTCGCTGGCGCTTTCTGCGGTTCCGGAACGCGGACCCGGCCCCTCGGTGCATGCCCGGGGAGCCTCTTGCGGCCCTCGGTGCGTAACCGCACGCTCCCACGCCCTCTCGGTACTCACAGGACCGTTGTCACCATGAACGAGCGTGGTCGAGCGCAGACACGAAGCGCGGGACTGGGAGTACCGCGAAGGTGGCCGTCAACAACGGCGTGGCGGGTCGCCGCGGGCCGGGTCGGGCCTAGTCCTCGTCTGGTCGGAAAATGTGCGGTGCCGTGCAGGAATTACAGATCGGGGTGGCGGAATCGAGGTCGCCCAGGGGGATCGGCACCTTCCGGTC
>JBKJHI010000152.1:0-4634 GCA_046599085.1 Candidatus Limnocylindrales bacterium
GTCGCCTCGGCGACTCGCCGATCCAGTCCCGCGAGGAGGGCTCCGCCGCCAGCGAGGACGATCCCCTGGTGCATGATGTCGGCGACGAGCTCGGGCGGGGTCTCCTCGATCGTGTCCTTGACGGTGTCGACGATCTGCTGGACCGACGGCTCGATCGCCTCGCGGATCTGGTCGGCGCCGACCTCGACGCTCCGGGGAAGGCCGGTGAGCAGGTCCCGGCCGCGGAGCGCAACGCGCTGCGCATGCCACTCCCCGGGATACGCGGATCCGATCGCGATCTTGATGTCCTCCGCGGTCCGCTCGCCGAGGAACAGGTTGTACTCGCGCCGTGCGAACGCGACGATGTCCTGGTCCATCTCGTCGCCGCCGATGCGGATGGAGCGCGACACGACGATGCCACCGAGCGAGATCACCGCGACCTCTGTCGTCCCACCCCCGATGTCGACGATGAGCGAGCCAGACGGCTCGCTGACCTGGAGGCCGGCACCGATCGCCGCGGCCATAGGCTCTTCGATGAGCCGGGCCCAGCGCGCGCCGGCATTGAGGGCGGCGTCGCGGACGGCGCGCTTCTCGACTTCGGTCACGCCGGACGGGATGCCGAGCAGCATGCGCGGCCGCGGGATGAGGCCCACCCGGTCGTGGACCTTGTTCACGAAGTACTTGATCATCTGCTCGGTCACGTCGAAGTCGGAGATGACCCCATCGCGCAGCGGTCGGATGGCGATGATGTTGGCGGGCGTGCGACCGACCATCCGCTTGGCTTCCGCGCCGATGGCCAGCACGCGCCGCGTCTTGGCATCGATGGCGACGACGCTGGGCTCGCTCATGACGATCCCGCGATCGCGGACGTGGACCAGCGTATTGGCCGTCCCGAGGTCGATGCCGATGTCGCGGGAGAAGAGGCCGAGCAGGCGGTCGAGCATGGTGCCGGGAGGATCCTTCGTGCGGGTGGTCGTGGGGACGTTCGGGCGCGACGCGGGCCGGAGTGGGGCCAGGAGCGCGCGAGATCGAGGGTCAGGGCCGCGAACGCCCGCGCAGTATACCCGAGGCCCCGGCTGACCCCCGCCCGATGCCTCCGATGTGCGCGACGGCGCTTCGCGTCAGGCCCGCCAGCGGCCCCGCCCGAGCACCTTCATGGCCCTCAGGCGTTGCCCGGCCGCTTGCCTGCCACGACCCCGGGTCGGTCGAAGGCGACGCCGCGATCCCGGAGCGACACGTACGCATCGTGCCCGATGACCAGATGGTCGAGCAGGCCGATATCCAGCAGCCGGCCCGCAGCCAGCGCTTCGGCCGTCAGGTGGAGGTCGTCCGGCGACGGCGTCGGGTCGCCGGATGGATGGTTGTGGACGAGGATCACGCTGGCGGCATTGAGCCGGACGGCGTCGCGGTACAGCTCCCCCACCCGGACGAGCGACGACGAGACGTTGCCCTGGTAGACGGTCTGGACGCGCAGCACATGGTTCTTGGTATCGAGGATCACCACGCGCAGTTCTTCCCGCTCCAGGCGGCCCATCTGGAGGATCAGCCGGTCGGCGAGATCGCCTGGGCTGCGGATCATGATCCGGCCGGCCGGCCAGTCGGCCATCAGCCGTCGCCCGAGCTCGAACGCCGCGACGAGTTGGGCAGCCTTCGCCTGCCCGATGCCCTGGAGCCCGGCCAGCTCCAGCTCATTGGCCGCCGCCAGACCGGCCAGGCCGTCGTGCGAGGCCAGGGCCTCCATCGCGAGGTCCACGGCGGAGCGGCCGCGACTCCCACTCCCCCACACGAGGCCGATGAGCTCGGCCGCAGTCAGGCCGCTCGGCCCGCGCAAGGCGAGGCGCTCGCGTGGCCGTTCCGCAACCGGCAGCTCCCGGATGGCCCGACCTGTGACCCGCGGACGCATCGACGTGTCGAGCACTGCGGACCTCCAGGAGACCGGGCCGGGTGGTGGTTGGATGTCTCCGAGGCCCGAACCACGGGAGCCCGCCGATTCCCCCCGCCATCCGGACCTCGAAGACACTGCGAAGCCTACGGATGACCCCTCACCTGCGGCTCACCGCCGGCTGCACGCCGCCGTATCGACAGCGCGCGGACAGCTCGATACGATCGACCCACCGCTTCGCAGGAGGAATGAGCATGGGAGCCGAGCGAGGCATCATCCGCCGGCCCGGGATGGCGCGCACCATCGACCTGGGCGGCTTCGGGGTCATCGTTCACGCCGAGGGCCAGGACACGGCCGAGGCGTTTTCCCTCATTGAGACCACTGATCCGACGGTGGGGGCCGGGCCGCCGCTTCACGTCCATCGGGACGCGACGGAGTCGTTCTACGTCCTCGAGGGCTCCTACGTGATGGTCATCGACGACCGTGAGGTCCTGTGCGAGGCAGGCTCCTGCATCATCGTCCCGCGGGGCACGCCACACACATTCCGGAACGCGACCGCCGGGAGCCGGAAGCTGAACCTCTACACCCCAGCCGCCATGGTCGGCTACTTCGATGAGCTCGCGGAGGCGCTCGGCGCCGGGACAGACGAATCAGCGCTCGACGCTCTGGCGGAGCGCCACGCGATGGATGTCGTGGGTGCGGTGCCTTCGGGCTACCTGGAGCCGGAGGCGAAGGGCCCCGAGCGCCACGACGCAGTCTTTAGCTCAGCCCCGACCGGACCGCCACTTCACCAAGGACGATGAGGATCCCGTTGAACGTCGCGTGCAGACCGATCGGCGCCCAGATCGACCCTCGGCGCAGGTAGAGCCAGCCGAGCGCGAGGGCGACGGGGATGCGCGACGCGAACCCGACGAGCGCGAGGCCCGCGGCCTCCCCCGCGGTCGTTCCCGAGATCGTCAGCACGTGGACCACGGCGAAGAACAGCGCCCCGCGCACGAGGGCACGCCGCGGGCCCATGGTCCGCGCCCACGCGGTCGTGGCGAACCCGCGGAAGAGCAGCTCCTCGCCGATGGGTGCCACGATCGCACCCGCGATCAGGTTGATGATCAGGCCGGTCGTCTCGCCGGTCGGCGGCAGCGGGCTGACCGGCGTGACCGGCACGATCCGGGTCAGAAGCACGGCGACCAGGCTCGTGATGAGGATCACCGGGAGGGCCCACAGCGCGCCACCGGCCAGCTCGGCGATCGCGCGGGCGTCCGGGCGACGCACGCCCATGTCCGCCCAGGTGAGGGCGCCGGCGTCGACGACCAGGAGCCGGATCAGCGCGATGTAGACGGCGGCCTGAGCCACGACGGCCCCCAGACGGGCGAGCGGCCCATCGACCGGGAGACCGGCGAACGTCAGCGGGATGCCGACGATGACGGCGATGAGCAGCGACGTCGGCACGGTGGCGCCGAAGACGAGGAACGGCGACGGGCCGAAGTAGCCGGCGACCCCGCGAGCGCGTCGCTCGATCCCCTGCGAGCCCGCGGCGGCGGTCAGCCCGATGGACAGGACGAGGAGCCCGGCGAGCAGCAGGATCGGGGCGGCCGGTTGGCTGCCGCCCAGGAGAGCGATGGCGATCGCACCGAGTCCCAGGATGCTGGCCAACCAGCCGATGACGAACAACGCCGGGGCGGACCGCCCCTCGATGGTGAACGTGGACGACCCGGGCCGCGTCGTCGTGGGTCGCTCTGGCGCCAGGTCAGCCGGCTCCGGCTCCGGCTCCGACGCCGGCTCCATCTCATGCCCGACGTCGGGCGGGAGTGACCCGCCGGGCGGGAGGGACCCGTCGGGTGGGATCAACGCTCCGGCAGCGGGTCAGGCGTCGATTTCGAGCGCGAGACGGTCCGCGGCTCGGGCCGGGACCGGACGCTCGTCCGGGAGGTCGTCGAGACCATCGATGACGCCGGCTCGGCGGGTGCGGCGAGTCGGCCGGTCGGCTCGAAGCCGGCGGGCAGTGGCTGCGCGATCTCGGCTGCGGCTGCGACCTCGCGTCGCTCGAAGTCCTTGCCGCACCAGGCGCACAGCGACCAGTCCAGGCCGACAAGACGCGAACAGTTGGGGCAGACCCGGTTCAGGCGGGTCCGGCAGGACGGGCAGATGATCCACTCCTCGTTGACCCGTCGCTCACAGCTCGGGCAGTGGAGGATGGACTCGACTTCGGCGAGGAGCGCCTCCTCGGCCAGGTTCCGCTCCCAGACCTCGCCGATCTTCTCGTGCGGCCGGACGATCTTGTAGACCCACACCGCAAAGATGAACATGAACGGGGTGAAGAGGATGATCCCGGCAGCCACGAAGTAGGGCAGGATCGCGTTGTCCGACCGCTGCTGCATGTCACGGAATGCCCAGTACGCCGTGGCGATCCAGAGGATGACCAGGTAGATGAAGATCAGCTGGATGGCGAGCTGGACGACCGAGCTGTCGATGATGTCGCTGATCGTCTGTCCGATCCCGTCGAGGATCTGATCCATGCGGTGGCGCGCGCCTCCGTGCGTGTCCGATCGTGGCGGCCACCTGCCTTCGCTCGGTGGTCCGTGGATGGCTGGGAGTGTAGCAGGGGCTCCGGGGAGTCCGACGCGGCCGGTCGCGGCCGGTCGCGGCCGGGCTCCGGGGTGATCTCCCCGCCGCGCTCAGACGGCCGGGCCACCCGCGCGGTGACGGTCGGTGACGAGGCAGATGATGCCGGCGGCGAGCAGGACGGTCGCACCGACCGCCACGGCGAGCGCCCCTG
>JBKJHI010000097.1:0-5246 GCA_046599085.1 Candidatus Limnocylindrales bacterium
GTCGCACGACGTGCCCATCAGGCGCTGGAAGATGCGCGAGGCGTGGCCGGAGTGGAGGACCACGAGGCCCATCCCCTCCAGGACCCGGCGCTGGACGCGGTCGACGACGGCATCCGACACCTCACCGTGGGCGACGTGCCCCCACCAGGTGAGAACGTCAGTCTCGGCGAGGACGGCCTCGCTCAGCCCGTGTTCCGGCTCGTCCAGCGTCGCAGTCCGCACGGCCAGGCCCGGCCGGTCGCGCAGGCCGTCGGCGATGGCGGCGTGGATGCCGTCGGGGTAGATCCGCCGGACGGGCTCGTCCGAGAACTCCTGGCGGTACTCGCTCCAGATCGTGACGCGGATGGTCATGCGGTCTCTCCCAGCGCGAAGGACGGACGGACGATGGCGCCGCCGCGGACGGCCGACGCGCGGATGGCGTCCCACAGGTGGGCCATGCGCAGGCCGACCTCGGGCGGGCTCGGGTTGGGGATGCGGCCGCTGCGCACGTCGAGGAATTGCTCCCAGACCGTGCCGATCGCCACGGCGTTCATCGGGACGAGGTCGGCGTCGCCCGCGCGCTGGATCTCCAGGCGCTCACCCCAGATGCCGGTCCGGATGGTGGCCCCCTCGCAGAAGACACGGATCTCCGAGGCGCACGACGGGATGGCTCGACCGCATGCGTTCATCGTGATCAGGCCACCGGATGCAAGGCGGGCCATGATCGCGCCGCGAAGGTCGACCGGTGCGCCATCGTCCTGCAGCCAGGCCGCGACCTCGACGACCTCCTCGCCGACCAGGTCGGCGACCGTGTTGAGCATGTGGGCGCCGGTATCGAACAGGAATCCGCCGCCTGACATCTCTGGGACCTGGCGCCACGTCCCCTGGGAATTGGTGTGCCAGTCCTGCCACGCGACGGCGGCGACGTTGAGGATGGCGCCGACTTCGCCGGAGCGGATCATCCGCGCCGCCTCACGGATGTTCGGCGACAGGCTGCCCGGGAACGCCACGACGAGCAGACGGCCAGTGCGATCGCGCGTCTCGATGAGCGACGACGCCTCCGCCGTGTTGATGACCATCGGCTTCTCGAGCAGGACGTCGAGGCCGGCCTCGAGGCACGCCGCGGCCTGATCGTGGTGCATGGCGTGGGGCGTGCTGATGAGGACCGCGTCGAGCGAACCGGCGAATCGGTCGAGGAAGTGCTCCCAGTCGGGTTCGTTGGGAGCCGGCATCAGACCGCGCGCCTCGAATTCCCCGGCCGCGATCCCCCACGCCGTGACCGCTGGCTCGCAAACGGCGGCGACGACGGTGTCGTCCCGCCCGAGCATCGTCGTCAGGTGATGGCGGGCCATCAGGCCGGCACCGATGACCCCGACGCGGGTCGGTGCATCTGCGGGCATCGGTGGGGGCACTCCTCAAGCTGGGGGTGACGCGGATCGCGCGACGCGGAGCGTCCTTGGCGAGCGAATGGTACGGGCGCCGGGCGGTCGCGTGGCCCGTGGTTCACGCACGCGGCTCGGGCGTACACTTTCGAGTCCAGCGAAGCATCGAGGAGGGGATCCATGGGCTTCATGACCGGCATGGTCACCGGTGTCGCCGTGGCCGCGGGCGCGGCCGCGTGGTACCTGTCGCGCTCGGGATCGCGGTTCCGTGACCAGTATCGAGTCGAGCACAGGCTGGCCGAGCTCGGCGACCAGATGGAGCGGCGGACGCGCGAGCTCCAGGCGTCGATGAACGCACAGTTGACGGACATGCGATCGAAGCAGGGCGCGACGGACGACCGGCTCGATGGCGCATCGGCGGCCGCTGCTGAGGCGGAGGCCGCGACGGCCGCTGCCGAGGTGGAAGCATCGACCTCAGCGGCCGGGGAACCTGCGGGCGGAGCAGAAGCGACGGCGAAGCCGAAGCGATCGCCGAAGCCGAAGGACGCCTGACGACGCTCCTCGCGGATCCAGCCGGTTGCCTCGTCCGGGATCATTGGATGGTCCCGTGTCGGCCACTGTGGGTTGCCGGGCCGGTTGCGACGTGGCGCTGTTGTGACGGCACGTTTGCGTGGATGTGCGATGGTTCGGGCGGCTCGACCACGATGTCCGGGGTCGAGCGACCGCCACAGGAGAGCCAGTGCGCAAACGCAAGGTGAACTATCCCCCGGCCAAGACAGCCAATCGACCGCCGCCCCCCACCGGCCTTCCCAATGACACCCCGATGGTGCGCCCGACCGTCGCGACCATCGACCTGACCGCCGGCAAAGGCCGCTCCGGTCTGTCGGTCGGGGGCCGCGTCCGGATCTCCGGGACCGGCCTGTATTCCGGCGAGATCGCCGTGATCGAGAAGCTCGTCACCGGCGTCATCCCGCAGGCCGTCGTCCGCACCGAGGCCGGCAAGACCCGCCAGGTCCGGACCATCGACCTCGAACCGGTCGCCGCCGGCGTCACGTCGGCGCCCGCTCCCGCGCCAGCGGAGGCCTGACTCCCCCTGACATGACCTGGCCCCTGGTCGGACGCGCCGTTGAGATGGCGACACTCGAAGGGGTCGTCGCTCGCGGGATGCGTTCCGACCGGGCCGCCGCAGCTGTCGTCATCGGCGCCGCGGGGCTCGGCAAGACTCGCCTGCTGGACGAGATCGTCGCCACGATCCATGCCGATCTCCGGATCCGCCTGGTGGGCTATGAACCTGAACAGGCGGTGCCGCTCGGGGCGGCACGCCCGCTCCTTGAGGCCGTACGTGCCGACGGTGCCGCAGACCCCGCCGGAGGATCGACCGCGGCCGCCGAGACCGATCTGTGGCCGGCCGACCCATCGCCGGTGGACCCATCGCCGGCCGAGCCATCGCCGCCCGGCGATCCCGACGGCCGATGGCTCGAGCCGATTCGGTTGTTCGAGGCCACCCACCAGGCGATCCGGGGGATCGGCCGTGTCGTCCTGATCCTCGACGATGTGCAGTGGATGGACGCGCCATCGATCGCGCTCTGCCACTACCTCCTTCGCGCGGCAGAGAGCGACCAACGCCCGCTCACGCTGGTTGCCGCGGGACGGCCATCGCCGTCGGTCCGACAGGCGGCGGAGGGATACGCGCGGCTCATCGAGGATCCTGGCCGGTTCGCGCAGCTGGAACTCGCGCCGCTGGACCGCACCGCCGGAGTCGAGCTCCTTCAGGCCCTGAAGCCGGATGTCGAGACCGAGCGCGCGGAGGAATTGTGGGCGATCGCCGGCGGGTCGCCCTTCTGGATGACGACCATCAGTCGGTCGGACGTCGACGATGTCGAGGCGCTCACGACCGCCCGGCTGCGGCGACTCGACCCGGATGAGGGGACCCTTCTCGCACTTCTGGCCGTGGGAGCTCGCCCGTTCGGCGACCCAGATCTCGCCGAGCAACTGCATTGGTCGCCGGCCCAGGTCGCGTGGACAGCGAACCGACTCCTCGCGGCCGGCCTGACGACCAGCGGACCCGACGGTCGACAGGTGGCACACGACCTGGTCCGTGGCGCCGTGGTCCGCGACATCCCGGACGCGCGGCGACGGGATCTGCACCGCATGGTGGCGGTCAGCCTGGAGGCTCGAGCCGGCGACGATGTCGGTGTCCTGTGGTCGGCGCTGGAGCATCGACAGGCCGCCGGCGAAGCGGTCCTTGACCTCGCCGCGAGGATCGTCTCGTCGCCGGGCCGGCGGTGGCTCGCTGTCGATGGTATGCGGCATCTCGCGCACATCGCCGACGGCGCCGTCCTGCTCGACTCGAAGACGATCGAGTTGGAACGTGGCCTGGCCACGATCGCAGCCGATCTGGGCGACCACGCCACGGCGATGGAACGCTGGGCGCGGGCGATGGATCGGCAGGCAGATCCGATCGCCCGAGCGCAGGCCGCTCTCGGGGCGGCGCACGCGGCCCACGCCCTGGGGAACGCCTCGGAAGCGCACGCGTTCCTTCGTCGGGCCCGTTCCCTGGCCGATCGCCCGTGGGTGGTCATCTCGGCCATGGCGATCGAGGCAGCACTGAACCTGTGGACCGAACATCGAGCGGCCGAGGGTCTGGCGACCGGCCGTCGAGCGGCAGCGGCCGCCCGTGCAGCGATCAGCTCCGGTGGGCTTGCCTCTCGCGATGGAGACCGACTTGCCGGGGCCGCCCTCGCGGCGTTCGCGGCCGTGTTCGATGGTGCCATGCAGTCCGAGGATGTCGTCGAGATGGATCGGGTCGCTGACGAGATGTTGCAGGTCGCCCGTGACGTCGGGCCGGAAGCGTACGTCCGGGCCCTTCAGTACGGTGGGGTGGCGATGACCCACCTGGGTCGATATCGGGAAGCGGAGCGGCGCTACCGCGAGGTGTGGGATCGGGCCCGCCACGAGGCCCTGCCGATCCTGGCGGTCGAAGGCGGTACCGGCCTCTCTCTCGTTCTGCTTCGCGGCGGCGACGTGCGGCAGGCGATGGCCGTTGCCGCGGAGGTCGACGCCCTGTACAACCGCCTGGGACGTCCGAACATCCATCGGATCCGACCCATCCGAGCGCTTCGCGAGTCGGCACTCTCGGGAGCGGACTGGCAAGGGGCCGTCGCGGCGATGGAGCGTGACATCCTGGAGGAAACGGATCCGCACTATCGCCTCAGCACGCACCAGTCGGTCGCCGTCTGGTTGTCGCGAATCGGACGTGCAGCCCAGGCGGACGCAGTGGATCGTCATCTTGTCGCCGGCCGGCAGGATGTCCAAGCGGCCGCGTGTCCTCGCTGCGGTGCAGAGTTCGAACTGCGCGCCGCGGAGGCGCTCGCGCGCGTGGGTCGATCCGCGGAAGCGACGAACACCCTGGACAGGACCCAACCCGTCGCTGCGGCCCGACCGATCGAGTTCGCCCTCCGACGTTGGATCGAGGGGCTGACCGCGGGATCGATCGACGCTCGGATCGCCTCCCTCACCGACGGGCTCGCGGCGATCCAGGCGCTCGACCTCCGGTTGGAAGAGGTGTGGATACGGATCGACCTGGCCCGGGCCATGGAGGAGCGAGACCGGGCGATGGCCATCGACGGGTTTCGGACGGCCGTCCGGATGGCCGTGGAGATGGGCGCTCTGACCGAGCAACGGTTGGCCGATCAGGAACTGCGGCGACTCGGCGCGCGGACCTGGGGGCGACGTGCCTCCACTTCTCGGGTCGAGGGCGCTGTCTCGGACATCTCAACGCTGTCCGCCCGCGAATCGGAGATCGCTCGGGCCGCGGCCGGGGGACTGAGCAACCCGGAGATCGCCGCGATGCTGTTCCTCTCGCGCCGCACGGTCGAGCACCAC
>JBKJHI010000167.1:0-9072 GCA_046599085.1 Candidatus Limnocylindrales bacterium
CGAGCGGCCTCTTCCATGCCAGAACAGTGCGTGTCGGTCAGCGAACCGACACCATCGACGGTGGCTCTACTTGGTGGCTTTGAACTGCACGGCAGGGAAGTAGAACGGAGCGGTGTCGTAGAGGTCCGCGAGAATGAAGGCCGAAGGCGACGTGTCTTCACGATCACGGCAGACGGTACGGCTGCGTTGATTTCGTGGCTCGACCAGCCATCCGATGCGTTTTCGGAGCTGCGCGATCTCGGCCTCATGCAGCTGTTCTTTGGTGATCTGACGACCGCCGAGTCGAGAATGCGGATGGCGGAGCACCAGCTGGCGATACATCGAACCAGACTTGCGGCGTACCAGCGCGATGTGGGTGCCGAGCGGGTCGCCGATGGGACTCGCACCGGTTATCTAACGATCGAGCGCTGGCGGAGCAAGACGCTCCAGATGGGCGTGCTCTACGAGGGCGTCGCCGTCGACTTCTGGACGGCTGTCGTGGCCGATGCCCGGGCAGACCCTGGTTCAGGTGACCAGGGATAGACGAGGACCTCGCCGTCCACTTCCGCCCAAGCCCGGTGCAGACTACCCATTAGAGCACTGTGGCCACAAGGCCTGCGCGATCCCCGATTTCGGTCCAGTTGGCCGAGAGGCTCAGGGGTTCGCGGGCGCGAACACGTTCCGTCTGGCGACCCCGGACCGAGCCCGGAACTCGCCACCCTACAGTGTCAACGTGCTCGACTGGTAAGCACCGTGAGGCGGGCTCGTTGGAGTTCGACCCTCTCACCAATAGCCGCAGTGCTCGACGACGATGAACTGTTCCGGAGACAGTCCGTGGTCGATGCTGTCGTATCCCCGCGTGACGGACGCACCGGGCACCTCGGCGACCGTCGCATAGGCATCGGCGCCCCCATCCGGCTCCTGGAGTGACCAAATCCATTACCGCACGTCGCCAAGGTCTGCGGTCCGTCGGAAACGCAGATCTTTCGGCGTCAGGCGTGTTCCGCCGGGGACTTCAAGTGCGAGGTAGTCCAGGCGTTCGTCGATGGTGGCCGGGCTGCTGGAGGGCGAGTCGTCCGCGAGCCGCGGCAGGTCGGGCACCACATCGACGAGATCGCGTGTGTCACGTGGAAGATCCGAGCAGTCGAACATCAATGGACTCCGTATTGAGCGACTTGGCGCCCCCGGACGGATTCGAACCGCCGACGCCAGCCTTAGGACGGCTGCGCTCTATCCACTGAGCTACGGGGGCGCGCGTGCCCATCCTACCCCGCCGATGGAACCGCCCCGGTGTTGCGGCCGTCATCGACGGGAGGCCGCCGCACCTCCCTGCGGCGGCCTGCCAGCCACGGACCAACGTCGAACTGCCCGGATCGAACCGTCGCCTACAATCGTGCACGCGATGACGTCCTCCCCTCCCCTCCCCGACCTCGTCCTGTACTCGCGCCCCGGCTGCAGCCTGTGCGACGAGGCCAGGGCGCTGCTCGACGCGCTCCTGACGCAGCGCGCCGCGGAGGGACTCCCGGCACCCGCCGTGGTCGAACGGGACATCGAGACCGATGCGGCCTGGGAGCGCGAGTACTTCGCCTCGATCCCGGTCGTGACCCTGGGTGCACGTCGCCTCGACCTCGCGACGAGCGCCATCGCCCTGCGCCGACTGCTCGCCGAGGTCCTCGACGGATGACCGGCACGGACCTCACGATCGTGGTCGCATTCGCCGCGGGCGTGATCAGCTTCCTGTCGCCGTGCGTGCTGCCCCTCGTGCCCGCCTACATCGGTCAACTGAGCGCCATCGCCGTGGCGGGGGCCGCGCCCGGAGCCGCACCGTCGCGCTGGCTGGCCGTGCGGCATGCCTTCGCCTACGTGGCCGGGTTCGGAGCGGTCTTCACGCTCCTCGGCGTGACAGCGACCTTCGCCGCCGGCCCGTTGTACGACTTCCTGGCCCCACTGCGGATCATCGGCGGCGCGCTGCTCGTGGTGCTAGGGCTCAGCCTCGCCGGCATCATGCACATCCCCATCCTCGATCGAACGTGGCGGCCGCTGGAGGCGGGTGCGGCGGGATCCTTGGCCACGGCGACCGGTACCGTCGCGCTTGGATCAGGCGGCGCGGTGGGGAGCGGCGGTCCTGGGTTCGGAGAGCGCCTGGGTGGCCGCGTCGTCAGTCGACGCGGCGGCTGGCTCGCATCGTTCGGCCTTGGTGCCATCTTCGCCATCGGCTGGACGCCGTGCATCGGCATCATCCTGGGGGCCATCCTGACGATGGCCGTGTCGACCGGCACGGTCGCGCAGGGCACGATCCTGCTCGTGGCCTACACGCTCGGCCTCGGACTGCCGTTCATCGGCATCGCGCTGATCTACGACCGCGCACCGGGCGTGCTCCGCCCGCTCGTCCGCCACGGACGGATCGTCGCGCTCATCGGCGGCCTGCTGGTCGTGGCGATCGGCCTGGCGATGGTGTTCGACCTGCTGCGCTATCTACCGATCTGGTTCGGCTTCGTGTCCCTTGTCTGACCCGAACCCATCCGGTCGCCCACCGACCACCCATCGGCGCGAACGCCACGGGATGATCGGGCCGTTCAGCGGACGCCAGTTGCTGATCTTCGTGCTGCTGGTGGTCGGTTCCGGCATCGGCCTTGCCGCGGTCACGACGCCGCTTGGGAACACGGGCAACGGCCCCGGCGTGGTCGATCCACGAGCGACGCCGTTCATCTTCGCCTCGCCGCCCGCCGAGGGCCTGCGACCCGGTTCCACCGCCCCGGAACTGAACGTCGCCCTCGCCGATGGCGGCTCGTTCCAGCTCACGGACCTCGACGGGACCCCGATCCGGCTCGATGCGCTGCGCGGCAAGGTCGTGTGGGTCAATTTCTGGGCCAGCTGGTGCCCGCCCTGCCAGCAGGAGACGCCGATCCTGCGCCAACTTGATGAGAAGTACGGTGACGTCGGCCTCGAGATCATCGGGATCGCTGTGCAGGAGACGTCCCCGGACGACATCCAGGCCTATGCCGACCGCTACGACCTGCAGTACACGATCGGTTTCGACACGTCGGGCCACATCTTCCGGACCTACAAGGTCTACGCCCTGCCGACCCAGTTCTTCATCGGGCCGGACGGGGTGATCCAGCAGGTCATCAACGGCCCCGTCGACGAGGTGGGGGCGGCGGCGCTCATCGAGTCGCTCCTGCCGGCGGCCGCTCGCTAGGCGATCACGCGGCGGGGGCGGGCACACGCGCGGATGCCTGACCCGAGGTTCAGACGGGCTCGAACCGGAAGCGATCGCGGTCGCGCACGAGCCGCCCGACGGGCGTCCGCGCCTCATGCGACAGGACCACCAGCCAGTCCTCGTCGGCAGCCTGCGCGAAGAGCTCGGCCTTGCGCAGAACGGAGTCCAGCGGGAAGTCGTCGAACGACGAGACCCAGCGCGGGTTCGCACCCCACGGCCGCATGAACAGGTCGCCGAAGAACGCCACGGTCCGGGCGCCATCACCGGTCCCCCGCACTATCACGGCCTGGTGGCCGGCGGAATGACCGCCCGTCGGCACGACCGAGACACCGGGGAGCAGCTCCCGTTCGCCGTCCACCCAGCCCTCGGTGCCCCAGTCGCGGACGAGTTGCAGTTCAGGCTGCACGTACGAGGCGACGAGCCGCGGGTTGTCGCCGAGCCCCATCTCCCATTCCGCCTTCTGCGCGACGATCCTCGCCCGCGGGAAGGCACGCGAACCGTCACTGCGCAACAGGCCGCCGGCATGGTCGAAATGCAGGTGACTCATCACGACGAGATCGATCGAGTCGGGGGCGAAACCAGCCGCGTCCAGGGTGGGCACGATCGGCGTGCCCTCGTAGACCCGGATAGCCCGCATCTTGTCGTCGATGCGTTCGCCGATCCCGGTCTCGACCAGGACCCGACCCGCCGGCGTCTCGATCAGCAGGCAGTTGAGCGCCTGGAGGATCCGGCGCGAGGCATCCATCTCCTCGCTGACGAGGTCGCCCCAGAGCACCCACGGCACCGGCCCGAACAGCGTCCCGGCATCGGAACGGAACGTGCCGGCCTGGACGAGCGCGACCGAGGTCCCGCCACCGAGCGCAGCGGACCAGTCCACGGGATCGCCGATCGCCACCGACTACTCCCGCACGGTCACGGGCAGCGGCGCCGTGTCGTCGGCCACGAGGGGCAGCGGCTGCTGGTCCGCTCGTCGAGCCAGCCGGGGCTTCTTGATGCCCATCTGGTCGGGCAGGAACTGGCGGCTCAGCGCGAGGTATTGGCGCTGATAGCGCGATCCGAGTCCGGCCCCGTACAGCGTGTCGGGCGTCTCCGACATCCGCTCGAAGGTCAGCTTGCACAACCGCTGGCCGTGCTCGAGCGAGAACGGCACGTCATGGGCTCGAACCTCGAGGACCGCGGGCGTGCCCGGCGTGTCGTCCTGGACGTCGCCGAACCCCGGGTCGAAGAAGCCCGCGTAATGGGTCCGCAACTCGCCACTCGTCGGGTCATAGGCCGCCATCTCCGCGGAGTAGTCCGGCGGGACCCGGACGCGCTCGCGCGAGACGAGCAGATAGAACGCACCCGCATCCAGGATCAGGCGGCCGTCCTTGGCCTCGACGCGATCCCAGTAGTCGCCGACCTGGTATGCATTGACCTTGTCGAGTTCCAGAAGAGCGCTGCTCCGCCTCGCTCGATAGCCGACGAAGGGCCGTCCCTCGCCGGACAGGTCCACGCTCAGGAACAGGCCGTCGGCCACGACCGCCTGGTCGCCCGGGAGGGACGACGAGCCGGGGTAGATGATCGGGTCGGTGGTGCTCAGCTCGATGAGTTCGTCGTCGGTCAGCCGGGCGCGCCCGGACGATAGCCGGAGCTGGTTGAGCGTGATGCCGGCGCGAACCTTGACCGTGAACGACATCGGCACGATCTCGAGGAACAGTTCGCCCTCGTACCCTTCACGGACCTCGTCGAAGTGCGCCCCGTGATCGGTGATGACCCGCGTGAAGACGTCGAGGCGGCCGGTGGACGACCTCGGGTTCGTGCGACCTCGGACGTTGTCCGGCAGGCGCACGCGCTCCTGGAGCGGGATGAGATACGGCCGGTTCTGCTCGAGGACGGCACCGTCACCAGACAGGTCAACCTCGCCCATCCCGTACTCCTGCAGCTTGTCCCGCACGGTCCCGTTGGAGGGCAGGAAGCTGCAGCGCAGTCGGTACGCGATCGGGCCCAGCGTCAGGTCCAGGCTGGCCGGCTGCAGGTTCTTGTCCGGGATGCCATCGGGCGCCTGGATCCGACCCTGGTCGATGAGGTCGCGGATGCGCTGACGAGGCAGGACGCCGGGTGACGAGATCTCCACGTCGGGCACTACTTGGCGAGCCCGCCGCTGCCCTTTTCCTCGAACAGCGAGTCGACCTCACGCTTGAGATCGGCCAGGTCCTCGAAGCTCTGGTACACGCTCGCGAAGCGGATGTAGGCGATCTGGTCGATGCCGCGCAGGGCCTCCATCGCCATCGCCCCGACGCGCGACGACGGGATCTCGCTGACGCCGGCCGCACGCAATTCCGCCTCGATGGCGTCGGCCGCGACCTCCGCGGCGTCATCCGCGACCGGCCGGCGGGTCAGCGCCTTGCGCAGTCCGGAGACGAGCTTGTCGCGATCGAATTCCTGGCGCGTACCGTCGCGCTTGACGAGGACGAGGCGAGCCGCCTCGATGCGCTCGTATGTGGTGAAGCGCGTGGCGCAGCCATTGCACTCGCGACGACGACGGATCGTCGCCGAATCGTCCAGGTCACGCGAGTCGACGACGCGGGTGTCCCGCTCGCCACATTGGGGGCAGCGCATCCTTCTCCTGTCGGCTCCGGCACCACTACCACTTGTGGTGTCACAGGAGCATACCACTACATGGTGTGGTCAGACGTGCGGTTCTCGGGCAGGTGGCCGGGTCGCCGGCGCCGGCACGGAGCGATCGTCGTCGGGTCCCGGGACGGCCGTGGTGACGCCCTCCTCGCGGTCGATGCGCACCTCCAGTGCGGCGGCCTCCGCCGCATGTCGCTCGAGCGCTTCGCGGGTGTGCATGAGGTTCAGGTAGCCGCGCTTCAGGGACGTCTGCGCCTCCAGTTCCCGCCCTCGCCGACGGCCCTGGGAGAGCATCGCCGCGCCGTGATCCGCCATCTGGAGGGCACGGGCCGCCCGGTCCAGATCGGCGACGAGTGCGTCGCGGATGGCCGTCGTCGGCGCCGGGCCGCGCAGCGCGAGGACCTCCGTCCGATATCGCTCGACGGCGTCGGTCGCCGCTTCGATCGTCGGCCCCATCGTCTCCGCCCCGACCTGCTGTCGGCGCACGGCGTCGATCCGGCTCGTGGCGCCCTCGAGCGAGGTCTCGATCCTCACGGTCAGGTCTCGAACGGCGGTCTTGAACGTCTCGATCTCGCGACTGCGGCGGGCGATGGTGTCCGTTCGTCGGAAGACGACGATGAGGCCCGCGGCGAGCGCGATGAAGGCCGCGACCGGGAGCAGGTTCGCGAGCGCCTCCACGTCAGGTCCCCGGGCCGTCCGTCAGCCCGACCGGGCGCGAAGCTGGTCAACGAGCGCCCGCCCGACCTCGAACAGGTCACCCACGACGAACACGTCGGCGAAATCCGCGATCGGCGCGTCCGGGTCGCGGTTGATCGCCACGATCGCGTCCGCGGTCTGCATCCCGACCTTGTGCTGGATCGCCCCGCTGATGCCAAGGGCCAGATACAGCTGGGGCTTCACGATCTTGCCGGTCTGGCCGATCTGCTGGCTGTACGGGATCCAGCCGCTGTCCACTGCGGCGCGCGATGCACCGACCGCACCACCGAGCACATCGGCCAGCTCCTGCACCAGGCCGAAACCGTCCGGCCCGCCGACGCCGCGGCCGCCGGACACGATGATCCGCGCGTCATCGATCGAGACGGCAGCGCCCTCGGCCTCGACGCGCTTGACGAGGCGGACTTCGGGCACCTCGCGCACGGCCGTGCCGGTTCGTTCCGTGACGGCACCCGGGCTCGCGAGCGGCTCGGCCGTGATCGAATTCGGACGCACCGTGACGATGCCCCGCCCATCGGTGAAGGCCCCGTCCGTGATCAGCTTGCCGCCGAAGACGCTGTGGGTCGTCAAGGGACCACGGTCGCCGGGCGCCACCGCGACGGCGTTGGCCAGGACACCCAGGCCGGTGAGGGCGGACAGGGCGCCGGCCAGGTCGCGGCCATCCGGACTTGCCGGCAGGACCACCACATCGATCCCGTCGAGCGCGTTCGCCACGACGGCCGCGATGGCCGTCGCGGTCGACCCGTCGGCGATGCCGCGGTCGACCTCGACGGACGGCAGGAACTCGGCCAGACCACGTGCGGCTTCATCGGCCGTGGCACCGGCGACATACCCGCGCGCCTCGCCCAGCGCCCGTGCAAGCGTCGCGATCTCGGTGGACAGCTTGGTGATGGTGCCGTCCGCCCCGACCTCCCCGATGACCAGGATGGCGCCCATCAGATGATCCTCCGGCCGGCCAGGAAGTCGATGACCTGGCGCGCGGCCTCGTCCGGGGTGTCGCGGATGATCGTCGTCGCCGCGCGGGCTTCCGGCTTCCGCTGGCCTTCGACCGTGGTCGTGGCCGCTGCAAGACCCACCGTCGCGGGATCGATCCCGATATCGGCCAGGCTCAGCGTGGTCAGCTCCTTGTTGCGGGCCGCCATGATCCCCTTGAGCGACGGGTAGCGCGGCTCGCCCAGAGCCTGCGTCCCGCTGATGAGCGCCGGCATCGGCGCCTCCAGGACGTCATACCCGGTCGCGCTGATGCGATCGACCTGCACGGTCCGTGCGGCGGCGTCGGGCCGGATGTCCGCGGCCCAGGACAGGTACGGGAGGCCAGCCAGGGCCGCGACGCCGGCGGGCACGGTGCCAGCGAACCCGTCGGACGTGTCGACGCCGGCGAACACGAGATCGAACTCGAGCGTGGCGAGCGCTGCGGCCAGCACCCGCGTCGTCGCGACGATGCACGAACCGGCCAGCGCGAGGTCCGTCACCAGCACGCCTCGATGCGCGCCCATCGCGAGCGCCTTGCGCATCGTCTCGGGGGCATTCGCAGGGGCCATGCTCAGGACCACGACCTCACCCTCGCCCGCCGCTGCGACGAGCTTGAGGGCTTTCTCGAGTGCGTACTCGTCGTTGCCGTTGACCACGGCGGGACTGTTCGCTCGGTCGAGGCGGCCATCCTGGCCGATCCGTTCGCCGCCGGACGCTGGATCCGGGACTGGCTTGGTAAGGACGACGATGCGCACCGGGTGAGGTTCCTCCCTGTCGGTCGCGGCGCCGGATCCGGAGGTCAGTCGTCCTTGCCGAGGAGCGACCGAGCCAGGACCAGGCGCTGGATCTGCTGCGTTCCCTCGTAAAGCTGGGTGATCTTCGCGTCGCGCATCATCCGCTCGACCGGGAACTCTTCGATGTAGCCGTAGCCGCCCAACACCTGGACCGCGTCGGTCGTGACACGCATCGCGTTGTCACCGGCCACGAGTTTACACATGGCGGACCATCGGCTGGCATCGGCCGCCCCGGAATCGATCTCGACGCAGGCCTTGTACAGGAGCTGGCGCGCCGCCTCCGTCCCGGCGTCCATGTCAGCGAGCATCGCGCCGATCTGCTGGAAATCACCGATGCGTTGACCGAACTGACGCCGCTCCCTGGCGTAGGCGGTCGCGACATCGAGCGCGCCCTGCGCGATGCCCACGGCCTGGGCCGCGATCCCTGGTCGGCTGCGATCGAGTGTGCGCATGGCCAGGCCGAAGCCGTCGCCCTCCTCGCCCAGGCGAGCGCTGACCGGCACCCGCACGGCATCGAACGTCAGCTCCGCGGTCGGGCTGCCACGGAGGCCCATCTTGTGCTCGATCCGCGCCACGGCGAACCCGGGTGTGGGGACCTCGACGACGAACGCACTCAGGCGGCGGTGGCGTTCCGCCTCCGCGTCCGTCACCGCGAAGACCACGAGCAGGTCCGCCACGGACCCGTGGCTGATGAACCGCTTGGCACCGTTGATCACGTACTCGTCGCCGTCGCGGGTCGCCGTCGTCCGGGCGGCGGCGACATCGGACCCAGCCTCGGCC